>JAGBDD010000107.1 GCA_017937685.1 Thermoguttaceae bacterium | reverse complement strand
GCCGCCGCAAGCGAAATCGGGCTCGGTTTCGGCGCGGAAGGGGCGGAGGCGGTTATCGGCGCGACCGGAGCGGAAGGAACGTCGGCGACGGACGGCGCGAGCGGAAGCGGCGCGGCGGAAACGGACGGAACGCCCGAAACGGCGAACCCGGTCGAGTCGCCGGTCGTTTGAGCGCGCGTTACTCGGACGCTCGACGATTTTTTCTTCGCGGAGAGGGTCGCAAGTTCTTCGCGACCTCGGTCGAAAAGGCGGAGCAGTTGGTTGCGCAGAATCGCCGGACTCGGCGTTCCGGGCGTCGCGACGCGGTCGATTTCCTTGCCGTCGACGAACAAAACAAAGGTCGGCGTCGCGGCGACGGCGAAGCGTTCGAAGAGTTCGGCGCCGCCGTTTTCCCGCTCGACGCGTTGAATCGGGTAATTTTTGCTCCGCATCGCGTCCAAGAGCGCGTTTGTTTTGTCGGCGGCGGCGTCCGTCTTCGACGCGAACTCCAAAACGACGAGACGCGCCGCAAACGGGTTCGCGACGTTCGCAGTCGGGGCGAGCGCCGCGGGAGAGCCGGCGTTTTCGGCGTTCGTTTCCGCCGCCGTCGTCGTCGAAGCGGCGCCGGTCAAAGCCGCCGCGCTTAAAAGAACGCCGCCGACGCGGGCCCAAGTTTGTCGTTTCGTTTGTCGTCGCAACATATTTCGCGCTCCTTCGCCGCTTGTTTGTCGAGCCGTCGACCGCCGTTTAACGCGACCGTCTCCGGAAAACGCGCCCAAAATCCGTTTTGGGCGGCGTCGTTATTTTAATCTTTTCTCGGAGGCGCCGCAAGAGCGATTTTTCGCGACGTTCCCCCAAAAACGCGGTTCCGGAAGACGCGCGCCTCCCAAACCGCGTTTTAACGCTTTATCGTCGAACGTTTAACGCCGATTAAAAATCAAAATCGGCGCGATAGAAGAACGAACTTTCCGGCGCGACGTCCCCTTTCAAATAGAGGTCTTCCGGCGACTCGAACGGAATATTGTCGAACCACTTGAACGAAACGAAATCGGCGTCCAAAATCGTTCGCGGAACGGAAATCTGCAATTTGTTCCCGTCGAGCTTCCAACGGACGCCGTCGACGGTCGACGCGGTCTTCCAAGCGGCTTCGGCGGGCGCGTTTTCCGCGTCGAAACGTTCGGCGCTCGCGCTTCCGTCGGCGGAGTACGAGCGGCCGATCAGCAAGTCGACGCCGCGCCAGCCGGTCTTGTCGCCGTCGAGGTCGAGCCCCAAACAGAGCCCGTTCGGCGTTTCCGGTCGAATCGCTTCCCGCGTTTCGACGTAAAAATAAACGTTCTCGGCGTCGCGAGCGACCTTCGCGAAGGTAATGTCGTTGCGCCCGGACGCGTCGCGGTAATGCGTTCCGCCGACGCCGGGGAAGTCGCGCGGAATCGTTTCCTTGACGTGATCGCGGAACGTCGGCTCGACGGCGTCCCATTGCGCGAAATCGGCGTCCGCCGCGAACGAAATCGTCGTCGGCTTTTGAATCGGTTTCGGCAAGTCGGGCGTTCCCTTATATTTGCGAATCCCGTCGACCGTTTGCCAATAGTAATTGTCGAAGTGCATTCCGCGCGACGGTTCGACGTCGCGGCTGTACTCTTGGTTGAATTGGTCGACGAACATATACCGGTTTTCGCCGATCTTCCAGCGTCCGGCGACCCATTCGTTCCAGCCGGTAATGAAGACGAACGGCGGGTCGAGTTCGAAAGCGCGCTCCCATTGCTGCGCGTAATTTTTTCCGACGTTCGGGTCGGGGTTCTCGCGCCATTTCTCATAATCGACTTTCCCGTCGGCGTTCGGTTCCGGAACGTAAAACGAGCGACCGCGCGCCGTTTCGCGACTCATCCAAACGGGAAGCCCGGCGGCGTCGCGAGCGAGGTTTTGCGACGTCGAGACGTTGACCTGTTCCGGCGTCTTCTCGTCTTTCGTCCAAGAATACGGTTGCGGATACGCGGCGACCCAGTGCCAAGCGTCTTGCGTGTTCTTCATTCCATACGTCGGCCAGTACGCGGTTCGGAAGGTGAATTTGTCGCGCAAGTCCTCCGGAACCTCCGCCGGATTCGACAGAATGAGCGGTTTTCCCTCCCAATGGAAGAAGAGCGGCGCGTATTTTTCTTGCGAATAGCATTCGTCCCAAATTTTTTGCGTCGTCGGGCCGACTTTGGTGTTCGTCATAAACGCGATTTGCGGGACGGTCTCGCCGTCGGCCTTCATTTCGAGGAGGAGATCGCAAAGCGGCAGGTAGACGTGCGGGTAAGTAACGGCGTTCGTCGTGTCGAAAATCAAAACGTCGACCCCGGCGTCGGCGAGCAGATTCATATGACGGCGAACGACCCAAGGGTCGCGGGAGTCGTAATATCCGTAAAGCGGCTCGCCCCAGAAGTGCATTTGCCCGTTCGTTCCGAGGAGCGCGTCGTTTTCATTGCGAACGGCGTTCGGGTCTTTTTCGAGAATTTTCGTTAGGTCGTAGGGGCGCGGCGCGTCTTTCGGCGCGTTTTTGTCGACCGGAATGATCGAGGTCGGGTCGAGCCAAAGGAAGTAAAAGATTCCGATCGTTTTATCGTCGCGAATCGCGACGCGAGCCGGATCGTCCGGTTTTTGCCCGACGATATTTCGCCCGAGCGCGTCGTATCCGCCCCAAGGGACGCCGTCCGACTGCGCGACCGCCGACGTCGCGCCGCAAGCGCCGCCGAGAACCGTCGTCAACCCGAGCGCCGCCGTCCAAACGAAGCGCCGCGTCGTTTTTTCTCTTTTTTTCATTTCCCTTCTTCTCCCGTTCTTTTCGTCGTTCGTCGACCGCCCCAAGCGTCCGTCTCTTTCGAACGTCGCCCGCCGCAACGTTTCTTCGCGACGATTATAAAAAATCGCGCCGTCGATTGCAAGCGTTTTCAACCAAAAGAAGGAAAAAAGAGGAGAAAAAACGCGCCCTATAGTATTAATGGCAAAACCGCGTCGCTCGAACGCAAAAAGTCTTACCAAAGTAAACGATGAATAAAACGCAACTCGTTCTTGCATTTTTCCACCGCGGCGTTGACGGTAACTTTAACGCGATCAAACGTCTTAGTATCGCCTTGCTTTAAGAGTTCGATCGGTTTCGATTCTAGCGAAGAAACGCGTCCCGATCCCAGAAAATCATCCAAAATGAAAAGATGATTTTCCGGATTGTCGGTGCTTAACAACCGTCGATTACGCGACATAATATCGTAACATTGTTGCAAATAAACCTTGGTTTGTTGATTCGGCAACGAACGAGCGCCGGAACGCGTCGACCAACCGCAATGCGTCAAAACAACGGCGTGAATTTTGGGCGTGCGAAACCCTTCTAATTTATCGGCGTATTTGCGGAAACTCGCCGACGATTGCATAGTTTTTATGAGCAATTCAAAAGAATTAATCGATTGTCGGTCGGTGCGCACCGGAACAATCAACGCGTCGGAAGCATGCCAAGACAACTCGGTGCCCCCGGAAAAAAACGGCGACGTGTCGATAAGGCATTTGTCAAGGTTATTTTGCGTTGTCTCGCGTTTAATTTCCTTACGCAACGAAAACAACGCGTTCGAAATTGCGGCGAGGCGTTGCGTCGAATCAAGCAAGCCTCCGTCCGTCAAATTGAGCGCGGAATTCAAAACCGACGGCAACAGATACAACTCGTTAGACGAGGGAATATAGTACACATTCTTACCGTCGAAATATTGGTTGGTCGCGCCAACATACGAGGCAATACGCTCGACGCTCGGCATTCCGGGAATAAGATAAGGCAACAGCGCGTCCCGTATATTAGCGCCGTGTAAATAATATTCTTTATCAAAAAAATACGAAAGATTCCCTTGCGGACAAAGGTCGATCGCAAGCAAGCGGTCGGCGTAGTAACTTAAGTTAAACGTCAACGTCGTTTTACCAACGCCGCCGCGCAAGTTGCAAACAGAATAAACGCGATGTTTAGGCACGTCGATCCGAATAGCGTCAAAATTGCCGACGGCAATCTCGCTTTGCCTTTTAATGATTCTTTCTAGCGCCGTAGTTCCAGACATCTTTATTTCCCTTGTCAACGAATGCAATTAGTTTAACCTTTTTTACCTCAAAAAGTCAAACTAATTGCATTCTATTTCGAACGTTGCCGCCTGTCAAGTATAGCTTAAAAGTTTTTCCTAATTTTTTAGTAAAATTGTCATTGAATTACCGCGAGCGAGTTTTCAACGTTCTTGAACGCAAAAAAGCGACGGAGCCCGCAAGCTCCGTCGCTCTTTTCAACGTTTATCCCTTAACGCTCCGCGTCAACGATAGTCGTATCCGCTCCGCGTCGCGGCGACAGGAATCGCCGGAGACGGCGCGACGTCGACGTTTTGGGGCGCCGCGTTCGCGTTTCCGGAGCCGCTCCCGGCGGTTCCCCATTCGGCGTCGCCGGTCATTTGACGCACCGCTTCGGGAGAACGTCCGCCGGAAAGTTGCTCGAACGTCGGGAGACGGTCGAGCCCGGCCAGCGCGTCTTGCGACGTTCCGACGTCGGCCGTCGCGGCGCGCAGGAGTTCCTCGTCGATATTCCCCGGGTCGACCCAGCGTCCGGTTTCGTCGAGTTGGAAGACGCCGAGGTGAAGCATCAGGTTCATACGGCGCGATTGGTATTGCAACCAAGTTTGCATAATTTCGTTTTGCGAATTAAGCAGGTTTTCCAACGCGTCGACCAACGCTTCCGCGTTCGAGTTGACGGAACCGACGCGGGACGAACCGGTCGGCGGTTTCGTCAGATCGAGCTGCGCCGTGTGAACGCGTTTGATCGAGGTCAAAACGCTGTCCCGTTGAAGCTCGAAGCTGATTTGCGCCAACTCGATAGCGCGGATCGCGCTGCGGATTTGTTGGTGAACGCCGTCGACGTAAGCGTAATAGCTCCGGCGCGCTTGGTCGTAGGAAATCAACGCTTGACGGTAGCTGTTCCGTTCCATAAAGCGGTCGAGCGGCGCGTCGAATTGAAATCCGGCGGTGAACTGCGCTCTGTCGGCGCTGAAATTCACCGGGTTCGAACCTTCGTTCGAGACCGAACCGCCGACCGAAACGCTCAGGTCGCTTCGGAGTTTGTCGGCGACGATTTCGATGTTGCGCCATTGGTCGACGAGGTTCGAACGCATATTCATCCAGTCGAGGCGACGTTCGCGAGCGACTTGGAACGCGTACTCCGCGTTGACGTCGACGATCGGGAGTTCGATCGCTTCGAGGCGAGCGCGCGCTTGAATCAAGTGCAACGTCATCAACGCTTCCGACAGTTTCGTCAAGCAGGAGCTGAACCAAACGCGGTACACGTCGTCGCGAGCGAGGGCGCCGGAACGCAACGCCGCCAACGATTCGTCGAGCGCGGCGCGACGACGCAGGTATTCTTCGCGGTTGGCGGCGGTAATGTCGGACGCCATCGCGTCGAGTTCGGCGAGTTCGCGTTCGAGTTCGCCGACGTTAAACTGAATCGGATCGTTCAGCTCCGACGTCATGTGCAGGTCGGCGACGAGTTGTTCGACCGTCGAGGAAAAGGGCGAGTTTTCCGGATTTTCGCGCTTTTCGACGATCATCGCGGCAAGATCGTCCGGCGAATAGGTCAAAATCGTTTGTTCGATCAAATCGAGGAGCTTCGCGACGTCGTATTGGACGCCGCGCGATTTCAGGACGACGCCGTATTCGTTCAGCTCTTCGTTCGGACGTTCGAGGTCTTCGCGAATTTGCGCGACGCGATCTTCGAACAAGCGCAAGTCGGCGAAGGAACTGTCGAGCTCCGGATTGTCCCGCTCGAAACGAACGCGAATCGCTTCCAACGCGGCCGAACGGCGCGGAACCACCGTGTTTTCCAAATATTCGACGTCGGCGAGCGTATCTTGCAACCCG
>JAGBDD010000106.1 GCA_017937685.1 Thermoguttaceae bacterium | reverse complement strand
TTTCGCAAGTTTTAAGCCGCGCGTTCAACCTTTTTCGCTTGAACCCGTTCGATTTTTCGTTTGCCGCTTTCTCCCAAGCGACTCAATCAATTTACCACCGTTTTCGTTTTCGTCAAGGGCCTTTTCCGAAAAATTTTTATTTCCGTCTCAACCTCTTAACTTTTTCGCTCGAAAGCGAACCGGCGTTTTTCAAGCTCGACTCGTTTAACTTAAAGTCTCGCTTGTCGTCGTCGCGGTCATCACCAGCGACAGGTAAGAATATACCCCAAGAAACAAAAACCGCAAGGGGCTTTTTCGAAAAAATCTATGAAATTTTATCCTTTCTTCATTTTCTCCTCTAAAAAGCGAACGCGACCCCCCTTTCCGCGCGTCTTTCCAGTCGCCCAATTTCTCTATTCTGCGCCATTTATCATTTTCCAACGTAAAGACTTTCTAAATTTCCTCGCGTTCTCTTTCGCCGCCTTGGCGCGCCCCCTTTTTTATAGTATAATGACGTTTTCCCGTCGTTTGTTTCCCAACGGCGCATTTTTGACGCGTCGACGTTTCCTCGGAGGTTCCAATGTCCGCCCGTTCCCGCCATTCCCGTCCGCAATCGCAGACCCGCAACCGCAAGCCACGCCTCGATTCTTCGCGAGCCCCGAAACCCGGTCGCCCGCGCTTCACGTCTAATTCCCGTCAAGAGCGCGCGGCGGCCAACTCCGTTTTCGCGAACGCTCCCGTTAAGAAGCCGAAGAAAGTCGTCGACGCCGACGACCCGCTCGCCGAGGAGCTCGGGCATCGCCTGCAAAAAGTTCTCGCGGCGGCCGGTTACGGCAGTCGACGCAAGTGCGAGGAGCTGATCGCCGACGGGCGCGTCGAAGTCGACGGCGTCGTCGTTACGGAACTCGGCGTCCGCGTCTTCCCGCAGGAGCAACGGATTCGCGTCGACGGCGAAGCGCTCCCGAAGGCGAAACCGATTTACCTCGCCCTTAATAAGCCGAAAAACACCCTTTGCACCAACAGCGACCCGCAAGGTCGACGCCGCGTCCTCGACTTTATCCCGGAACAGTTCGGTCGCCTCTTCCCCGTCGGTCGCCTCGACCAAAACAGCGAAGGCCTTATTATTCTCACCAACGACGGCGCGCTCGCCGAACGCCTGACCCACCCGCGTTTCGAAGCGCCCAAAAAGTACAAAGTGCAAGTCGCCGGACTCGTCGACTACGAACTGGCGCGCGACCTCAAACGGGGCGTTCACATCGCCGAAGGGATTGTTCAAGCGGACGACGTTGTTATTAAGTCCCGCCACAAAATGAGTTCCGTTCTCGAAATCACCCTTACCGAGGGCAAAAACCGCGAAATTCGCCGGATGCTCGCTCGTCTCGGACACAAAGTAATGCAGTTGCAACGCGTTCAAGTCGGCTCGATTAAACTCGGCAAAATGGCGCCGGGCGAGTTCCGCCGCCTCAACCCCAAGGAAGTCGCCGAGCTTTACCGAACCGCTCGAACGCCGAACGACGCCGCGTCGCCGAAACCGCGTTTGCGTCCGATTGAAATTTCCGAAATCGAGATGCGAAACGCGCCGGAAACCGAAGATGAAAAACGCTCGAAAACCGTTAAAAACTCGAATGTTGCAAACGCCGACTCCGCCGCCGAAACGACGCCGCGTCGTCGTCAATTCGATCCGTCGTTCGAACGTTTCGCCGAACCGTCGCGACGCCGCGAAGCGAATCCGGATTTCCGCGAAGAATTCCGCTCCGAAGAGCGCCGCGAACGCCGTCGCCGCGTCCGCGAAGAATTCGACGACGAAGAACGAACGATCGGCCCGCGCAAGTTCGACCGTTCCGAGCGCGAAGGCGGACGCGACCGCTTCAACGCCGACGCTTCGGAACGTCGCGGCGGAACGAAAAAGCGTTTCGGCGACAAACCGTCGTTCAACGCTAACCGCAAGTCGGGCGGCGACTTCCGCGGCGGATCGAAACGCGGCTTCGGCCCGAAGCGCGGTCGCTAAAAACGCTTCCCGCCTCGCCTGTTAGACAGCGCCAAGACAACGCAAAAATGAACGGCGGCCTTGCGACGACGCCGCGTCGTCTTCCGTTAACGACGTCGCGTCGCCGATTCGCTCGGCTTTCGTCGACGCGACGTTTCGTCGTCGTTTCAACTGTATTTAACGCTTTCAATCGTTTTAACCGTTTAACCGTTTAACCGTTTTCAACCGCCGACGACGCCGCGTAAAGGCGCCGACGCAACCGACAACAACGCAAGGAGTTCGGCATGTCGCACGATTGTATTACTCAACGTAAAGACGTTTGGACCGGCGTCGGAACGACGCTCGAAAACCGGCAAATCGCCGATTCGACTTGGAAAATTTCGATCCAAGCGCCGGAGTTCGCGGCCCGGGTCGAATCGGGCAAGTTCGTAATGCTGCGTCTTGCCGCCGGCGACGATCCGCTTCTCGGGCGACCGTTCGCAATTTACGACGTCGACAAGACTTCGGGTCGGGTCGAAGTCGTTTACGCGGTCGTCGGCAAGGGAACGAAACGACTTACGACGCTTCGCCCGGGCGACCCGATTCGCCTTTGGGGCCCGCTCGGCAACGGTTGGGCGGAGGCGCTTTGCGGTCAAACGCCGAAAAATCTCGTCTTGGTCGCGGGCGGCGTCGGGAACGCGCCGTTCTATCTCCTTATTAAGGAACAACTTGAAGCGGCGAAAAAAGACCCGGCGAACGCTCCGAAATTGACGTTCGTTTTCGGCGCGCGGTCGGCGGAGCGTTTGAGTTGCGTCGACGATTTCCGAGCGCTCGGCGTCGACGTTCGCCTCGCGACGGAAGACGGAAGCGCCGGAACGAAGGGCTTTGTAACGGACGTTTTCCCGGAAATTTTGCCGGACGACGTCGCGTCGGAAGGCGTTCGCCTCCTCTGCTGCGGGCCGCACCCGATGTTAAAAGCCGTCGCCAAGTACTCGGAAGCGCGCGGTTTCGAATGCTGGACGTCGCTGGAATCGCCGATGGCTTGCGGTTTGGGGATTTGCTTCTCCTGCGTCGTCGACTGGAAAACGGACGACGGAACTTGGGACTACAAGAGAACTTGCGCCGACGGCCCGGTCTTCGACGCGTCCCGACTCCGCTGGGATTGACGCCGAGTAACGCCAACCGAATCGCGACGCGGCGCCGTCCGCTAAAAACGACGCCGCGTCGACGTTTTCTTTCCGCCGATTCTCTTTTCGTTATTGGAGTTCGAAGATGTTTCAACGCAGCGTTTACCCAAAATACTTGACGAAAATTTCGGCGGAAAAGATCGAAGCGCGGTATCGGGCGTTTCTCGCTTATTTCGGCGACGCGAAAATTCAAGCGAACATCGCCGTTTCGAAAGAGGAGCGTTTTCAAGAGGGATTCTTACGCGAACTCTTCGTAAACATCCTCGGTTACACGATTTACCCGGAAGACGATTACAACCTTATCACCGAGCAAAAGAACGAGGACAACGCGAAAAAAGCGGACGGCGCGCTCCTTGTCGGCGGCGTCGTTCGCGGCGTCGTCGAGCTTAAAGACCTCAAAACGCCGAACCTCGACGCGGTCGAAAACCAAGCGTTCGGGTACAAAAATCACCAATCGCAGGCGCGTTACGTCGTTATCTCCAACTTCCGCAAACTAAGATTTTACATCGATTCCGCGACCGAGTTTTTCGAGTGGGATTTGTTCAATCTTTCGCTCGAAAAATTCCGCGAACTTTACGTCTGTTTGAGTTGGGAAGCGATTCGCGACGACTTGCCGCTCAAAATTCGCGACGAGTCGACGCTCGAAGAAAAGAAAATCGCGGAAGATTTTTACCGCGACTATTCGTCGTTCAAGCGGAATTTGTTCGCCGACATACTCGAACGCAACCCGAGCGGCGACAAGGTTTTGCTTTTCCGCAAAACGCAAAAACTGCTCGATCGTTTCCTCTTTGTTTTCTTCGCGGAGGATCGCGGCCTTCTTCCGCCGAATATGATTTCAAAGACGGTCGAGGAATGGCGCTGGCGCTCTAAATGGGAACCTCGCGCGCTTTACGAACAGTTCAAAATCCTTTTCGGCCTTATCGACAAGGGCGCGCCGCAACTCGAAATTTTCGCGTACAACGGCGGTCTCTTCAAGGAGGACGCGACGCTCGACGCGCTCGAAATCGGCGACGACGTTCTTTGCGCCAACGTCGAGAAATTAAGCGCTTACGACTTTGAAAGCGACGTCGACGTCGACGTGTTGGGGCGCATTTTCGAACACTCGCCGACGGAGATCGAAGAGGTAACGCGGGCGCTGACCGCCGAGGCAAACGGCGACGCCGCGTCGCTGAAAGCGAGCGCGAAAACGGAGAAGACGAAGCGCAAAAGCGACGGAGTCTTTTACACGCCGTCGTACATTACGAAGTACATTGTCGAAGCGACGTTAGGCAAACTTTGCGCCGACAAAAAAAAGGCGCTCGGCTTCGACGCGGAAACGTTCGACGTCGACCCGGTCAAATTCAAAACGAAAAAGGCCCGCGCGGAGGAAAGCAAACGGCTCGACGCGCTCCTAACTTCTTACCGCGCTTGGCTTCGCGAACTGACGATTTGCGACCCTGCTTGCGGTTCCGGCGCGTTTTTGAACGCCGCGCTCAAATTTCTGATCGACGAACACCGCGAACTCGACGAATTGACGGCGCGGGTTCAGTACGGCTCGTCGGCTTCGGCTCTTATCTTCCAAGAAATAGAAACTTACATCTTGGAACACAACCTTTTCGGCGTCGACGTCAACGAAGAATCGGTCGAAATCGCGCGCCTCGCGCTTTGGTTACGCACTTGCCGGAAAGGTCGCAAACTCAACGATTTAAGCGCGAACGTCAAATGCGGCGACTCGTTAATCGACGACGAAGCGCTCGGCGGCGCCCGGGCGTTCGACTGGCGGCGCGAGTTCCCGCAAGTCTTTGAAAAAGGCGGTTTCGACGTCGTTATCGGGAACCCGCCCTACGTTCAACTTCAAACGTCCGGCGACGTCGGCAAACGCTTGGCTCGGGCGGGTTACGCGACATTCGACAAAGGCGGCGATCTTTATTGTCTCTTTGTCGAACGCGGATATAATATTCTCAAAGACGGCGGCGCTCTTTCGTACATTATGCCGAACAAATGGTTGATCGCCGATTACGGCCGTCCATTACGCAAGTTTTTTGCCGACAAAAACTTAACGCAACTTCTCAACTTTGGCGACGTCCAATTTTTCTCCGACGCCGCGACGATAGTGTTAATATTCGTCGCGGAAAAAACGCCGCAAACGGAAACGCTCGAAGTAATATCCGTCAATCAAAAGACTTACAACGGCGACTTTACTTCGACGACAGCGGCTCGCTACGAATATCCAAGCGCGGCCTTCGGAGACGACGTTTGGACAATTCAAGCGCGAGACCATTTTCCAATTTTACAAAAAATGCAACGCAACTCGCGCCCGTTAAAGGAGTTGCCGATTTCTATTTTCCGCGGCGTTTTGACTGGTTATAACGACGCGTTTTATATCGACGAAGAAACTAAAAACCGTCTAATCGCCGAAGCCCCGTCCAGCTTAGAACTTATCAAGCCGCTTTTACGAGGACGCGATATTTGGAAATACGGAACGCGCAACTCGGAACCGCTTTATCTTATTTCAACTTTTCCATCGTTAAACATCGAAATTGAACGTTTTCCGGCAATTCAAAAACATCTTTTGTCGTTTGGATACGACAGATTAAAACAAACCGGCGACAAAGGAGCGCGTAAAAAAACTTCCGGACATTGGTTTGAAATTCAAGATTCCATCAAATATTATCCTGAATTTTCTAAACCTAAAATTATTTATCCGGAAATTACCAAGTTTTTTTGCTTCACTTACGACAATTCCAATTATTACACAAACAACAAAGCGTTCATCCTAACCGCAAATGTTGCAACGGTTTCGCTTAAATTTTTAACCGCGCTTTTTAATTCGCCGGCGACTAAAATTTGGATTTGGTACAACTGTCCCGAACTACTCGGCGGAACGCGCGAAATTCGGAAAATCTTCTTCGAAAAATTCCCGGTTCCGGACGTCGGGGCGAAGCGCGAATTTTTTGAAACTCGCGTCGCCGAACGACTTGCGGCGTTTGCGACGGTTCGTAAAACGCGGCGGCGGTTTTTGCGGCGGTTGCGGAAAGACTTCCCCGATTTGAAAGCGACCGAAAAGCTCGAAAATTTCGACGAAGCGACCTTCGCCGCTTTTTGCAACGAGTTGAAAAAAACAGAAGATAAAGCTAACGCCAAAAGCGCGCGACGAATGGGAGGATTACTTCGACGCCCAACTCGAAACAGCCCGCGCCGCGAACGCCCGTTGCGCCGAACTCGACGCGGAACTCGACGAAGCCGTCGCCGAGTTGTACGGTTTCGACGCCGACGAACGCGCCGTCCTTCGCGCTTTTACCCTTTGATTTTTCGACGGTTGCGTCGAAAGCGTTAGTCGTTGACGTCGCGTCGCGCCTTTGGAGCTTCGCCCCTTGTCGACGTCGCATCGCGGTTTTACCGTTTACCGTTTACCGTTTGCCGACGTCGCGTCGCGGTTTTGTCGTTTACCGATTATCGACGTCGCGTCGCGATTCGTCGTTGGGCGCCGCGTTGCGACGCCGCGCCGCGTTTCCGATTTTACCGTTTCACCTTTTTACGCAATCCTTTCATTCGCAACGTTTACCCCGTTTTTAGGAGGACTCGCTATGCAAAACGTCGTCGCGGCTTTTCTGCTCGCGCTCGGCGCTTGGAGCGTCGAATTCAACGAAGCGACGTCGCGTCTCACGATGACGCACGCCGAAACCAACGTTCAAATTTCCGGCGAACTCGGGTTCGTCGTCGACGGCAAAGATTGGACCGTCGCCGCCCCGCGCGACGCCGTTTCGCACCGTCTCGCGCTCGTCGACCCGCAAGGGGAAGCGCAAGGCTACCTCGTCTTCAACGCCGACGGCGACCGGCTCGAAGTCCTTGCGTATCACCGCACTAGACAATTTTACCTCGGCGAAATTTCGTTCCGCGGCGACGTCGTTTTCCGCGACGATTCGTTCCCCTGCCGCACTCGCTCGCAAGTCGGGGAGCGCGTTCTGCCGCTCGCGACCGGCGTCGTCGACTCCGCGACGAACGACTCCCTTTTCGCCCGCGAAGAAGATTTGGCGCTTCGGTTCGACGCCGCGAATTTGCGTTTGACGACGAAAAACGCCGCGACGCAACCGACTAAAACGTCGAACTTTATCGACGGAGCGCAGTACGCCGTCGAAGCGTCCGGACGGATTCACGAAGCGTCGGAAGCGGTCTTTTCGGTCGCCGTCGATAAACGTTACTATCAAAAGCGTTGGGTTCCTTATTACAAGCCGATCGACCGCAAGCGCTGTCCGTCGCCGCCGACCGGCTGGATGTCTTGGAACCTCTATTTCGACACGGCGGGCGCGGAGGAAAACCTCGCCGAAGCGCGCGTCGGGAAGGAACATTTGCAACCGTTCGGGCTCGAGTTTTGGTCGATCGAAAGTTGGCAAGGGAACAGCGATAAGTTGCCGGTTTCCGGGTTTTACAACTTGAACCTCGAAGTCAACGAACGCCAATTCCCGAAGGGGATGAAACAGCTCGCCGACGATATTCGCGCGCTCGGTTTCCGACCCGGGCTTTGGACCGCGCCGTTCGGCACCGGCTCGAAAGAGTTTTACGAAGCGCATAAAGATTGGTTCCTGCACGATAAAGACGGGAACCCGATGCGCACCTGGAACGGCGTCTACACGATCGACCCGTCGAACGACGAAATGGTCGCGCATATGCGCCGCATTCACGAAATCGCTTCGAAAGACTGGGGTTACGAGTTCTTCAAGATCGACGGAATGTCCGGCGCCAACTCAGGTTACTGCGCCCACTTCTTCGAACGCGCCGACGTCCGCGCCGCGTTCGACAATCCGCAAATCAAAGCGCCGTTCGAGCGTTGCGTTAAAGCGCTGCGCGAAGGTATCGGCGAAGACCGCGTTTTCCTCGCCTGCCAAGGGCACTTCACCGGGCCGGAAGCGGCGTTCGCCGACGCGGCTCGCACCGGCGCCGACGTCGTTCACCCGAACCAACCCGTTAAATGGGAAAACGTTATGCGTCAAGCCGGGCGCACGCTCAACCAAGTTTTCACGAACAATATCGTTTTCTTCTCCGACCCGGACACGCTCCTCGTCAACGAAGCGCTGACGCTCGAAGAGGCCCGCGTCGCGACGACGGTCGTTTCGCTCCCGGGCCAAATGATGTTCGCCGGGGACAAACTCGCGGAACTCCCGACGGAGCGAATGCGGCTCCTGCAGAAGACGCTCCCGGTTTGCGACGTCCGCCCGAACGCGCTTTACCCGTTCTTCGGCGCCGAACTGCCGGTTTGGAACCTTAAAGTCGGCAAGGACTTCGGCGCTTGGGACGTCGTCGCGCTTTTCAACTGGAGCGACGAAGAAGCGACGGTCGGCTTCGACTTCGCGGAAATCGGGCTCGACGAGGCGCCGCGCGTCGCGTTCGAGTTTTGGACGGAAACGTATCTCGGCGAAAACTCGAAGCGCTTCGAAACGATCGTCCCGGCTCACGGCGTTCGCCTCTTGGCGCTGCACCGCAAAACCGACGTTCCGCAATTTTTGTCGAGCGACCGACACGTAACGCAAGGCGCGGTCGACCTTTGCGATTGCCGCTTCGACGCGGAAACGACGACGCTCGCCGCGACGCTTCGTCTTGTCGCAAAAAATAAAACGACGGCGCGTTTCCTCGTTCCGGACGGATTCGCGTTCGTCGAAGCGACGGCGGTCGGCGAAAACGCTTCGCAAGTTTCGCTCGAAACGGCGCTTCAAGACGTCGACGGCGCTCAAATCTTGAGCGTCGGCGCGACGGCGCCCGAAAGCGGCGATTACGCGCTTCGTCTGAAGTTCGAAAAACGCTAAAGACTTTTGTTTAACGCATTGCGACGCTAAAACGACAAGACGCCGCGCCGACTGGTTTCGGGTCGACGCGGCGTCTTTCTTTTCTTGACGCTCGCCGGTTACTCGGCGTCGTTTTTATTCCTTAGCATCCGTCGGTTACTCGGCGTCGTTTTGCGACGTTTCGTTTTCGAACGCTCTTCGCGCTTCGTCGTAAAGGACGCGAGCGCGGCGCAACGGACGCAAACTTTCCTCGGCGGCGAGCGCTTCCAACATCGCGAAATGAAACCGCTTTGAAATCGGGTGCATGTTGACCGGGCGTTTCGCGTCGCGACGTCGCCACCAAGCGAGGAGGCCGGCGAAACGGAAGTCCTTGCCGTTATAGACTTTCGACGCGGAAATGCAGTCGCAAACCATCTCGAGCGCGTACTCGAACGGCATAGGAACCGGCGTTCCCTTTTCGTCGAGCCAGTCGAGCCAATACTCGTAATGGTGCGGGTTGCGGCCCTTATGATGGAGCCAAGCGAGCGAAAAACCGTTGACCTCGCGCGAAATCCCGACCGGCGAACGCTTGCCGTCGAAGTGGCGAACCGACTCGAAAAACTCGACCGGCGAGTATTTCGACCAGTCGTGCATAAAGCCGCGCCAAGGGATTCCGGCGTAACAGCAGTACGCGAAAACAAGCGTCTTGTGTCGCGTTATCAAACAAAAATGTTTTAACGCTTTCGTTATCCATTTCATCGCTTTATTCCTGAATCGTCGGGGCGGAATCGCGCCCTTTTTCGACGTCGAGCGACGTTAAAAAACCCGACGTTTGACGACGTCGGGTCGAAAGAACCGTTAGAATCGGAGGCCGCGTCGCGTCGACGCGCTCGGCGACGTTCGATTCGGATTAACGGAAATTAACGGTCGTCGCGCGGAATCGAAATCCATTCGAACCCGGCTTCTTCGCGGAGATTTTCGAGGAATTTCTCCGTGAAGCGCGACGCGCGAACGCGATTCAGATGGCTCGCGACGCTTTGGAGATTGTAATCGTCCTCCAATTTTTCGAAGTTTTCACGAAGCGCGTCCTCCGGGTCTTTTTCGGTCAGTTTCACGACGAAAACGCGGTTCTTCGGTTGGTTCGCGACGACGGCGACGTCGCCGACGTTCATTCCGAACGCGGTTTCGTTGAAGTCCCAACCCGGCGCGACGATCGCTTTGTTGTCGCGGAACGCTTCGCCCGCTTCGACGCCCTTTTCGCGAATTTCGGCGAGTTGCGGCGCCGATTGCGACGCGAAGTTCGGGGACGCGGTCGGAAGTTCGAGGAAGCTGAAACGTTCGGTTTCGACGAGCTTGTCGCCGGCCAACGCGGCGAAGTCGGCGCCTTCCGCTTTCGCGCTTTCGGCGAATTTATCGGCGGCGGCTTGCGCGAGCTTAGCGGCTTCGCGAAGTTTCCAAGCGGCGAGAACGTCGGCTTTCGCTTCTTCAAATTCCGGCGAATTTTCCGTTTGCGCGTCGGTCGCGCGGTAAACGTAGGCGGCGCCGTCGACAAAATCGACTTTCGCCGGAGCGTAAGCGAGCGGCGCGCGTTGGTAAATCGTCGCCAATTCGTTCAACGGCAAGGCTTCGTTGATATACGCTTCTTCGAACGTTTCGGCGACGCCTTCCGCCGAAGCGTAGTACGCGAGCCCGTTGGCTTCGGCGAACGCTTTCGCGTCGACTTTCGCAATGCCGTCGACTTCGCGACCTTCGGTTTTCGCGGCGGAGTATTCGCGGTAGTAGGCGGCGAATTGTTCGTTCAATTCGTCGAGTTTCGCGTTCAGTTTTTCGATCGCGAGCGTTTCGCGAATACGCTCTTTGACTTCGTCGAGCGTATAATATTCGGCTTCCGTCGCCGGAGCTTCTTCGACCGCCGGAGCGGCTTCTTCCGTCGCCGGGGCTTCTTCAGTCGCCGGAGCTTCTTCCGTCGCCGGGGCTTCTTCGACCGCCGGAGCGGCTTCTTCCGTCGCCGGGGCTTCTTCGACCGCCGGAGCGGCTTCTTCCGTCGCCGGGGCTTCTTCGACTTCTTGTTGATAGGAAACGAGAAGAATTTCCGCTTGTTTGTACGCGGTCGGTTCTTCCGCCGGGGCTTCTTCAGTCGCCGG
>JAGBDD010000105.1 GCA_017937685.1 Thermoguttaceae bacterium | reverse complement strand
GCTTGTCGTCGGGCGTTCGTCGACGGCGCGACGTTCGGAGCGTTCGAAAATTCTCGGCAAAATCGGAAAACGCGCTTCTTCGACGGCGAAAACGCTTGACGCGGACGCGTTTTCGCTTAAAATAAGATTCATCGGGAGCGGTTCGAGTTCGGCCCGTCTCCGCGTTTTACGTCGACGCGGACGCCCCGTTTTCGCGTCGACGGTTTCCGCATTTTCCCCTTTATTCGCAATTCGTTGCGTCGACAGGATTTAACGATGAAAAAGATTTTGGTCGCGGCCCTCGTCGCCTGCGTTTGCGCTTTCGCGTCCTCCGTTCAAGCGCAAGAACTCAACAAACTGACCCCGCAAGAAGAAGAACTCGGCTTCGAACTCCTCTTCGACGGCAAAGCCCTTTCCAGCGACATTTGGCAAGGCAGCATCGACGGTTACCCGGTCGAAGGCGATTCGTTCGTCTGCCGTAAGGGCGGCCAACTCTTGACGAAAAAAGAGTACGGGAACTTCATTCTCCGCTTCGATTTCAAACTCCCGCCGAAGGGCAACAACGGCGTCGGCATCCGCACCCCGCTCGGCAAAGACTCCGCCTATCACGGGATGGAACTCCAAATCCTGAACTCGGACTACCCGGGCGCCGCCGACTGGCAACAACACGGCTCGATCTACGGCGTCGTTCCGGCGAAAACCGGCGCGCTGAAACCGACCGGCGAATGGAACACCGAAGAAGTCATCGCGATCGGTCCGTTCATTAAGGTCATCGTCAACGGTCAACTCATCGTCGACGCCGACATTACGAACGCGAAACCGATTCACAACGCCGAACATCCGGGTCTCAAAAACAAAACCGGTTTCCTCGGCTTCCTCGGCCACGGCGATCCGGTCGAATTCCGCAACGTTCGCGTTCTCTCGCTCGACAAATAATCGCCAAGTTTGACTTTTCGAACTTTACGCAAGCGCCGCGTTTGACGTTTTCTCGTCGACGCGGCGTTTTTTTGCGTTGCGTATTTTCAGATTTTAACGCTTCTAACGACCACGTTTCGCCCCGCCTTGCTAAAAAAATTAGAAAACACTAACTTACCCCGCTTGACGCTCTTATATTTTGCGTTATAAATTAGACAAAGTTAACAAACAAGGGTTAAAAGCGCCCAAGAAAATAAAAGTTTACTTATTTTGCCGTCTAATTGTTAAGAATGGCAAACGATTTGCAGGAGATACGCATAATGAAACGCGCCGTTTCTCGTTCCTCGTTCGGTTTTACGCTCGTCGAGCTGTTGGTCGTAATCGCGATTATCGGCATTTTGATCGGTTTGCTCCTTCCGGCCGTTCAAGCGGCGCGCGAAGCGGCCCGTCGAATGCAATGCGTCAACAACGTTAAGCAATGGTCGCTCGCGTTGCACAACTATCACGACGCGCACGGCGCCTTCCCGTCCCTCGGCGACGGAAGCTCGTTCTCCGTTACGGCGCGCCTCCTGCCGTTTATCGAACAAGCCTCGCTCGCCGACTTCTTCGACTACGCCAAACCGGTTTGGGGCGGCAAAGGAAGCTCGCTCTACAGCGACGCGGAATACGATATGCAAGACCGCGTTACGATTCCGATTCCGATTATCGGCTGTCCGAGCGAAAGCGGCGAACGCTCCTTCACGCACAAGTCGGGCTGGAACTGCGTCGGCGGGAACTACGTCGTCTGCACCGGTTCGGCGATGGACTTTAACCGTTGGAACGGCAATACTTCTTGGCAAGTCGAGGGGCTGCGCACGGACGGTCTCTTCAACTGCGGCGGTTATGCGAATATGGCGACGATGACCGACGGTTCGAGCGCGACGCTGGCGATTTCCGAAGCGATTTGCGGTTCCGGCGAAGACGCTTGGTACGGCAAAATCGACGATAATCAAATGGGGCGCTATATGCTCCGCGACGCCGGTTCGCTCGCTCACGTTCAAAATAGCCCGGCGGCGTTGCGTTCTTACGTCGAAAGCGCGATGAGCGGCGACGGCGCGGTCGACTCGTCCGGCGGTTCCCCGCGTTGGCGTTGCGACCGTTTGTTCCCTTGGGTCGCCGCCCGCCATTGGGCGTCCACCTTCCAAGCGTTCCACGCGCCGAACGACGCCGCTCCGGACGATTGGCAATACGCTCGTTACGCGGCCCGCAGTTGCCACAACGGCGGCGTCAACGCCGGAATGGCCGACGGAAGCGTCCGTTTCGTCGCCGACACGGTGAATCTCGACGTTTGGCGCGCCGCGGCGACCGTCTCCGGCGGAGAAACCGAAAGCCTCTAAACCGTTAAAAAACGCGCTTTCCGAACGACGCGTCGCGCCGACGTTGCGAAAAAATCATTAAAAATCGCAAAAAGCCCGCGCGAACCGTCGACGGAAAGCGGTTTTTGCGTTAAAATAAGAGCGACGCGACGTTTAAGCGGACGTCGCGTTTTTTCCGACTTTTCCATTTCACTCGCCCCACCATTTCCCCTATTTTAGCAACGGAACGTTTCGATGAAATTCGCGCCCCTACGTCGTTTTTTTTACGAACTTCATCTTTGGCTCGGCCTCGCAAGCGGGCTAATCCTTTTCGTCGTTTGCCTTAGCGGTTCGCTTTACGTTTTCCGCAACGAAGCGCGTCAACTCGCCGCTCCGGAGTTTTTCAACGTCGCGACGGTTCAAGAAAAACGGCTTAGCGCGGACGAAATCGTCGCGAAGGTCGAAGCGGCTCGGCCCGGCAAAAAGGTCGGTTCGCTGACGATTCCGGAGTCGCCGACGCGCACGGTCGCCGTCGTCCTGAACGACGCGCCGTCGAAAGGCGAACGCGGGCAAGGCGCGGGCAAAGGTCAAGGCAAAAGACAAGGCCCCCGCGACGGTTCCGGGCGCGGCCAAGGTCGCGGCGAAGGGCAAGGTCTTCGCGACGGTTCCGGCGTTGACAAAGCGCCGCATAACGCCGGGCAAGGCGCCGGTCGCGGAAACGGCCAAGGCGGCGGCAAAGGCGGCGGAGGCAAACGTCGCGGCGAAACGGTTTACGTCGACCCGTATACCGGCGAAATCGTCGGCGAAGGCGCGACGCCGGTCGACGAATTTTTCGGCTCCGTTATGCGTCTGCACCGTTTCCTTTGGCTCCCGACCGAAATCGG
>JAGBDD010000104.1 GCA_017937685.1 Thermoguttaceae bacterium | reverse complement strand
TTTAATGGATCGCGCCTACGAGGGCGACGCGACGCGCCAAACGGCTCGCGACGTCGGTTTGGAACCGGTCGTTCCGCCGAAACGCAACCGTCGCGAACCTTGGGATTACGACAAGAAACTTTACCAACGCCGCAACGAAGTAGAACGTTTCTTTCGACGTATTCAGGACTTCCGTCGAATCGCGACGCGTTGCGATAAACTCGACGTTATGTTTTCGGCGTTTTTAAACTTTGTCGCAATCGTTATTTTACTTAATGGTTAATGGCAACACGCCCTAACAGAAGACAATAATGGTCGTTCGAGAATTAAAGGCAAGATACGGCGTCAATTCGAATACCGCGAAGGCGTTTAGCTGGGCGATTCGGTCGAAGATACCCGGCGGCGACGGTTGGCTTGACGCTTTGGATTTAATTGGTCGACTTCCTAAGCGCGATGAAAACGTTCAAGTTATACTGTATTTGCGTAACGCTCGCGCCGAGATAGAGAACGTTATCGCGGAACGTTACGAGCTTCGTTCCGCTCAAAATTTAGAATTGACCGAGATGAAATAATGAGCGGTTATAAAGCGGCGTTTTGGCTTTTCCGCCCCCAAAAAAGGCAAATGGCGAGAATAAAACGCGTTAACCGCGACTCCCAACGAAAACACGTCGACGCCGCGGCGAACCCAAACGTTCCGTGCTAAAGACTTCGGACGCCTTTTCGCTCGCGCAAAAGCAAACGCGAATCAAATCTCAGTCCGTCGGCCAATAACGAAGGATTCGCCGCGCCGCCTATAAAATCGCTCTACAGAATAACGACAAAACGCGCCGTTAACTCGACTGTTCGAGCGGCTCTTGGTCGACAAGTTCGTCGCGACGCTCTTCGCGCGCTTTCGCTTTCGCCTTTTTTTGCGAAGCGCGGTCGGTCGACAGCACCTGGCGCAAGAGCGCGGAAACGTCTTCGTAGGGCTTTTCGTTCGGCGACCCGTTCGCGAACTGCATAATCGACTTTTGCGTCCGCTCGGTCAGCGACACCAACATCGACGACGTCGTCCCGTAATTCGGCTCGGCGATAACGACGCCCCGCTTTCCGGCGAAATCGGGCGTCCGCGAAAACGTTCCGCTCGCCGCGGCCAAAAACGCGACCGCCGAATCGAGCCGATGGAGCGTCAGCAACCGCCGCGCGTATTCTTGCCGTTGGTCTTCGCGGTCGTCCAAACGGTTCGCGCTAAGAAGATGCAACCCCGGTCGCAATCGCTCGACGCCGATTTCCGTTCCGCCGTAAGCGACGCCGCCGCTCGTTCGGTCGACGCAAAGAAAATTGACGCCCGCGTATCCGCCCGTTTCGAGTTCGCGAACGGCGCGTTCGAGCGCTTCCTCGGCGTTCGCGCAAGACAACAGCTCTTTGCAAAGGAGTCCGCGCGACCTCGGATCGAACGGAATCGCCCGCTTCGGAGCGTTCAACGCGGCGACAAACATCCCGTGTTGATTGACGCCGGCCCAAGTTCCGCCCGATTTTCGGTCGAGCCCGCAAACGACGCGCGGCCGCCCCGATTGAATGCGCGGCGGTTGGAATTGGCGCGAATACTCTTCCTCCCGGTTCAACGCGATTAGAATCGGCGCGTCGTCGACCGTTTGGTATTGAATGGCCAAAATACCCATTTTATCTACTCGCTCTCAATAAAACTATCGACGCGGCTCGCAAGCGCCGTTTCTTCTCGCGCCGCCCGCTTCCTCGTCGCCGAAGAAACCGACGTCTCTCGGCGGCTCTTAAAATAGCGACGCCGAAAAAAACGACGTTTGAGCGCTGTCGATCGTTAAGCGCAAGACGCGCCGACGCGCGTCCACAAAGCGACGACGGACGCCTGTCCGAAGCGCGTTCGAACCGAATCCCAACGCGAACGAAAAAAGGTCGAAAAAACGACGACGAAAACATCGCCCCCCCGCTTGCAAGAAAAACGGTTCGACGTATATTTTCTATTAACTCGCTCGCCGGGCCGACTCGACGTTCTCGACGCGTTTTCCAGGAACGCGCCGTTCGGTTCGCTCGATTTCGGCTCGGTTCTAAAAATCGGTCGTCCCTTCGCCGTCAAACGTCGAGCGCGACCAATTTTCTAATCTTTGCGGAAAAATTTTTACGAAAAGCCAAGATTTCGTCTCTTTTTCCACTATATTAATATAATGAACAAACTCGCGCAAATAGTAACCCCACTTTCGGGGGGAACCCCTTGTTTTTTTAAAAATTCCCACTTGTCGGCGTCCCTTTCGGCGCCGTCGCGCTCGTCTTTTGCCCGCAAGTCTCCTTGCATCCCGCTTATCCTCAACTTTCGCTAAAACCCAAACAACCGGCAAAACCGTTTTTCAGCGCGCGTTTTATCTCGTCGCAACCGTCGACGTTTCGGCGGCGCCGGTCGCGACGTTCCTTGCGCGCTTGGCTCCGCCGAAACGAAAGCCGACTTTATTGCGAGCCGCTTTTCCTAATTGGCAAAATCGTTGCATTCCGTTTATTTTTTGAATAAAATGCGGAGATTTTGAAGGAAAGTCGACGAAATTCTTGACTTCTCCGCAATGTATGTTTAAACTAATATAAGGAGCCGCCGCGTTCGGGAGAAAATTTTTCCGTTCCGCGCCGCCCCTCGGGTTCGACTCGACGCCGTCGCTCGTTCGATTCGCGTTTTCGTTTCGCAAGAGCCGTTCGTTTGTCCCCTTCCCGTCGCGCGCCGCGCCCGTTTCGCGCTTCGCCCCTATTTTGACCTTAACAGCCGTTTTCCGGAGAAGCAAATTATGTCGTTGCCTTCGCAATCCCGTCGCCGCGTCGTCGGCGCGCGCCTTTTGGCCGGTCTCGTTTCGACCTCGTTCCTGTTCGACGTCGCGCTTGCGCAGGGCCCCGCCGTATCCGGCGTTTACAACCGCGCGGCCTCTATGCAATACGGTCCGGCCGGTTCCGGTTCCTTCGGCGCGAGCGGTTCGAGCGGGTACGGTTCTTACGGCTCGTCCGACGCCGCGCCCGGCGGTTCGAGCGCTTTCGGCGCGAACGGTCAAACCGCGGTCGCCGCGCCCGATTGGACGCCGATCGTCGTTTCGGAACCGGAATACGTCCACGCCAAACACGATACGACGGAGCCGATTCTCTCGGTCGCGACGATGGCGGAAAGTTACGCCGTTTTGACCGCGAGCGGCGATAAAACCGCGCAAATCTGGACGCTCGAAGGTTCCGTCGACGAACAAAAGGCCGACTGGTTCGTCAAAAACGGTCGCGTTCAAAAGACGTACAAAGACGCGCACCGCCAAGGCTTAACCGACGCGATTCTCTCCCCGACCGAATCGCACGTCATTACGGCGAGTTACGACGGCGTCGGACGGCTCTGGACGATCGGCAACCAAGAAAACATCCGCCCGTATCGCGGCGCGAAAGACCGTCTTTGGCGGATCGCGATTTCGGACGACGGGCAATACGTCGGCGCGGCTTGCAACGACGGTCGCGTTTACTTCTGGGAAACGCTGACGGTCAACGACGCCGGAACGCTCCCGAACCGCGAGGACGCGCAAAAACTCGGCCCGGGTTTCGAAAAAGTCGGTCACGAAGGCCCGGTTTTCGACGTCGCGTTCTCTCCGGACGGCGGCTTCTGCGCGACGGCGGGCGCCGACAATACGATCCGCGTTTGGAACCTGCAAATGTTCCGCCAAGTCGCCGTGATCGAAGGGCACGCGGACAAAGTTTACACGGTTCGTTTCTCCCCCGACGGCAAATATCTCCTTTCGGCGAGCCGCGATAAAACGGCGCGTCTTTGGGATCCGGCGTCCGGGCAAGAGCTTTGCCGTTTCGTCGGTTGCCTCGGCGCCGTTCGCGAAGCGGTTTTTACCGCCGACGGCTACGTCTTAACGGCGAGCGACGACGGAACGGCGCGCCTTTGGAGTCCGCAATTCGGCGCGAACGAAACGAACGGCGCGAACGCGAACGGACGTTCGGACGTTTACCCGCAAGCGTCGAGTTCCTTCGGTTCCTCCGACCCGAACAATCCGCAAGCGGACGCCGCGCCCGCGCAACCGACTCGCAAAGCCGGCAAGCCGAAGGGCGTCGAGTTGGCGACTTTTGAGGCCGGAAGTCCGGTCTTCTCCGCGGCGGCGACGTTCGACGGCGTTTACGTCGTCGGCGGTTGCGCGGACGGCAAAGCGCGAGTTTGGCGCGTTCCCGGTATGAGCGCCGCGGCGGGTATGAACTTCGACTACGGTTACGGCGCCGACCAAAACGCGAACGGCGCGCAAGGCGGTTATCCCTCGTCCCAAGGCGCGCAAGGCGGCTATCCCTCGTCGCAAGGCCTGCAAGGCGGCTATCCGGCTTCCAACCGTTCGACTCGTTAATCGTCGTTTTTAACGCTTAAATCGCAAACGCCGCGTTCTTTTCTGAGACGCGGCGTTTTTTTTTGCGAACGAGACGCAAGGACGTTAGGGCTTGATCGAACGTCGGCGAAACGTTCTTGGCTCAACGCGCCGTTTTTTAATCTCCGGTCAAAATTCCGTCGCGCTCGCCGACCTTTTGCTCGCGTCGCGCAAACCTCCTAACAAAGCGTTTTAAAACGCGGCGACGTGAAAATTTGCGACCTTGTTGAACGCGAATCGAGAAAAAAACGATAAAAATTTGAAAAAGCCCCTTGCGCAAATTGAAATTTATGGTTTAATTACTTTTGTTCTGAGGGTGATTAAGAACGAACGCTAAACCGTTTGTTCCTAAAACCTCTTTGAACGACGTAAGTTGAAGAAGCACCCATAGCTCAATTGGATAGAGCATCGGTCTACGGAACCGAAGGTTATCTGTTCGAATCAGATTGGGTGTACTTTCAACCGACGTATTGAAGTTTGAAAAGCGCACCCATAGCTCAATTGGATAGAGCATCGGTCTACGGAACCGAAGGTTATCTGTTCGAATCAGATTGGGTGTATTTTCAATCTTCCGAAAACCCGAACCGCGTTTTTTTGGGCGTGTAGTTTTGGTTTTCTTACATTGCGGGTTCGACGCTTTTCGAACGTTTTGAAAATGCACCCATAGCTCAATTGGATAGAGCATCGGTCTACGGAACCGAAGGTTATCTGTTCGAATCAGATTGGGTGTATTTTTTATTTCTTGTCGCTTTCTTTTATTGCTTTCGTTAAAAATGGGCGACGTTTAATTGCTCTCGCGCCGCTTGACAAAACGAGAGCGGAACTTTGCGTTTCCCGTCGTTTTAACGTTTGCTTGCGTTTCGCGCTTAAAAGGTCGACCGTCGCTTCGACGCCTTTTAGCAAACGGAACGCGCGGCAATTTACCACGTTTCTTGTCCGTCGTTTTTCGTCTTTACGACGCTCTCCTCGGCGACGTTAAACGCCCGACGCTTCTCCGCACAACAAAGGCTCAAATCGCGTTTTCCCGAAGACGGTCGCTTACGGCGACGCGCCTTTGCGCCCGCCTTTTACCGCCGCTCGCTTTAGCGTCCCCAAAAACGCGTCCCATTGGCCCGCGCGCTTTCCCCTCCGCTTTGTCCTCCCTTGTTTGCCTCTCCCTTGTTTATCTCTCGCAACGCCGTCTCCTAAGCCCTACGTTGCGCTCCTACGAGCGCCGCGCCTCCAACGCAACGCTCGCCGGGGCCTTGTCGACGCGTTAAAAAAAGGTATAATAAATAAACGCCTTTGAAGGCACAGGCCCGCCAACGAAAGGAAAGTCGCTATGTTCATCGCCGTCGACGGCGGAGACGGCGCCGGAAAAAGCGCCCAAATCGCCCATATTACAAGCCAACTTCAAAATCGCGGTCGCGAAGTCGCCTTTTTTCGCGATCCCGGCGACACTCCGCTCGGCGACGCGCTTCGAGAAATTCTGCTCGCTCGAAAAGACCTCGCGATCTGTCCGGAAGCCGAAACAGCCCTCTTTATGGCGGCGCGAGCGCAACTCGTTCGCGATAAAATCCGTCCCGCCCTCGCCGCCGGCAAAGTCGTCCTCGTCGACCGTTTTCTCCTATCCACCGTCGTTTACCAAGGCTACGCGGTCGACGGCGACGCGGAGTCGATTTGGCGCCTCGGAACTCGCTTAACCGGCGGCGTCCTTCCCGACGTTACGTTCGTTCTCGATTGTCCGGTCGACGTCGCGTTCGCTCGAATCAATCGGACGCGCGACCGCATCGAATCGAAGGGAGCCGATTTTCATCGCCGCGTTCGCGACGGTTTTTTGCGCGCCGTCGCCGATTGGAAGCGCTTCGAAGTTCCCGGCAAGGCGTTTATTGTCGACGCAACTCAAACGCCGGAAGAGGTTAGCGCAAGAATCTTCGAACGTTTACAAGCCGAAGCGCCGGAACTCGCCGACGCTTAAAACGTTCGTCGCAACGCGAAAAATAGAAACGCAAAAAGGCCGAACGGAAAACTAGAACTCCGTTCGGCGCGTTTTTTACCGCAACGACGCGGCGACCGCTTGCAAAAACGGCTCGTATTTCAACGGTTCCAGCGCCGCGACGTCGGCAAATTTTCCAACGCTAAACCATTCGTTCGACACAGCTTCCGTCGCGCCGTCTTCCGCGGAGCCCCCGGCTTCCGCAACAACGGCAAGCGCCGCCGTTTCGGCCCCCTCTTTCGTCGATTCCGTTTCCAACGAATCGCCGAGACCGAAAACGTCGGAGTTGGTCAGCTTCGTTTCGACGCGGCGCGCCCAGTCCGCTCGGTTAAAACTTTCGACGCTCCAAGCGATAAGCGACGGTTCGTCGTTGGATTGCGACGCTTTATCGCCAATCTTCGTTTGAGGCGACGCAATGTAAACCCGCGTCGTCGCGGCGACGCCGACAAGAATCGCCAACGACGCGGCGACCGTCGCCAACGCATTGAGACGCAAACGCTTATCGCTTCGACTTATCCGCCTCGTCGCGGGTGTTTCGTCGACAAAAAGAAACGTTTCGTCGTCGGCGCTCGCCAAAAACGCGTCGAGATCGTCCGCTAAACGACGCGTTAACGCCGCTTCCCAAACGTCCGTCGTTTCGCCGTTTCGTTTTTTTTCGGTTTCACGCGTCATTTTAAAAACGCCTCGTCGCAAATCGAGTTTTTTCAATCGGTTAATTCTCGTCTTTTTTCGGTTTTCCACCGCCGTCTTGTTCGTCGCCGGTTCGCAGGCGAGCGATCAATTTTTGCCGAGCCCGGGTCAAGGAAACGCGAACGGCGCCGGACGATACCCCCAGCGCCAAAGCGATTTCGTCGTCCGACGCGCCGTCGACATAGCGCGACCAAAGCGTTTTAAACTCTTTTGACGTCAAGACTTTTCGAGCGACGCGCCAAACGTTTTCGCACTCGTCGGTGAGCGCGACCGCTTCTTCCGGCGACGCGGCGGCAAATTCCGTTCCGTTCGCTCGACGCGGCGTCGTTCGCGTTGCAAAGACGCCGTTTGTTCCCGCGTCGCCCGAGCGGTCGGAAACGGGATTTTCGTCGAACGCAACGACTTCCAAACGTCGACGCCGCGTTGAATCGACGAACGTTCGATACGCGACGCGATGCAACCAGCCGGAAAAAAAGCAGGCGCTCCGCAAAGCGTCGAGCGACTCAAACGCTTTCATTAACGTCTCTTGCGTTAAATCTTCGGCGCTTTCAAGCGACCGCGTTCGCAAGCGCAAAAATCGGAGCAAACGCGGTCGATACCGTCGCGCGATTTCGTCGAAAGCGGCGCGCTCTCCGGTTTGAAATCGCTCGACCAAGCGTTCGTCGCTTTCGTTTCTCATCATCGCTTAAACGTTACTGTTCAACGGGTTGCATTAACGTTTTATCGACAAAGCGCGATTACATTTTTTCGCGAATTTTATCGCCGAGCCATTTCGCGATCGTTTTCACTTTGTCGCGGTCGATTTTCAGCGTCGCGGACGCGGCGTTGGAGTTTTCTTCGCACTTAAACTCAACCGATTTCAAGAGTTCGAGCGCGAATTTCTCTTCCGCTTTCAGCTCTTTTTTCGCCGAAGTCAAGCTCAAAAGCGCGACGCCGCCAACCGCCAAGTCGTTAAATTCCTTCGCCGCTTTCGCGTCGACCGCTTCGAGTTCGACCGAAAGAGCAAACGTTCCGTCGACGTCCAACTTCTTAACGCGCAACGAATTAATCTTCTCGACGAAACTTTTGACCGCTTGCGCTCTTTCGTCCTTTTCATTTTTCGCCAATTCGGTCGCGGCGCGTTTGAAGAGCGACGTTTTCAGGAGAAGTTCCGAATAAACGCTTTCGTCGTTAAGTCGTTTAACTACAAAGGCGTTCGACGCTTGAAAGCGCGTCAGTTTCGTTTCGAGCGTCGCTTGCGAATCGGCCAACACGACGGCGTATTTGTCCAAATCTTTGATTTTAACGCCGCCCAAATAAACGTCGTCGTTTTTGACGGTCAACTTCGCCGCATAGACGCCGTCTTCGTTTTTCAGAACTTCCAAGTCGTCGCCGCAAAGTTTCGCAAGATCGAGCCCGGCCGGATTGAAGTTCAAAATCCACGTCAGCGACGCGGCTTGCGGTTTCGTTTCGCCGTCCTTCGGAGCGACGAACGCCAACGCGACGCCGTCGACGTGTTTGAAGTACGCTTGAATCAGGTTCGAAACGTTCGGTTCTTCGCCGAGCGCCTTCGTCAGCGCGTCCTTAAGATAATCGAGTTTTTCCTTCGGGAAATCGGCTTCGTCGGACGCTTCGGCCAATTTTTCCGCGATTTCTTCGTCGATTTTCTTCGTCGCTTTATCGAAAAGGACGCCGAACTCCTCGGTTTGCCAAATCGACGCGATCGCGCCGACGTTTCCGATCGTCGACGGCGAATAATACAGAATCGCGGAATCGTCCGCAAACGGGCATTCTTGCGCCTTAACCGCCCCAAACGACGCGACCGAAGCCGCCAACGCGACCGCGCCCACGCTCAACGAACGCCAAAAATTCTTCGCAAACGTTTTCATTTTTCTCTCCTCTTTTGGTTGAAATAGTTCGAGTCGGCCCGCCGGTTCCGTCCGACGCCGACCGCGCTCGTCGAGTCGTTCGTTTCCGTCGCGGAGCGCCGAACGACAATATTAAAGACGAAACATTGCGCCGAAACGTTACCGCTTTTTTCTTTTTCGTCAAAAATTCCTTTTTTATTCGCATCGACGTCGGGCGGCGTTCTCTTAAAAAAAAATTAGATTTATCTAACCAACGCTCTTGACAAACCAAATTGTTAGGATAAACTTACTCTTATTGACGACAAGATTCGTCTACGGTTCGCTTTTTTGCGCGAACCGGCTGTTTCGCGCTCTTCAACCGACCGGAATCGACGTTTCTCCCCGCCGGTTCCGGTCGGCTCCGACCGCGTTTTCGCATCGTTTTCGGCTTTCGCAAAGTTGCCCGCCGAATCCACTTCCCTCGACTTGGCCGCGCCCAAATCGTTTTTTTTTCGTTTGCAAGTTAGATCAATCTAATTGCCGGACGGCGATTTCTCCGCGACGTTTCACCAAAGGAAAAAGGCGTTATGTTTCACGCTCTTGAAAAACGCAACGGTTTTACTCTCGTCGAATTATTGGTCGTTATCGCGATTATCGGCATTCTAATCAGTCTTCTCCTTCCCGCCGTGCAAGCGGCCCGCGAAGCGGCGCGTCGAATGCAATGCGCTAACAACCTGAAACAATACGGGTTAGCGGTTCACAACTACGTCGGAACTAACGCCGACGCGTTCCCGCCGCTCGGCGATTCCTCGGCGGAAGTCTACTCGGTTCAAGCGCGCCTCTTCCCGTATATGGAGGCGACGAACATCGCCAACCTCATCGATTATTCGCAACCGGTTTACAAAACGATTTCGCACGGAACGCTCGGAATCCTCAACCACTTGTCCGAAGCCGTTCAAGAAAACGCGTCGTTCCTCGCCTGCCCGAGCGACCCGCTCGCCGGAACAAAAGTTCTTTCCGACTTCAAAATTTTTACCGACGCCGGCAATGCAAACGCCGAAACCGCCGAGCTTTACCCATCGAGCTACGTCGTTTGCACCGGTTCCGACTGCGCGAAAATCGGAACGAAAGTCGACGGTAAACTCGCCTCGAACGGTCTGTTTTATTACGGCGCGAACCGCAAACTCGCCGCCGTCGTCGACGGAACAAGCGCGACGCTGATGTTCTCGGAAGCGGGAATCGGTCCCGGCGCCGGCGCGTCGGTCTCGGGAACGGTCGACGAAGTTCGCAACTCGACGGAAATTAAGCGCGTTATGCTCAAAATGCAAGCCTTTTCTAACTTTTCCGTCCAAACGCCGGAGGAAGTCGACTCGATTCAACGCGGAATTTCGTCCCCGACTTGGCAAACGACGCGTTGCGGAACTTGGCTTTCCGGGTCGCCCGCTTACTCGACTTTCGGCGCCTTCCTCGCCCCGAACGCCTCGCAATTCAGTTGCAGCTATATGAATTACGGCTTTTACGCGGCTCGAAGCTACCATTCCGGCGGCGTTAACGCGCTAATGGCCGACGGTTCCGTCCGTTTCGTCGGCGATACGGTCGACCTTGACGTTTGGCGCGCCGCCGCGACGGTCGCCGGAAACGAAAGCGAATCGCTTTAAGCGGTTTCAACCGTCTTAAAAAATTAGCCAAGCCTTCGGTTGTTAGCTAACGCTTGCACATTTTAACAAACTTAACTTTCGTCGCGCCGACAACGTCCGTTCAACGGAAAACAACGCGACGCGCCCAACCCGACAATTTTAATATTATCGCAACCAAGCGGTTTATCGATACGGGTTAAGTCGACAGCTCGATTTTTTTTCGTCGTCGAAACCGCCGTTTTTGAAAGGTTAACCGAATGAAACTTTCTTTGTCTCGCCTTACTCTCGCCCTCGCCGCCGTCGTCGCTTCCTTCCTTACGCTCGGAGCGTCGCAAGTTTCCGCCCATTCCCCGAATAAAGCCGCCGCGGCGACTCCGGCGGTCGAACTCGTTCCGCGCGGCGAAAAAACGGCGCTTCTTCTCGTCTTTCACGGCTCTCCGGCGCCGAGTTGGTCGAAATTCACCGGCAAAATGGTCGACCGCGTTCGAGCGCTGAACGAAAAGTCCCCGGTTTTCGCCGTCGTCGAGGGCGCGCAAATGGAATTCAGCAAAGCGCCGAACGATATTGCGTCCGCTTATAAACGCATTGAAGAAAAGGGTTGCGACGCGGTCGTCGCCGTTCCGGTCTTCGTTTATCCGACGAGCCACGTTCAGTTTGACGTTACCTCGATTCTCGGAATTTACGCCTCCGCCGAAATGCGCGCCGCGTTGGCCGAAGAAGGAATTCAAGTCGTTCGCTCGAAAATCCCGACCGTCGCGACGCCGACGCTCTCCTCCGGCGCCCTGCTGAAAAACTTCGTCGTCGCCGAAGCGCGCTCGATTTCTAAGTCGCCGAAAAACGAACGTCTCCTCGTAATCGCCCACGGCGACGAAGGTTACGCCGGTCTCGTCGACTCGCTCAACGAAGACGCGCTTAAAGCGGCGGCGGAACTCGGGTTCGATCGCGTCGACGCGGCGTTCTGCGGAATCGGTCAAACGTTCGCCAAAAACGTCAAGCCGATCGTCGAAGCGAACGACCGCGACGGCAAAAAGACGCTGATCGTCGCGATTTACGTCGCTTCGTCGGCCGAAAATTTTGTCGCTCGCTTGCAAAAGGGCGAAAACGGCGCGAAAAACTCCCTCGAAGGCTTAAATTACGAATGCTCGAAGGGCGCGCTCGGCGACTTCGAAGAAACCGCGCCTTGGATTTTTGAACTCGGCCGCGAAGCCTCGCTTTTCTAAGCCGATCGCCCGTTTTTTCGATTTTTTCGACGCCGCGTTTGCGACCTCGGTCGCGGCGCGGCGCCGTCTTTCCCCTTGCGGTTCGCGACCTCTTCCGGCGATTTTGTCAATATATTATATACGACATATTATATACGACGTCCAAACGCCGTCCGACGCAAGCACGCGCCAGCGTTAAAATCGGCAAAGTCGACGCGTCTTCTTGACCGCTCCCGCAACGTTCCTCAGAGCGAAACAAAATTTCGCGAAAACGCCGAATCGCTATTTCCAAAACGGAGGAAATCGCGTATAATAACGACGTCGACGCAAAAAAGCGCTCGGTTCGCCCCCGTCGACGCGATTTCATCCCGCCCGCCTTACCTATCCTGCCCCGCTTAACATTCCTATGGCCGTTCGATTCGTTTATTTCGATCTTGGAAACGTTCTTATTCGTTTCAGTATTCAACGTATGCTTTACCAAGTCGCCGCGCTGACCGAAAAGCCGGAAGCGGAGATTCGCGACGTTCTTTTCGACGGAAAACGTTATTACCGTTACGAAAAGGGCGATATTACCGCCTCCGAGTACTTCGCCGAGGTTTGCGCTCAGCTCGACGCGACGCCGAACGTCGACGATTTCATCGACGCGACCAACGACATTTTTTGGGTCAACGAGCCGATGCTCCCGGTCGTCCGACGCTTGGCGAAGTCGAATTTCCCGCGCGGCGTCCTTTCGAACACCAACCCGATGCACTGGAAATACGTCGAAACGGCGTTCCCGCGCTTTTGGGGCTACTTCCCGGCGCACAAAATCGCCAGTTTCGAAGCGAAAGCCCTGAAACCGTTCCCGGAAATTTACGAAATCGCCCTCGCCGAAGCGCGTAAGGAGCTTCCCGACCTCCAGCCGAACGAAATTCTCTTGATCGACGACCTCGAAGCGAACGTCGTCGCGGCGGCGGAATTCGGGTTCCAAACGATTCACTACGTCGACCACGACGCCTTCCTCGCCGAAATGGCAAAGCTCGGGCTCCCGACCGAATGACGCTCGCGATTTAAGCGACGTTTTACCATTTTCAACGCCGATTATTCGTTCAAAGCGCGGTTTTCGGCGTTTTTTTTACGTCTTCGCTTCTAGGCGCCGTTTTGTTACGACAATTTTATCAAAAATTGCAAAATTGTCGAAAAAATTCTTGACTTTACTTTTCGCGTCGGGTAAAATCGCGTTAATGAAAACGGCGACGGTTCGCTATTTTTACCGTTTTTGTTTTCGCATTACGCGCTTAATTTTGCAACTTTATTTTATCCATGCTCAATTTTCAGCGAAAGGTTACAAAATGATTCGTAATTTTTATCAACATGTCAAGATGGGGGGGGGGGTAGTTTACGCAAAGCGGGTTTCACCCTCGTCGAACTTCTCGTCGTCATTGCGATCATCGGTATTTTGATCGGTCTGCTTCTCCCGGCGGTTCAAGCCGCTCGCGAAGCCGCGCGTCGTATGCAGTGTACGAACAATATGAAGCAAATCGGCTTGGCGATGCACAATTATCACGACGTGCATAACAGTTTCCCGCCGGGCAACACCTTCTTCAACGGCCAAAACGGAACCGACCTCCGCGGCACCGGCAAAGGTTGCGAAGCGGGCGGCGTCTACCACGGTATGATGGGCTGGGCCGCGTTCGTCCTTCCGTTTATGGAGCAAAACGCGCTTTACGAACAAGTCGACTTCACGAAGCGCGCCTACGCCAGCTACGTCGAACTCGGCAACTACGGCCACGAAAGCGGCGGAACCTGCGGCGACGAAGCGAACAAAGAAGCCGGTTCGAACTGCCCGGGTTACCTCGCTTGCCCGTCTTGTCCGCAATCCGGTCTGAAAGGCTCGCAAAAAGACTACTGCGTCAACGGCGGCGCCGAACTCCCGGAACGCACCTCTAACGACTCTTACGCGCCGATTAAAGCCGCGAAAAACGCCCGCGCGCCGTATTTCGGGCTCTTTTGGCAAAACAGCGGTTGCGGCATGCAATCGATCACCGACGGCACCTCGCACACTTTCCTCGCGCTCGAACTCGCCAGCGTTACGCTCCCGAACGCGTCAAAACAAAGCAAAGGCGCGAACCCGTTCATTTTGGTCGGGCACTGGTCGGAAGGCTACGGAATCTTCACGCACCACGGCGTGATGAACATTCCGCCGAACTGTATGACCTACCACGAAACGACCCGCACGCCGCGCGCCTTCCACGCCGGCGGGTTAAACGCGACCCTCGCCGACGGCAGCGTCCGCTTCGTTTCCGAAACCTGCAACAACAACGTTTATAACGCGACCTTCACCCGCGCCAACGCCGGAGCGCTTCCGGGTCGCGGGGACCTCGAAGCGGGCGGCGGCGAAGCGCTCTTCTAATCGGCGCTCGTTCCGTTCCCTAAATTTTACGCGACGCGACGCTCGAAGCCGCAACGCCGGGCGCCGCGTCTTTTACTTGACTTCACCTCCCAATAGAATAACGAAAGAATCGTATGAATCGCCGCGTTTTTTTAGCGTCTTTAATGACTTCCGCCGCCGTCGTCGCCGTTAGCGGTTGCGGTCCGAAAGCCCCTTATGAACTCGTCCCGATTTCCGGCGTCGCGACCTACCAAGGCAAACCGATTCCGACCGGTTTTCGCGTCGAGTTCATCCCGGCCGACGGCAGCCGTTCGAGTTTCGGCAATATCCAAGAAGGCGGCAAGTTTGAAGCCGTTCACACTCCGTCGCAAAAAGGCGTCAAATCCGGAACGTGCCAAGTCAAGATTTACTGGAACGACAACCCGGAAATCAATCCGGTTCCGGAAGAATACGCCGAAATGATCGCGAAATACGGTCATACCGGCACGGACGTTAAAGAAATCGAAATCAAGAAAAAAGACAAAAACTTCAAAATCGATTTCGAATAATCGATCGCGGACGTCGAGCGGCGTTTTGCTCCGTTCGACGTTTTCTCCGCTTTTTTCCGAACGCGACTCGAATAGCGTCGCGTTTGGTCTTGGCGTCGCGTCCGAACGTCGCCCGCTGCGATCGGCGCGCCCCGACATTTTACCATTTTTTCCATTTTCACCCTATTTGAGTTTCACAAAGGCAATTTATGAGCGTTAACTCGCGCCGAAACGGTTTTACCCTCGTCGAGCTTCTCGTCGTCATCGCGATCATCGGTATTTTGATCGGTTTGCTTCTTCCGGCGGTTCAAGCCGCTCGCGAAGCCGCGCGTCGTATGCAATGCACGAACAACATGAAGCAAATCGGCTTGGCGATGCACAACTACCACGACACCCACAACTGCTTCCCGCCGGGGAACACCTTCTTTAACGGCGCCAACGGAACCGACCTCCGCGGCACCGGCATGGGTTGCGAAGCGGGCGGCGTCTACCACGGTATGATGGGTTGGGCAGCGTTCGTTCTTCCGTTTATGGAACAAAACGCGCTCTACGAACAAATCGACTTCACGAAGCGCGCCTATACGAACTACTGCGTTCACGCCAACGCTTACGGGCACTCCTCGGGTACCGAATGCGGCGACGTCGCTAACAAAGAAGCCGGGACGCACGCTCCGGCCGCGCTGTCCTGTCCGTCTTGCCCGCAAACCGCCGCCAAAGGCACGCAAAAAGACTACTGCGTCAACGGCGGCGCCGAACTTCCGGAACGCACCTCGACCGACGGTTACGCGCCGGTCGCGGCGGATCGTAATTCGCAACGCGGCCCCTTCATCGGACTCTTTTGGGCTAACAGCGGCGTCGGCATGCAATCGATCACCGACGGCACCTCGCACACCTTCCTCGCGATGGAACTGTCGAGCGTTACCCTCCCGAACGCGACGAAAGTCAGCGACTCGGCCAACCCGTTCATTTCGGTCGGCCACTGGTCGGACGGTTACGGTATCTTCACGCACTGCAATGTGATGGACATTCCGCTCAACTGCCTCACCTACCATGAAGACACCCGCGCGCCGCGCTCCTTCCACGTCGGCGGCATGAACGCGACTCTCGCCGACGGCAGCGTCCGTTTCGTTTCGGAAACCTGCAACCTGCACGCGTATCAAGCGACCTTCTCTCGCGCCGGAGCCGGCGGCAAACACGGTCAAGGCGGCGCAAACGCGGGCGGCGGCGAAGCCCTCTTCTAATCGACGCGAGTTCCCTCGCCTTTAACCTTGGCGCGACGTTTGCAACTCGGTTTAAAACCGTTTCAAACGTCGCGCTTCCCTTTTCTTGTTTCGCGTTTCCTATTTTAACCGCTTAAGAATAAGGGCAAGAACGTCGAACTTGACTTCGCGACGCCGGATTGCGCGTCGCCGCCTTTTCCGCTCGACTTTTGGCCCGCTCTCCGTTGTCCCTTTACCCTGTTCTCCCAATCGTTCTATTTAGCCCAATCTGCCAATTTTGCGCGTTCATTCTATTTCTCCGACCGTTTTTTCGTCAAATTAGTCAAAAAGCGCGCCCCTTCGAGGCCGCCGCCTGCCAAAATGACGCGAAACGACCGCCGCCGCGTTCGCGTTTGCGACGCCGACTTCATTTTTCTTGCCTAAAAAACGCCGTCAAAACAAAAAAACGCCCCAAAATCGCGAAATTTTCAAAAAAAGCGGCGTTTTTTCCGATTTTCTCGCGTATAAACGAAAAGAAAGCGACTTTTGGCGCCGCGCTTGCGTAATATAAAGCAACCGACGGCGCGGCGGTTCGTTTTTTGACGCTCGCCGACCGTTCGCGCTGAAAAAACGGCGCGACGCTCCGCCGTCGAACGTTTTTAACCTATAACGTTTACGTCGACTTTTCCGCTCGTTCGCCCTTTCCGCGGCGACGCTCGGCGGTTTTTCCGCTTCATTTTCGCGAAAATTCGACGAACGCCCGAACTTTGCGGCGCCGATCGCTCGGTTCCGCGTCGCGTCCCGTTTTTGTCGACCGACAAGGGCGCGACGTTGCAAACACCCCCTAAGGAGTTCCAAATGGCCAAGAAAAAGTGCGGCGAAGCCGCGACGGAAAAATGCTGCGGTATGAAATTGCAACCTCTCGGCGATCGCGTCGTCGTTCGTCGCGACGAAGCCGAAGCGCAAACCGCCGGCGGCCTCTACCTTCCGGAAACCGCGAAAGATAAACCGGCGCGCGGCGTCGTCGTCAGCATCGGCGACGGTCGCGTTCTCGAAAACGGCGAACGCAGCCAATTCACCGTCAAGGAAGGCGACCGCGTCCTCTTCCTGTCTTACGCCGGCGAAGATTTCAAATTCGGCGAAGACGAATTCCTTCTGATGCGCGAAAGCGACATTTTGGCGATCATTTCCTGATCGTCGAGCGTTTTGCGCGTCGTCGACGGCTTTTCGCCGGACGGCTTTCGCCGACGTTAACGGTTTTAACGCTTCCCGACGCCGACGTTTTCCGCGTCGCGTTCCGGACGTTCCGCCGTTTCTCGGCTTTAAATTGGCAAAATCAAAAAATTCGATATAAAAGGAGTTATTGCAATGGCGAAAATGATCGCTTTCAATCAAGAGGCTCGCGAAGCTCTCCGCCGCGGCGTTTCGAAACTGGCTCGCGCCGTCAAAGTTACGCTCGGCCCGCGCGGTCGCAACGTCGTTATCCAAAAGAGCTTCGGTTCGCCGCTCGTTACGAAGGACGGCGTTACGGTCGCTAAAGAAGTCGACCTCGAAGACGTTTACGAAAATATGGGCGCCCGTATGGTTCGCGAAGTCGCGTCGAAAACGAGCGACGTCGTCGGCGACGGCACCACCACCGCGACGATTCTCGCCGAAGCGATCTTCAACGAAGGGATGAAAGCGGTCGTCGCCGGCGTCAACCCGCTCCATATGAAGACCGGGATGGAAAAAGCGGTCGAAGACGTCGTCGCCGAACTGAAGAAGATGGCGATTTCCGTCAAAGACAGCAAGACGAGCATCGCGCAAGTCGGCGCCATTTCGGCGAACAACGACGCGGAAATCGGCGGTCTCCTCGCCGACGCGATGGAAAAAGTCGGCAAAGACGGCGTCATCACCGTCGACGAAGGCAAATCGCTCAAGACGGAAGTCGAATGGGTCGAAGGGATGCAATTCGACC
>JAGBDD010000103.1 GCA_017937685.1 Thermoguttaceae bacterium | reverse complement strand
GAACGGCGCGAGCGCGAGGGGGGCGAACGCGCCGTTCGCTCGCCTGATCGACGAAATGCGCCGGGCCGACGGTTGGAAAATTTTCGAATCGCCCGGAGCGCGCCCCGTCGGCGGCGTCGCCGTCGAGTTCGAGGCGGAATTGGGCGTCGGCGTCGGCGACGAAATTCCGATCGCGCCGCCCGAAAGCGCCGCCGTCGAAACGTCGCCGACCGCTCTGTGTTCGCGTTGGGCCCGTTTCAAACCGGGAAGCTGGGCGCGGTTGCAAACGACGAGCGTCGCGTATGAAAACGGAAAAACGATTCGAAGCGTTACCGAAGCGAAGGTTTCGCTGACGAGCGTCGACGTTGAAAAAGGGGAATACGAGCTTCGATACGACGCGACGATCAAAATGGGCGGACTCGATTACGAACGGAAGTCGACGACCGCGCGTTTCGACTTTTGCGACGTTCCGCTCGGCGACGGGGCCGTCGTCGAAACGTTGGCTCCGGCGAACTTGACGATCGCTCGAAAAGCGATTCCCTGTCAAACGCGCCGCGTAACGCGAACGACTCCGCAGTGGAAAGAGACGACGACCCTTTGGTTTTCGCCGGTCGTCGCGCCGCACGTCCTCCAAAAAGAAACGACTCGCGAGAGCGTCGGAGAAAACGGCGCGGGCGGCGAAACGATTTCCCGCGAGCTTTCGGTCGTGCAGAAAACGGCGGCGCACCTCCTGCTCGGCGGAGAGCTGGCGACTTACGTCGTTTCCTCCGCGGCGCAAAAGGGGACGCGCTTCGACTCGACGACGACCGTTTATTCGACGTCGACGCCGGGCGGAATCGCGCGCAAAACAACCGTCGAAACGGACGCGAACGGCGTCGTGTTGCTGAGTTCGACGACCGTCGCGCTCGATTATTACGTCGCGCCTTGACGACGGAAGGAGACCGAACGCGGGGAACGCGGAAACGCGCTCAAAAGTATCGCGCAAAACAACGAGACGGACAAGAAATAAAAAAGGAACGCGAGTTGAAAACGCGTTCCCTTTTTTATTTCTTGCGCAAAACGGGTTTTTCGTTAAAGCGGCTAGATTGCCTAAACGCCGCTTGTTGAAGCGTCGAAGAGCTTTTTAGGCGACAAAAACTTAAAGACTCGCGCCGCGATTGAAAAACGGCGTCGCGAATCTCCGTCGCGCTTAAAATAACGCGCCGCGTCGCGGTTAAACGTTGAAAACGTCGACCGCGACGCGGCGCGTTTTAAACGGCGATCAGTTGCCGAGCGATTGGAGCGGAGCCGGAATGCGACCGCCGAAGTGGACGAAGTCGCTACTCGCGCCGACGTTGCGCACTTCCATCACCGGCGACGCGCCGAAAAGGCCGCCGAAGCTGACAAAGTCGCCGGCTTTTTTGCCCGGGCACGGCACCAAACGGGTCGCGGTCGTCTTATTGTTGATGACGCCGATCGCCATTTCGTCGGCCATCATCGCGGCGATCGTCGACGGGGTAACGTCGCCCGGAATGAGGATCATATCGAGCCCGACGCTGCAGACGCAGGTCATCGCTTCGAGCTTTTCGATCGTCAGGTGCCCTTGCGCGGCGGCGTCGGCGAGGGTCGAGTCTTCCGAAACCGGGATGAAAGCGCCGCTCAAACCGCCGACCGAACTCGACGCGAAGAGACCGCCCTTCTTAACGGCGTCGTTGAGCATCGCGATCGCGGCGGTCGAACCGGGCGCGCCGACGCGCGCCAAGCCGAGCGTCTTCAAAATTTCGCCGATGCTGTCGCCGACCGCCGGGGTCGGGGCCAACGAAAGGTCGACGACGCCGAATTGAGTGTTCAAGCGTTCCGCGACTTCGCGCCCGATCAGCTCGCCGACGCGGGTAACGCGGAAGGACGCCGTCTTGATTTCTTCCGACAAATCGGAGAGCGTCAGTTTTTGACCGTTTTCCTTCGCGGCGGCGATGCGGCGACGAAGCGCGCAGTCGACGACGCCCGGGCCGGAAACGCCGATGTTGATCGTCGCTTCCGGTTCGCCGACGCCCATATAAGCGCCGGCCATAAACGGGTTGTCTTCCGGAACGTTCGCGAAAACGACGAGCTTCGCGGCGGCGAACCCGACGTTCGCGGCGTCGGCGTGCGCAATGTCCAGAATGACGTGTCCGAGGCGGTGCAGCGCGTCCATATTGACGCCGGCTTTGCGGGACGCGGCGTTGATCGAGGAGCAAACGCGCTTCGTCGAGTTCAAAACTTCCGGAAGCGAGTCGATGACCGTTTGCGCGCCGTCGGAAATCCCTTTGTGAACGAGCGCCGAAAAACCGCCGACGAAATCGACGCGGCAGTGTTCGGCGGCGTCGTCGAGCGCTTTCGCGAGTTTCAGCGCGGCCGGTTTCCCGTGTCCGGCGAGGAGAATCGCGGCGGGGGAAATGGCGAGGCGTTTGTTCGTGATCGGAATGCCGTATTTCGCGCCGATTTCGTCGCAAACGTCGACGAGGTTTTTCGCGCGGGAAACGATCTTATGGTAAACCTTTTGACACATCAGGTCGACGTTCGGCCCGGCGCAGTCGTTGAGGTTTAGCGCCAAGGTAACGGCGCGGACGTCGAGGTGTTCCGCGTGCAACATACGGATAGTGGAGAGGATTTCGTCGGTTCTCAACATCGGGATTCGTTTCCGTCAAAAAGGAGGCGAGAGGCGACCGTCGTTTGTCGCGGACAAACGCGCGGTCGGCGCTTTTCTCATTAATATTAATATACGCGAACTACGCAACGCCGCGTCGAAGCGTTTGTCGAGACGATTTCGCAAAACGTCGTTTCTACGCGACGCGGTCTTAAAAAACAATTATAGACGAAACTCGACCTTTTTCAAGGCGGGCCGACGCGACCTTTTTTTCCGCGTCGTATTTTGAGGTTCGTTCAAGGAGGACGGAACTTTAATAGAAAATGGATAAAATAGGTAAAAAAAGAAAAAATTGTGAGAAAAACGCGTGTTTTTTGGGTCGCCCCCTCTTTACAAAACGCTCCGATTGTGCAAATTATATCAGTTAAATGGACTTTTTGCGTTAAGTTGGAAAAGAACGGCGGAATTTTACGGTAAAAAAGAAAAATCCCGGTTTATTTTTTTCGACAATAGCGCTAAAATATCGAAGGCTGTTGAAATGGTGAAGAGAGGGAGATTTTGTCGGTCGGGCAAGCTCAAACGACGGTTTGAGCGCGAGCGTTAAAATTTTCCGGCGGTTTCAACCGAACGCCGTCGCTTCGATACGGATTTTTATTAAAACAAGCGAAACAGATATAACTAACAATAAAAACGGACCGAAAATAAGGCGAACGCTCCGCGCGGCGCCCAAAACGGTCGAGAG
>JAGBDD010000102.1 GCA_017937685.1 Thermoguttaceae bacterium | reverse complement strand
GGCCCCGAGGCCTTCAAGGGCACCGATCCTATCGATGCTTACTGCGGCATGTTCGATACCCACATGTAATTGCTGGAAAGGTATGAGCGTCGTTCGACGTTTTGACCGAGTCCCCGGAGGCCGGAAGGTGGGAAGTTGGAAGTTGGAAGTTGGCAGTTGGGGAAAAAATAAAAAATGAAATTTTTTCGAAAACGCCCCTTGACCGAACGCGCTTTTCGGGTAGAATGAGTGCGTTGTCGATGAGGACGACTGAAACGCGCTTCCTTTGCTCGTTTCCGTCTTTGTTGCGACGGTGGTTGTAGCTCAGTTGGCTAGAGCATCGGATTGTGGCTCCGAAGGTCGAGGGTTCGAGCCCCTTCAACCACCTAAAACCCGGAATTGACGTTAACGTCGATTTCGGGTTTTTTTATTTCTTGCGTTGTTTGAGGCGTTGGGAACGGTTGCGCGGCGATTTTGAGTCGGGCGTTCGGCGGTTGGAAAGCGTTGGCGAGCGAGGAAACGGGGACGGCGCGAAACGTCGAGGCGGGAAAGAGAGAAACGTCGGAGCGCTTCCGGAACGGCGCCGCGCGAACGTAAAAAAACGCGTCGAAAAATCGACGCGTTCGACGCTTAAACGTCAAATATCGGTAAAACGACGCGGTTTCAAACGTTCGAGAGCGCCGTTTCGCGGTTTTTTTCAACCGCTTCTTTCAACGCCGTTTCGATAAACGTTAAGCAGCGAGCGCGGGTTTGGTCGACGACCGTCGCCGCGTCGGCGAAGGAAACGCGTTCGGCGTCGAATTTCAAGCTGAGCCGCCCGACGAATCGGCCTTCGACCGTCAACGGAATGTTGAATTTGAGCTTGTTGCGCGTCGAACGAGCTTGACGCGTCCAGTCGAGGTTGTTCCATTCGCTGTAAAAATCTTCGTTCGCGAACGGCATATCGACGTCCAAGTAAACCGAAACGCAACCCGAGGAACGCGCGACGTCGAGCGTTTCGCGCCAAAGATCGAGCCAACGAATCGTTCCCAACGGATGGAAAAATTCGCCGCGAGCGTCGTATTTCGCTCGGCGAAAACGTTTGACGATAAGGTATTTTGTTCGGTAAAACAAAATTCGCGTTTCCGCGCGTCCCAAAACGCCGGACGTAACGAAGAGCAAAAGGAGCGACGACGCGATCAACGCGGCGACGTAATCGTCGCGCCAATAGACGCCGGCGACGCTCGTCAAACAAAACGGAACTTGGATCATTGTCAACGCGCCCAAAAGAGGGTAACCTTTGCCGAACCGACGTTGCAGACGATGATGAACGTGCCCGCGATCCGGGGAAAAAATACTGCGTCCGGAGTTTAAACGGCGAACGATCGCGAAAAAAACGTCCGCCAACGGAACCAACGCGACGCAAAGCGCCGGGACGACTTGCAACGACGCCGTATTGCGAATCGAGCAAACGCGCAACAGCAGAACGCCGACCGAAAAACCGACGAACAGGCTGCCCGCGTCGCCAAGGTAAAGTCGCGCCGGCGGACGATTGCAGCCGAAAAAGCCGAGAAGCGACGCCGCCAACAGAAACGCCAACGTCGCCGCGCCCCAATATTCGTTGACGACGCCGAGCGTTCCGATCGCGACGAACGAGAAAAAACCGACCGTCGCGACGACGCCGTCCGCGCCGTCGAGGAAGTTGAAAGCGTTCATTACCCCGACGAGCCAAAAGACCGCCAACGGGTAAAAAAGGTGTCCGAGTTCGAACTCGCGACCGAAAAACTCGATCTTCGAGTAGTCTTTGGCGAAAACGACGACGACCGACGCGGCGACGATCTGCAAAAAGAGCTTGACGAGACCGTTCATTCCTTTTTTATCGTCGATCAAGCCGAATCCGACGACGAACGCGCCGATCGTCGCGAACGAAACGAGGAGCGTTCGCATTTGCTCGCCGAGTTCCGCGTCGAGGAGGGCCGCCAAAACGCTTGAAAAAAGGAACGCGAGGAAAACAACGACGCCGCCGCCGACCGGAATCGCGTCGCTTTGCAATTTGCGAACCGCGTCCGGTTTGTCGACGAGCCGGATTTTCAACGCGATTCGGCGAAAGACTTCGCAACCGAGGCGCGCCGAAAGAACGGCGAAAACGACGGAAATAAGGACGGCGGGAAGGAATTGCATCGATTTTAACGTTGAAAACGATTTTGCGGGAGGGAAACGGGGGAATTAACGACGGGGGAACGGCGGGCGGCTGGATTGTAACGGTTAACGGGGGCGACGTCGACGGTCGAGCGTTTTTTACCGCTTACTTGGCGTCGTCGCGGAAAACGCGCAACGTCGTCGCGCTTTCGCCGACCGAGTCGGTCGCGGCGAAGACGAGCCGAACCGCGTCGGCGAGTCGGTAAAACGCCGGGGACGCTCGGAACGCTTCAAGGCGCGCGGCGAGGTGCGGGTTGACGATTTCGACGCGCCGATTTCCGACGCGAACAACGGCGCCGGTTCCGTCGGGCGTCGCGACGGCGGTCGCGGCGACTTCCGGCGAAAAATGGAACCGAATCGTCGGCGGCTCGTTTCCGCGCCAACGGTCGACGATTCGCCAAGCGTCGTCGCCGATTGGCTCGACGCGCCGTTCGTGCGTTTCGCCCGAATGCCAGCGGACTTTTCCGGCAAAGAACGCTCCGTTAAGATAATTATCGACCGGAAGAAGTTCCGAAGTTGACTTTTTTCCCCAAAGAAAGCGATTAATATATTGAGATTGTTCCGATTTTGCAAAATTTAACGTGTTGTGTTGCGCCGACGAACGGTAAAATAGGCGTTCCGGGCGGTTTTGGTAAGAAAACGTGCCGGGATCGGCTAAGACCGGGACGCCGTCGACGTGCAACAGCAGCGTGAGCGCGTCGGCGTGCGCGTGCGCGGCGGTCGCCGGATACCCGAACGGCCCGGCTTTGAAAACGAGGAGCGTTTCCGCGTCGCCGCAAATCTCGCGTCGACTTTGCCAACCGCCGCCGGGGAACTCGCGGAAAATTTCGACGCGCGGCGTCGTTGGGCGGACGTCGTTTAAAGAAAGCGGCGAAGTTTGCGTCGACAACGCAATTTCGACGTTTTGTAAAGTTTGCGTCGACAACTCGATTTCGTTGTTTTGCAAAGTTTGGGGGGAATTTGCGGAAAACGCGGAGACGCCGAGAAGCCAAAACGCTTCTTCGGTCGTCGGGACGTCGGGCTTTGGAACGGCGTTTGAAAACGTTTGTTTTAGTTGTATTTTTTGCTGTTTGGCGCTATTTGTTTTTTTTGCCGCTTTTTTCATTGTTTTCAAAGCGGCGTTTTCAGCGACGGTTCGACGAAGTTTCGCGACCGTTTCGTTAAGGCGCAACCGTTGAGAACGCAATGTTTGAACGCGCGGCGCCGAACGTTCCTCCAAACGGAAAGCGCGCCCGCCGTCTTCGTCGCCGACGTTCGGCGCGTTTCCGGCGCGGTCGGAAATCGCGTCGAGAAAATCGGCGATTCGGTCGAGCCGTTCCCAGTAAGCGTCCGGAAACGCGTCTCCCGCCGCTTCTCCGGAGAGACCCGCGAGCGTCGCTAAATCGCGGATAAAAAAGGAGTAAGCGACCGACTGTTCCCGGCTGACGCCGTCCGGAAACGTCTGTAAATTGATTTCTCGAACGAGAATTTTCTTAGCGCGTCGCTTGGTCGACTCGGCGATTTTTAGCGTCGACCAATAATTCGCCGCGAAGTAAGCGCCCGCCGCCTCCGCGATAAGATGGTTCCCGGCGGAGCTGAACGCCGAGTAGCGCCGCCGAACGAAGTCGAGTCGCGACGCGACCGCTTTCGTTAAAAGTCTTGTAAAATCGGACGTTAGCGCGGCGCTCGATTCGGGGCGCGAACGGAGAAAATGGAACGTTAGCGTCAACGAAATCAGTTGAAGCGCGACCTCCATCGGGCTCGCCCAATGAATCGAGCGGAGCGGCGGGTTCGACGCGACGAAATCGCGGACGGTCGCGACGACCGCCGTCGGGATTCGGGCGTCGGAAGCGTCGGAGTAAAGCCAATGTTGCGCCAAACGCGGGAGAAATTGGAGGCGCGCCGGTTCCCAAATATACTTGACGTCGCCGATTTTGTTTTCGTCGGCGACGTTGATTTTCGGCGCGTAAACGTCGACGGGCGCGCTTTTTTCGCTCGAATAATCGCGATTCCAATCGATTTTAGCGCCGAAATAAACGTCGTCGAGCGCGAAAATAGAAAAACGTCCGTTTAAAAAACGCTCCGCTTCGTCGCGAGCGGCCGTTTTCCAACGTTCCGGGACGGCGCGGAGTTTTTCGGCGTCGGGGACGAACGGGAAGAGCGGCGTCGGCGGCAAGGGCGAGTCGACGTCGCGAACGACTGCGGCGAGGAGCGTTTCCGATTCGGGCGTCGGCAAGCGAAAGCGACCGAGTTCGTCGCGAACGGCGTTTCGCAAGCGGTAAGGGATTTCAAGCGGCGACATTGCGGAGAGTCGTTGCCAATACCAGCGCAAACTTTTCATCGCGGGAACCTTGTTGAGCGTTAAAATAGGGGAACGGCGGCGAGTTTGACGCCGAAAATGGAAACGGGAAAAACGCCGGAACCGAGCGGAAGCGGGAAAAACGTCGGGAACCGCAGGGCGGAAAACGTCAAAATTGGCGACGAACGGGGGCGGGGCGGCGAAAAAACAACGTTTGAAGGCGCGTCGCGGCGCAAAATCCCGTTTTTTAGAATAATCGTTAAAATCGATTGAGCCGCTTGAGGAAATTGCGGAAATTTTGCCGGACGCGCAAGATTGGGCAAAAAACGGAGCGTCGGGGAAAAGGCGGCGAGGAAAAGCGGGGAAAACGGGAGCGGAGAGAGCGTCGGAAGCGCGACGCGGGATTGGCGGCGTCGCGTCGCGCTTCGTTGAACGGGCGGCTTTACGGCGTCGGTTCGAGGGACGGCGGGGCGGTTTCCGGTTGCGCTTGCGCGACGGCGGCTTGCGAAGCGGCGGCGCGCAGTTCGGTTACTTTAAGTCGCGTTTCCTCGAACGCTCCGCGAAACCCTTGGAACGGCGGGCCCGCGAGCGCGCCGACGACGTCCGCCCAAGCTCGCGAACGCGCTTTTCGCGACGGACTTAACAGCGACGGCGAATCGAGCGCTCCGGCAAACTTCGATGTCTTGTAATCGAAATCGTCTTCTAACGCCGCTTCCCAAAAGAGGTTAAAGCGGCTTAAAAACGCGTCGCCGTCGAGCGCTCGCGTCGAAACGGCGACCGTCGTTTCGTCGAGAAGTTGAACGTCGCCGCGAACCGAGCCGAGAAAGAGAAACTCTTCCGCGCGCTCGGTCGGCCCGGCGGCGAGAACGTCGACGAGATACGGCAGGAACTCGAAAACGCGTTCGTTGCGAATCCCGCGCTCGACCGCCGCCGCGTAATCGAAGTCGCCCAACGTTTCGTCGAAAATCGCCGCCAACCGCGCCGCCGACGCCGGATTTTCGCGAACCGTCCCGAGCGTCGCTTCGACCGCTTCCGTTGCGCGTCGCAAAACGCTCAGCGCGGCGAAATTTTCGTTAAACGCGTTCGTTTCGACGTTTAAGAGCGAACGCCCGAGACGCAAAATAAGGCGCAAATCGTCGAGCGCGCCGTCGACGTCGTCCGTCGCGACGCGGTGAAGCGCCCGGATTTTTAACGCTAAGGCAATGTTGTTGCAGAACCTGAACGCGAAGTTGTTTTTGCCGAACATTCCGAACAATTCGTCCTGCGGGAAGAGGTAAGGGGCGAACGTTTCCTTGTTAATCGCGGTTTCCAAGAGCGCGAACAGGTCGGCGTTTTGGCGAATCCAAGCGTCGACGAGCGGGAGTTCCTCCGGCGTCCAAGTTTCTTCCGTCAAGAACGCGAGCG
>JAGBDD010000101.1 GCA_017937685.1 Thermoguttaceae bacterium | reverse complement strand
GGCGGGGCCGGTCGGCGCGTTGGCGGGCGGGCTCGTCGGCTTGGCCGCCGGAAAGGCGCTCGACGCGGCGTTTCGACCAGAAAAACCGGAAGAAACGGTAAAAGCGGGAGATTCGGCGGAAACGGAGCGGACGGGGCCCGCGTCGCGACGCAAAATCGCCCGTTCGGTCGCTTCGCTCGCCGTTTCGGAGGCGGACGCGCTCGGATTCGACGTCGAGAAATTGCGGACGGCGCTCAAATTTTGGAAGGAAGCGTCGAGCGCGACCGCGGCGCTTTCCGGCGTCGGACGTTGGGTCGCGGCGGAAGCGGAGGCCGGTTGCGAACGGTTGCGCGAAGCGTTCGCCGGCGACGAGAGCGAAAAAAGGCGAGAAGAACGGGAAATAAGGGCGAAGAACGAGATAAAAAAGAAAAGCGAAAGGCAAGAAACGAGGAATAAAGGAGACGGCGGGGGGGCGGCTTGAAGTTTTTTCAGGGGGCGTTATAATAAAGGGGACGCGTCGCGGCGTTTTGGGGTCGCGGCGCCCTTTTACCGCCTTTTTCGCCGTCGGTCGACGGTTTAGGAGCGACTTATGAGCGCGTTGAAACGCACCCCGTTGTACGAAAAACACGTCGAACTTCAAGGCAAAATCGTCGATTTCGGCGGTTGGGAACTCCCGGTGCAATACGCGACCGGCGTCTTGGCCGAACACCGCAAAACCCGCGAAAGCGCCGGACTCTTCGACGTTTCGCATATGGGCGAAATTATCGTTCGCGGCGCCGGAGCGGAAGACTTCCTGCAATCGATTCTCTCGAACGACGTCTCGAAAATCGCGCCGAAAGAAACGCAATACAACATTATGTGTTACGAAAACGGCGGTTGCGTCGACGACCTGATCGTTTACAAATATTCGGAAACCGATTATCTCCTCGTCGTCAACGCGTCGAACACCGACAAAGACTTCGATTGGATCGCGAAACACGCGCCGGAAACGCTGACGGTCGAGAACGTTTCGCCGCAATTCGCGCAGCTCGCGATTCAAGGCCCGAACGCCGAAAAGATTCTCCAAACCCTTACCGACGCCGATCTTAGCGCGATTCGCTTCTTCCACTTCGAAGCGGACGTCGTCGTCGCGGGCAAAATTTGCATCGTCTCGCGCACCGGGTACACCGGCGAAGACGGCTTCGAAGTTTACTGCGATTCCGCCGACGCGGTCGAGCTTTGGGACGCGATCCTGAAAGCCGGCGGCGACGAAATCTGCCCGGTCGGTCTCGGCGCTCGCGACTCGCTCCGCTTCGAAGCGAAGCTGCCGCTTTACGGACACGAGATTTCCGCCGAAATTTCGCCGTTGGAAGCGCGTCTCGGGTTCTTCGTCAAGCTCGACAAGGAAGCCGATTTCATCGGGAAAGAAGCGTTGAAAGCGCAAAAAGCGGAAGGGCTCAAACGCGTTCTTTGCGAACTCGAGCCGATCGATCGCGGGATTCCGCGCGCCGAGTGCGAAGTTTGCGTTAACGGCGAAAAAGTCGGCGTCGTTACGACCGGCGTTCCGGCCCCGACGCTCGGGAAAAACCTTGCGCTCGCCTTGCTTCCGCCGCAATACGCCGAGCCGGAAACGCAGGTCGAGATTATGGTGCGCAACAAGCCGATTCGCGCGCTTGTCAAAAAGGGAATCTTTTACCGCAAAAAGACCCTCGCTCGCTAATTTCGGCGAGTAAAGGACGCGATTAACCGTCGCGTATTTTGAGATAAAACGACAAAAAGCGGTTTTGACGTCCGAAAATTAACCGAAAACGTTTTGACCTGACGACGGCGCGCGCTCAAAAAAGGAACGCGGCGCCGTCGAAAAAGGCGGCATTCGGTTTGACGGCGCCGGTTTTGCCGATTTTAACGAATAAATTTTAAGAAATTTTCCAACTTTTTTAACCGCTAAGGAGTTTGCGATGAACACGCCGAGCGATTTGTTTTATTCGAAAGAACACGAGTGGGTCCGCGTCGAGGGGACGAAGGCTTACGTCGGGATCACCGACTTCGCGCAACACAGCTTGGGCGACGTCGTTTACGTCGAACTGCCGGAAGTCGGCGCTAAAGTCGCGGCGGGCGACGAAGCGGGCGTCGTCGAATCGGTGAAGGCCGCTTCCCCGATTTACTCCCCGGTCGCCGGCGAAATCGTCGAAACGAACGCCAACCTCGAAGACGCGCCGCAAGCGATCAACGAAGACCCGTACGGTCAATTTGTTTTCGTCGTCGAACTCGACGCCCCGTTCGAAAAGGGCGACCTCCTCGACGCGACCGAATACGCCGCGATCTGCGAAGAGTAAGTTCGCCGAGTAAAAGCGAAGCGCCGGTTCCGCTCCTAATGAATCGGCGTTTCGAACGTTGAAAAACGTCGAAATCGAGCGCCGTCGTCAAGGGCGACGCTCGAAGCGGTCGCGTTTTGCCTCGACGGGGCGTTTTAGCGCGTTCGTCGGGCGTTTGAAGGCGACCAAACGAGCGAGAACCCAAAAGCAAACGAAAATTTTGCGAGGAATTAAGGGGCGAACGATGGGCGAAACCAAACGCGACCAAAACGCCGACGCGGGGAAGAAGGTTAATCCGTTCGTTTGGTTTTGCGAAGAATGCAAACGCGTCGTTCGATTCCTGTGCGACTGGGTTTTCTATTGGTGGATTTAAGAAAATTTTGCGAGGATTCCAAATAACGATGAGCGAAACCAAGCGCGACGAAGCGACGTCCGGCGCGGCGGCGAAGAAAGTTAATCCGATCTTTTGGCCGTTCGTCCAATGCCAACGCTTTATTCGGTTCCTGTACGATTGGGTCTTGTCTTGGGCGCACTCGCGTTTTGGGACGGCGGCGCTGGCGACGCTGTCGTTTGCGGAGAGTTCGTTTTTCCCGATTCCTCCGGACGTGTTGCAGATGGCGCTCTCGATCGAACGTCCGAAACGCTCCTTTTATTACGCGGCGGTTAGCGCGGTCGCGTCGGTTTGCGGAGCGGTTCTCGGTTGGTACATAGGGCATTTCCTTTGGGACGCGGTCGGGCCGTATTTTGTTCCGAATATCGTTTCGCAAGAGAATATGGACAAAGTCGCCCAATTTTTCGACGAATACGGCTTTTGGGCGCTCTTCGCGGCGGCGTTCACTCCGCTTCCGTTCAAGGCGTTCACGATCACCGCGGGTATCGCCGGGATGTCGATTCCGATTTTCGCCGTCTCCTGTTTGATCGGGCGAAGCGCGCGCTTCTTCCTGATGGGCGGTTTGATTTACGTCTTCGGCCCGACGATTAAAAGCTGGATCGACAAATATTTCGGCCCGCTGACGTTGGCGTTCCTCGTCCTCTTGATCGGCGGTTTCTACTGCGTGAAATTCGTCCTCTAACGCGGCGTTGGTTTTTTAACGCGGCGGCAAAACGCGCTTGCTGGATAAAAACGGTAAAATGGATAAAACGAAAATCGACGAAGCGACGACGCTCGACGCGGCGGAAGTCGCGGAAGCGGCGGCCTCGAACGCGGCGCCGCAAACGGAAGATCTGTTCGACAGCACCGACGCGGTTCGGTCGGGCAAACCGCTCGCGCACGTCAAAACAATGACGTTTCCGGGCCCGATTTCGCTGACGAACGGCGGAACGCTTCCGGAAATCACGGTCGCTTACGAGACTTACGGCCAACTTTCGCCGCAGGAAGACAACGCGATTCTCATCTTTCACGCGCTTTCCGGCGACTCGCACGTCGCCAAACACGACGAAAACGACGATCCCGGTTGGTGGGACGCGCTCGTCGGGCCGGGGAAGGGAATCGACACGAACCGTTATTTCGTTATTTGCGCGAACGTTCTCGGCGGGTGCCGCGGGACGACCGGGCCGGACTCGCTTAATCCGGAGACCGGGCGCAAGTACGGAATGGATTTTCCGTCGATTTCCGTCGCGGATATTGTCGACGTGCAACACAAACTCGTCGCCGCGCTCGGAATCGACCGCCTTTTAGCGATCGTCGGCGGTTCGCTCGGCGGCTTGATGGCGCTCGATTGGGGAACGCGCTACCCGGACGGCGTCGCGGGCGTCGCGGCGATCGCGACCGGGCCCCGAATGACGACGCAGGCGCTGGCGTTCGACGTCGTCGCTCGCAACGCCATTATGAGCGACCCGCATTTTTGCGGCGGCCAATATTACGACAAGGAAAACGGCCCCGCGACCGGGCTCGCCATCGCGCGAATGCTCGGGCACATCACCTACTTGTCGCAGGAGTCGATGAACCGCAAGTTCAACGCCGACCGGAACGTCGGCCGCAAAATCGACACCTCGTTCGAGACGAAATTTTCGGTCGGTTCCTACCTTGCGTATCAAGGCGACAAGTTCGTCGACCGCTTCGACGCCAACAGCTATTTGACGCTGACGCTCGCCCTCGACGCGTTCGATTTGGGTTCCGACCGCGAACGGCTGATCGCCGCGATGCGCCGTTCGATGTGCCGCTGGCTCTTCGTCAGTTTTACGTCCGACTGGCTTTTCCCGGGGTATCATTCTCGGGAACTGGTCGACGCCGCGATCGCCGGGGACAAACGCGTTTCCTACTGCGAGGTCAAGAGCGACGCCGGGCACGACGGCTTTTTGCTCGAAGACGAAATTTCGCGATACGGCGAGTTGCTGCGTTCCTTCCTGCACGACTTGAGCCTCGAATGGCGTCCGGACGACGACGAGCGTCGCCGCGCGTTGAACGAGAGTTACGGAACGCCGCCGAAATCGCCGAAACGCCGCGTCGATTACGACCGCATTTTGTCGCTGATTCCGCCGAAAACGAAGATTCTCGACCTCGGGTGCGGCAAGGGCGACCTCCTCGCTCGCCTGAAAGCGCGCGGACACGAGCGGCTCGTCGGCGTCGAGGTTCAAGAAAAATACGTCTTGAAGTGCGCCGAAAAAGGGCTCGACGTCGTTCAACTCGACTTAAACGAGGGGCTGAAATCGTTCCTCGACCATCAGTTCGATTTCGTCGTTCTTTCGAAGACGCTGCAGACGATTCGCAACGTCGAGGCGTTGTTGGAGGAGATGTTGCGCGTCGGCACGCGGGTGATCGTCAGTTTCCCGAACGTCGGACGTCGGCGGTTCCGCGAGCGGTTGGCCGAGGGACGCGCGCCGTCGACCGACCCGAAACGGAAGTGGTACGACTCCGACGACGTTCGCTTTTTGACGATTCTCGACTTCGAAGAATTTTGCGCCGAAAAGGGATATAAGATTTTTCGCAAGGTTGCGCTCGACGCCGAAACCGGCGCCGCGGTCGAGACGGACGAGAATTTGAACGCCGACGTCGCGATCGTCGTTTTGGGGCGATAAGGACGCGACGACCGGCGTTGGGGGGAGACGGCGTTTAAAAAAAAGCGACTTAAAGCGAATTTTTTGTTAAATTTTGCGTTTTTTAACGTCGACGCGCTTGACGGCGCCCCTGGTTTCGCCTTATATTATAAAGATAACGTTGAGTTTTCCAACGATCGAGGCCGTTGGGCCGTTCGGGTCGCGGGAATCTTGTTTTGCGTCGAGCGGAAACGCGTCGCGACCGGCGAGCCGCCGAGCGTCGACGCTTTTCGATTAAAGGATTAGATTAATGGCAAAGAAAATTTCGAACGATAAAAACAGTCTCGAACAACTTTTGATTCGCGGTAAAGACGGCTTGGCGCAAAATAAGGCGAAGGCTTGCCAATTTGTTCTCGTTTTCGTCGTCGTTCTCCTCGCGATTTGGGTTGTTCGCGCGAAAATGACCGGCGGCGATTCCGCGTTAACCGCCGCCGACGGGATTCGCGCGACCGCGACCGAGCCGAAGCAACTGGTCGCCGCCGCCGCGAGCTTTAAGGGCGAAACCGCCGCCGCGCTTTACGTCGACGCGGGCGAAGCGTACTTGAACGTCGGAACGACCGAAATCGCTCGTAAAAAAGCGAACAGCCGCGCCGCGGAAAACGATCCGGAAGCCGCCGCGCTCGATCCGAGCGTTAACTTTGCCGAAGCGGTCAAAGCGTTCGACGCCGCGTTCGGACTCGGTTCCGCCGACTTGAAAGCGCGCGCCGCGTTCGGCTCCGGTTCCGCGCAAGAAGCGTTGGCTTCGGTCGCCGCCGACGACGCCGCGGTCGACGCCGCCGTCGAAGCCGCTAAGGCGCAATACGCCAAGGTCGCCGAAGTTTGCGCGTCGTCGCCGTACTGCGAAGTCGCCGCGGAACGTCTCGCCGCCCTTGATCGCGCCGTCGCCGTCGATTACTTGAAAGCGACCGCGAAGAAATTCCGCGAACTCCCGACGCCGCCCGAAAAGGCCGAATCGATTTTGACCGGCGACGGCGAATTGACCCCGGGCGAAACGACGAACGTCGGCGAATTTGAACTGAACGCCGACGAACCGGCGGCGGAAGAAGCTCCGGCAGAAGCGGCTCCGGCGACGGAAGAAGCTCCGGCTGAAGCGGCCCCGGCGGCGGAAGAAGCTCCGGCTGAAGCGGCCCCGGCGGCGGAAGAAGCTCCGGCAGAAGCGGCTCCGGCGACGGAAGAAGCTCCGGCTGACGCGGCTCCGGCGGCGGAAGAAGCTCCGGCAGAAGCGGCCCCGGCGGCGGAAGAAGCTCCGG
>JAGBDD010000100.1 GCA_017937685.1 Thermoguttaceae bacterium | reverse complement strand
CGTTTCGGGAGCCGGAGCGGGCGCGGCGGGAGGCGCCGGAGCGTCTTGCGGCTCGGGAGAGGCGAAAACGAGGCCGGATAACGGCGACGCGACGCCGAACGCGAGGGCCGCCCAAAGGACGCTAACGGTCGACGCGGGCGCTTTGGGAGCGCGTCGGCGCGTCGACGCCTTCGTTTTCCAATGTCTATCGATCTTGCTCATTACAACGGGTCCTTCAATAGGCGTTCTTGATTTTTCCGACGGAAGGATTTAGTCTCGGGTCGCCCGCTTTTCGCCGTCGGCGGCGAACGTTCGAAAGGGCGGTCGCGAACGCGTCGGCGGCGAAACGACCGAAATCGGCGGGGGCGCGAAGGAAAAAAGGAACGTTTGAAATTTTCCGATTTTGCCCAATTCGCGCTTTTTAGTATTATTTTACCCAGATCGCGCAGTTTGTCAACTTGACGCAATCATTAAATAATATCGTATAAATTACTCTTCCTTTGACCGTTCGTAAAGGTTTTTTTTGGAAAAACTCTCCTGAATTTTCTATTTTAATGATATTTGGGACGGTTGTAATGGAAAAAGCGATTTTAACGAACAGGCGCGCGTCGAGGGTTGGCGCGTTCGCTTGAAGGGAAGAGAACGACGCGGGATTGAGCGACGCTAGCCGCCGTTATTCGTCGAAGAGGCGGACGAGCGTTTCGACGGTTCGTTTCGTCGCGCCGCGATTTTGAAGCGTCAACGTTCGCGCCGCCGCTCCGAGCCGTTCGCGGAAGGCTCCGTCGGCGAGCGCGCGGCGAACAAACGCCGTCATTTCGTCGCCGTCGGAGACGACGACCGCCGCGTCGGCGCGCAGGAGGGCTTCGACGATCGTTCGGAAGTTGCGCGTGTTCGGGCCGAACGAGACCGCCGCGCCGTATCCGGCCGGCTCGAGCATATTTTGTCCGCCGCGTGTTCCCCAGCTTCCGCCGACGAACGCGATTTGGGCCGTTCCCCACCAAGCGCCGAGTTCGCCGATCGCGTCGACGAGAAGAACGCGGCTCGACGGCGCTTCGGGCGCGGCGGGGGCTTTGTCGGAGAGCGTCGAACGCCGCGTCCAAGGAACGCCCGATTTCTCCAAAAGGCGCGCGACTTCCTCGAACCGCTCTTGGTGTCGCGGAACGAGAATCAGTTTTAGCGCCGGAAAATCGTCGCGGAGTCGGCGGAACGTTTCGAGCGCGGCGGCCTCCTCCGGGTCTTGCGAACTGCCGCAGAGGAAAACGACGTCGTCGGGGCCGATTCCGGCGAGCGCGGCCAAGCGGACGGTCGCGGGGTTCGCGCGGTTCGTTTCGACGCCGTCGAATTTGATCGAGCCGGAAACGGAAACGCGCTCTCGAAACGGCGTCAAGGCGCGGAACCGCTCGGCGGCGAGTTCGTCCTGCGCGACGATCGCGTCGATTCGACCGAACGTCGGCGCTAAAAGTCGGCGGACGCGGGAATAGGAGCGGAACGAACCGTCGCCGATTCGACCGTTGACGACCGCGACGCGAACGCCCGCTTTCGACGCGGCGGCGATCAGGTTCGGCCAAAGTTCCAGTTCGACCAAAACGAGCGCGTCGGGGCGCAACCGTCGGAGCGCGGTTTTGACGGCCCAAGTAAAGTCGAGCGGGCAATAGAAAACGCTCGTTCGCGCGCCGTAAAGTTGCGAAGCGAGTTCGAACCCGGTTTTCGACGTCGCCGAAACGACGAACTCCCAATCGGGGCGCGCCGCTTCCAACTCGGCGACGAGCGGCTTCAATAAGTTGACTTCGCCGACGCTGACCGCGTGAAACCAAATTCGACGGCGACCGTCGGCGAGCGGTTTAAGTCGCGGAACGAGGCCGAGAAACTTCGCGCCCCAACCGTCGCGGTACTTGCCCTGTCGCAACGAGCGGTAAAGGAGGAACGGCGTCGCGAGGAACAGCGTCGCGAGGTAAACGAGATTAAGGAACATCGGCAAAGCTCCGGGACGGAAAAAAGGCAAACGGTCGGAGCGAGGATAAAAGAAAAGCGGCGACGCGTCAAGAGAGGAAAACGCGGCGCCGCTTAAAATAGGAAAGACGCGAAAGACGGGGGAGAAAATCGACGCGAAAACGAACGCTAAAGTTCGGTCGTTCGACTCGGCTCGTCGCGGCGCGTCATAAAGATTTCGAAGTCGCGATTCGGTTCGATTCCGGCGTCGCGAAGGATTCCGGCGACCGCGTCGTAAGCGACGCGCGGCGTGTTGTTCTCTTTGCTCAAATGACCGAGGAAAATCCGTTGAACGCCGCTTTTGACCAGTTCGACGGCGAAGCGGCCCGCCTCCGCGTTGTCGAGGTGCCCGGAGTCGCTCAAAATACGCTGTTTGAGCGGATAAGGATAAGGGCCCTTCGTCAACATTTCGCGGTCGTAATTCGCTTCCAAGAGGACGACGTCGGCGCCGAGAAGGCGTTTGCGGAGCGTTTCGGTAACGGTTCCGCAGTCGGTCGCGAGCGCGAATTTTCGGCGACCGTCGGTTAAGACGTATCCGACCGAGTCGCGGGCGTCGTGCGGCGTCGAAAAGAACGTCGCCTCAAGGTCGCCGAGATCGAGGGTTCGGTTCGGGCCGTCGCTTTGAAAGATTTTCATATGGCGAACCGCGACTTCCCCGAGCGTTCCGCGCTTTTGCATTTCGTCCCAAGTTCCGATGCTGGCGTAAATCGGCAGATTGTATTTGCGGGAAAAAACGCCGAGGCCCTGCGTATGGTCGAAGTGAGCGTGCGTCGTTAAGAGGGCGGTGAGCGAACTCGGTTCGACGCCGATTTGACGGAGACAGTTCTCGACGCAACGGCCGCTTTTGCCGCAGTCGATCAAGATTCGCGTTTTCCCGGCGGCGACGTAAGTCGCGTTTCCGGAGCTTCCGCTGACTAAGGGACAAATAAACATTCGGCGAGCGTTGCGGCGATAAAAAAGGGTTCGGGCGCGTTCGATTCCGACGGAATCGCGAAAAAACGCGCCGGGACGCAAAACGATTTTCGGTTTCCCGAAGCGCGAGCGAACGACCGCTCCGAACCCTTTCGACGCGGAAACTATTGGCGGCGCAGACGTTTGTTAACGTTGACTTCCAAGTTGCCGAACGCCGCTTCGTGGCGTTGAAGCGTCATACCGAGCGCGTGATAAAGGCGCTTCGCGGTGTAAAAGTTGACGACGATGCGTTGGTTGACCGGAATCGGCGACGACGGAACGCCCATCGGTTGCGGATTCAAGCCGAAGTCGACGATCAGCTCTTCCGGCGTTCCGGTAACGCGGCAGAAGTTGGCGTAAGTCGCGACGACTTGCGAATCGTCGACTTGGAGTTGCGGGCGGGTTTCTTGTTCGTTCGTTTCGGGATTGACGTTCGACACGGCGATTCTCCTTCGGGTTGGGCCGCTTTTTTCGAGCGCGTCGAAACGAAGCGTTTCGAACGGTTTTCGAAAAGCGCGGCGAAAACGTCCTTGTAAAATTAAACGTTTTCCATCTATCGGACGTCGGCGGCCTCCGCGTCGAGGAAATTTTCTCTCGATAAAGAAAAATCGGAAAAAACCTTAAAACCCGGCGTTTGACGGAGAATCGAACGGACGAAACGCTTTCGTTCGATTATACCGATTTTTTCTCGACGGTCAACGCCCGCTTCGCAAGCGACGGAGCGTCCGCCCGCTTGCCGAGGCGGCGTTTAGGCGGTATAATTCGGCGAGTTCGCGCTTCGAGACGGCGCGTTTTTTCGTTGGTTTCGTCGAATTTTTTCGCGTCGAGGAGGTTTCGAATGCAAAATAAGCCGAACGAAAGCGGCGTTTCGTCGGGGGGCGGGGCGACCGGTTCGACGCTCGACGTTCCGGGCGTCGCGTCGATCCCGTTGGACGAAATCGAGTTCGAGTTCGTTCGCTCGTCCGGGCCGGGCGGGCAAAACGTCAACAAAGTGTCGAGCAAAGCGCGGCTTCGCTGGCGTCCGGGCGAGCGTCTCGCGCCGGAGGTTTGGGCGCGCTTCCAACGTCTTTACCCGTCTTGGACGACCGAAGCGGGGGAAGTCGTCGTTTCGAGTCAAAAATTCCGAGACGCGCCGAAAAATAAGGCCGACTGTCTTGAAAAGCTCCGCGCCGCGCTCGAAAAAGCCGGAAGAACGCCGAAAAAACGGATTCCGACGAAACCGACGCGCGGCTCGATTTTGCGTCGGTTGGCCGACAAAAAGCGCAACTCCGACAAGAAAAAGGAGCGCGGACGCCGCGATTTCGACTAAAACGGAAGCGATTCGAATTTTTTTCCGGCTTTTTTGTTCTTTTTGCGTCTCGCGCTTGAAATTCGAGCGGCGGGCGATTATAATGAACTCCGTTCGTCGTCGACGCGTTTGCGTCGTCGGCATTAATATTAATGGGAACGCGAAATTCATTAATAATAAAACGGAAGGAAGAAATAATGTCGCAAGCCGAAAAAACGACCGCTCCGCAAGGGGCGCCGTCCGCCGACGCCGGGCTCCCGATGAGCCCGAAATGGGACCCGGAAAAACTCGCCGCCGAAAAAGCGGAACTGCGGCGCTTGGCGTCGCTCCCGTTGGGGCCGCGTTCGCTCGGATACGTCAAACGCACCGGGCCGGGCCTCCTTCAAAGCGCGATGACGCTTGGCGCCGGGAGCGCGACCGCGTCCGTTTTGGCCGGGGCTTCGTTCGGATACAAGCTCCTTTGGGTGCAGCCGCTCGCGATGCTTCTCGGCGTTTTTATGCTCGGCGCGCTCTCGAACGTCGTCTTGACGCGCGGCGAACGCCCGTATAAATCGTTCGGTCAACAAATTTGGAAACCGCTCGTCTTCCTTTGGGCGTTCGGGACGGTAACGGCGTCGGTCATTTGGCACTTTCCGCAATACGGCCTGATCGCCGGCGCCGCTCGCGACTTGGCCGGAGCCGCCGGAATGACGGTCGCCGGAGAGGGCGGCGCGCTGACCGGGGCCGGATACGCCGTCAGCTTTATCGCCGGAGCGTTGATTTTGGCGATGAACATTACCGTCGTTTTCAATTACGGCAAGGGCGCGACCGGCGTTAAGATTTACGAACGCTTTTTGCGAACGATGATCGCGCTCGTCATTTTCTTCTTCCTGCTCGTTTGCGTTTTGAACGTCGGGAACGTGAACTGGATCGAACTCTTCAAGGGCTTTATCGGCTATTACGGGATTCCGGCGAACCCGGAAACCGGCGTCGTCGAGACGAAGACGTATCTGCAAGTTCTCGGGATGCTCGGCGCGTCGGTCGGGATCAATATGACGTTCCTCTACCCGTATTCGCTTCTTGCGAAAGGTTGGGGCCCGGAACATAAGACGTTGGCGCGTTGGGACTTGGGAATGACGATGTTCCTGCCGTTCGTGATCGTTACCTCGCTGATTATGGTCGGGATGGTCGCGACGGGCGTTTACACCGGCGCCGACGTCGTTCTCGACGGGATGAAACCGCTCGAAGCCGCGAAAGCGTTCCACGGGATTCCGTTCGGCAACGTCATCTTTTGCCTGGGTCTTATCGGGATGTGCGGCGGCGCGGTCAGCGTTCATATGGTCGCGTGCGGCTTCACGATGTGCGAAATGCTCGGTCTCGATATGACGCAAAAGCGGTTCCGCTTGTTTGCGTTGACGCCGTGCGTCGGCGTTCTCGGCGTCGTCGTTACGTTGCCGATGTGGTTCCCGGTCTTCGCGTCGGCGGTCTGCCTGACGATGCTTCCGATCGCGTACCTCATCTTCTTCATCTTGAACAACAAGCGAAGCTATATCGGCGACGCGGTCGGCAAGGGCGGAAAACGCGTTTTCGTCAACGCGATGTTGACGTTGGCGCTCGTCTTCACGACGATCAGCGCGGGGATTTCCTTTAAGAACGCCGTAATCGACAAGGTCTTCCCGAAAGCCCAACCGGCGGCGACCGAAACCGAAGCGACCGAAACCGCTCCGGAAGCGGCGGCGACCGAAACCGAAGCGACCGAAACCGCTCCGGAAGCGGCGGCGACCGAAACCGAAGCGACCGAAACCGCTCCGGAAGCGGCGGCGGAATAATCGGTTTCGTCGGTTAAGTTTCCGTCTCTTTCCCGACTTCGCGCCGTTCGAGCGTTCGAGCGGCGCGCGTCGGGAAGTTTTGTCGAAAAAATCTCGACCAAAACGGTCGAGGGGCTGGAAATCGGCGCCGACGTCGATTATAATAAATAGAGGCGTCGAACTTTTAAAGGCGCCCAACGCAAGACGAAGCGAGAGAAAAGGAAACGACGAATGACGTTCGATTGGGAAAAGTGGAGAAAAACGGCGAAACGACTCGGCGTCGCGCTGGTCGTTCTAATCGCGTCGACGGCGACCGCTTTAGTCGCCGAACCGACGTTTGCGGACGACGCCGCGCCGTCGTCGCCAAGCGTCGCGGAGCGAACCCTTCCGGCGCCGCGCCTCGCCGATCGTTGGTTTTACGCGTCGTTCGGCGTCGAAAGCGACGAGCGCGCCGACGAGTTGGCGGCCCTGATTCGCCGCGCCTCCGCCGTCGGATTCAACGGCGTCCTTTGGTCTTGCGGCGTCGAAAATTACTCGCGTTGGGACGACGCCCGAAAAGCGCGTTTGGCGAAGATTCGCGCCGTCGCCGACGAGGAAAAGGTCGAAATTATTCCGATTCTTTGGTCGATCGGATACGGAACGGCGCTCGGGTTCGACCAAAATCTCGCCGAAGGACTGCCGGTTCGCGGCCTTCCGGCGCGCGCGGTCGACGGTCGCGTCGAAGCGGTCGCGACGCCGATCGACGTTCCGAACGGCTCGCTCGAAAACTGGAAAAAAGACCGTCCGACCGATTACGTCTTTAACGACCAACCGGGAACGATTTCCTTCCGCGACGACGACGTCGCGCGTTCGGGCTCCGCGTCGATTCGGTTTGAAAATTTCGCCGCCGACAAACACGGACACGGGCGGCTGATGAAAGAAATTCAACTCGCGCCGAGCCGCCTCTACCGCGCGTCGATTTGGTTCCGAACCGAGAACGTCCGCGGCAATCTGATGTTGCAAATTTACGACGAAAACGGCGCGCCGTTGGGGAGCGCTCGCCCGAAATACGACGCCGAGAGCGCGACCGATTGGACGCGCGTTTCCGCCGTTTTCCGCGCGCCGGAAGAAGGAAAAACGCGTCTGTACGCCGGCGTTTGGGACGGCGAAGACGGTCGCTTTTGGGTCGACGATTTGACGGTCGAGCCGGTCGGGTTGGTCAATCCGCTGCGTCGGCCCGGGACGCCGTTCGTCGTCGCCGACGCGGAGAGCGGAACCGTTTACGAAGAGGGGAAAGACTGGGTTTTGCCCGACTTCTCGTTGCGGCTCTGGAACCCGAACGCCGAAAGCCAAACGTTGACGCTTCCCGAAGGAAGCCGAATAAAAGACGGTCAAGCGCTGAAGATCGACTATTACTATCCGCCGCTCGTCGGCGCGCCGCAAATTGGGACGTGTATGTCGGAGCCGAAACTTTACGAGTTCTTCGAAGAGTCGGCGCGCGGCGTCGTCGAAGCCCTCGCGCCGAAAAAGTGGTTTCTCAGTATGGACGAAATCCGGTGCGCCGGAACGTGCGCCGCTTGCAAGGCGCGCGGAATTTCGCTCGCCGAAATTTTGGCCGACTGCGTCGCGAAACAGCGTAAAATCATTCGCGAAACGACGCCGGACGCCGAAATTTACATTTGGTCCGATATGCTCGACCCGAAGCACAACGCCCGCGATAATTATTACGTTTGCGACGGCAGCTACGTCGGCGTCTGGGATTTGATTCCGAAAGACTTAATTATTAGCTGCTGGTATTACGAAATTCGCGAAGACAGTATGAAATTCTTCTCCGAGCGCGGGTTCCGAACGCAGGCGGCGGCGTATTACGACGTCGACTCGCTCGACACGAGTCTCGATTGGCTCGAAACGTGCGCGCGAACGCCCGGTTGCGTCGGTATTATGTACACGACGTGGCGTAAAAAATACGAGTTGCTTGAAGGTTTCGGGCGGGCGACGCTTGAAAGTCCGCTTCCTAAGGAATAACGAACGTATGACGCCTTTTTGTTTTATTGTAGCGACCGTTCCGCTCGCGCTTTATTGGCTGGCGCTCGCTTGGTTGCACAGCCGTCCGCAACCGTTCGCGGTCGACGGTCGCCGCGATTTTATGGCGTTGGCGCTCGCGCTTTTCGGCGTTCTTTTCATTGGGCCGGGTTCGGTAACGCCGCCTCTCAGCGCGATGACGGCGTGGCGCGCGAACGTTTGGCTCCTTTGCGGCGTTCTTTATTTTTGCGTCGTCTTCCTTTCGACGTCGTTGCAACGTCCGCGAATCGTCGTTTATAACGCGACTTGCGAAGAGTTGCGCGCGTCTCTCGCCCGCGTCGCGCTTTCGCTCGACGACGAGGCGCGTTGGGCCGGCGCGTCGTTGAATTTGCCGAATCTCGGCGTTCAGCTTTATATCGACGGGGCCGCGTTGGGGCGCGTCGCGTCGTTGGTCGGGCTTGACGTTCCGCGGTCGCAACAGGGTTGGCTTCGGTTGGAAAAAGAGTTGCGCGCCGAATTGGCGCGAACGGAGTCGCCGCGTCGACGCGGTTGGCTTGCGTTCGCCGCGTTGGGCTGGGGGGCGTTGATCGCCGCCGGCGTCGTCTTTTTCGAGTATCAAGAGGCGGTCGCGAACGCCTTTAAGTTTTATCTTTCCGTTTGAGCGCTTCGAGTCGCGCGTTTTTTAGGTCGGTCGTATGAACGATAAAAACGAACATTGGTTGCGAGATTCTCTCGTCGTTTCGTCGCGCACCGACGTCGGGATGCGCCGCTCGAACAATCAAGACGCGTTCGCCGTCGCGCTCGCCGCGACGCCGCGCCTCGGCAAAACGCGCGGTTCTCTTTTCGTCGTCGCCGACGGAATGGGCGCGCACGCGGCCGGAGAGTTGGCGAGTCAAATGGCCGCGACGCTGGTTTCGCAGGCTTATTTGAAACGAACCGAACAAACGCCTCCGGAAGCGCTGCGCGACGCCCTTCTCGACGCGCACTTTGAAATTCGCAAACGCGGAGAAAGCGACGAAGCGTTTCGCGATATGGGAACGACGTGCGACGCGCTCGCGCTCCTTCCCGAAGGCGCTCTTGTCGGGCACGTCGGCGACAGTCGCGTTTATCGGCTCCGCGATCGAACGATCGAGCAACTGACGTTCGATCATTCGCTCGTTTGGGAAGCGCGTCGCCTTCCGAACTCGCGTCCGGCTTTTCAAAGGTTGGCGAATATTCCGAAAAACATTATCACTCGTTCGCTGGGGCCGACGGAGTCGCTCGTCGTCGACGTCGAAGGCCCGTTTCCGTTGCGTCCGGGCGACGCGTTTCTGCTCTGCAGCGACGGGCTTTCCGGGCAGTTCGAGGATTCGGAAATCGGGCAAATTCTCGAAGTTTTCCAACCGGAGGAAGCGACCGAAACGCTCGTCAACTTGGCGAATTTGCGCGGCGGCCCGGACAATATAACCGTCGTCGTCGCAAGATATAAAGCGGCGCCGGATTGGGAGGCGGTCGAGCGCGAAATCGAGAAAGCGGAGCGAACGCAAACGAAAAAAGCGCCTCTTTCAACGTCGGCTTGGACGGCGGCGGCCTTGGCGAGCGCGAGCGTCGGCGCGGCGATTTGCGGATTTTGCGGCCTTTTCGGAGCGTCGAGCGGCGCGGTCGGCGTCGGCGCGACGGTTTTGGTCGCGGCGTTCGTCGGGCTTTTCTTTTGGCGCGCTCGCGAACGTTTTTTTGCGACGCAAGAAGATTGGGCCGCAAAGACTTGGGGCGCCGGCCCTTACGTTCGCGCGTCCGCGGCGCCGAACGCGGCGTTTTGCGAGAACGTCGCCGACGTTTGCGACCAACTTTGCGACGCGATGCGCGAACAGCAAATTTTCGCGCCCGATTGGGACGGCGTCGCGAGCGCCCGAGCGCAAGCGAAAACGGCGTTCGAGCGAGGCGACTTCGCCGGTTCGCTCCGCGCCAACGCCAGCGTCATTAATTATATGATGAGCGAACTAAAAAAGAACGCGCCGCAACGACGTTAAGCAAGATAAACGGGGAAAAGTCGGCGAAATCGGAGGATTGCGCGGATTCTCTTGCGCGTCCCTTGCGAGGAAGGGAAGGCGCGCGCCCGGGCTCCCGGTTGACGATTTGCAAAAATTTTTTAAACTGAGTAGAACGGAGGCGCTTTGACCGCGCGGCGGAACGCGTTTTCGAAACAAAACAGAAGAAACGGTCGCGAAAAAAAACGCGGGCGTTGTGAAAATCGGAGAGTCGAGAGAAGAATGCTGGCGAAACGGGTGATTCCGTGTTTGGACGTTTGCGGCGGTCGCGTCGTCAAGGGAACGAATTTTGTGCGGTTGCGCGACGCCGGCGACCCGGTCGAGGTCGCGAAACGGTACGAGCGCGAAGGCGCCGACGAACTGGTTTTTCTCGACATTACCGCGAGTCATGAAGAGCGCGACACGATCGTCGACGTCGTGCGGAAGACGGCGGACGTCGTCTTTATGCCGCTAACCGTCGGAGGCGGGATTCGGACGGTCGAGGACTTCCGCAAAATTTTGAACGCGGGCGCCGACAAGGTGTCGATCAACTCCTCGGCGGTGAAGACGCCCGATTTGATCGACGCGGCCGCCGCTCGCTTCGGGAGTCAATGCGTCGTCGTCAACATCGACCCGAAGCGCGTAATCCGCGACGGGAAAGAGTTTTGGGAAGTTTTTATTAACGGCGGACGGCTCGGAACCGGGCTCGAAGCGGTCGCTTGGGCGCGCGAGGTCGAGAGTCGCGGCGCCGGGGAAATCGTCCTGACGTCGATGGACGGCGACGGGACGAAAAACGGATACGACCTGCCGATTTTGAAGGCGGTCGCGAACGCGGTGAAGATTCCGGTCGTCGCGAGCGGCGGCGCGGGCGAGCCGAAGCACTTCGTCGAAGCGGTAACGGAGGCGAACGCGTCGGCGGTGTTGGCCGCGAGCGTCTTCCATTACGGCGAATACTCCGTCGCGGAAGTCAAGGAAGCGATGCGAGCCGCCGGGATTCCGGTTCGGATTCCGACGACGCCGAGCGTTTGACGGCGAAAATCGACGCGGAGGCGAAGGAAGCGACGCCGACCGCCGGGATTCCGGTTCGGATTCCGACGACGCCGAGCGTTTGACGGCGAAAATCGACGAAAATCGAGCGTTTCGGTTGAGCTTCGAGGAACGCGAGCGCCGATAACAACGTCATAAGAGCGTCGACGTCGTTTGGGCGGCTAAGCGAAGTCGGCGAAGAGCGCGTCGACGAAAAATAACGAACAACGAAGACGGGCAAAATAGAGAATTTGGTTGAAATGGCGAGACGAAGCGGCGTCGGAAGGCGCGCGTTTCGGCTCGACGCAAGTGGAACGGAGAAAAAGAACGTATGTCGACTCCCGAATCCGGCGCGACGCCCGATCGCGTCTTTAGAAAAAAGAAGGAACTTGAAATCGACCGCCTCTTCCAAGCGTTGGTCAAGCTCTCCGGGAGCGACCTTCACTTGAAAGTCGACCGTCCGCCTTACGTCCGCGTCAAGGGGAGCCTGCGCACGCTCAACCGCGGCCCCATCGACGACGAAGAAATGAACCGCCTCATCTTCCCGATGATGGACGAACGCAACCGCAAAATTTACAACGACACCGGCGGGGCGGACTTCGCGCACACCTGCGTCGTCGACGGCGTTACTTGGCGTTTCCGCGTCAACGTTTTGACGCAAATGGGGCACGTCGGCCTCGTCGCGCGGCGTATTAACAACTTCATTCCGGAACTCGAAAAGCTGCACATTCCGCCGGTTCTTTACGAACTCTGCAAGTTCAGCCAAGGGATGATTTTGCTCGCCGGCGTTACCGGTTCCGGGAAGTCGACGACGATCGCGTCGATGCTCAACTGGATCAACAAAAACTACAACAAGCACATTCTGACGCTCGAAGACCCGATCGAGTTTATGTTCACCGAAGAAAAGTGCTTGATCAACCAACGCGAAATCGGCCAAGACGTTTGCGACTTCGAAGTCGGGATGAAGCACGCCGTCCGCGAAGACCCGGACGTGATGCTCGTCGGGGAAATGCGCGACCGCGAAACGTTCGAAACCGCGATTCACGCCGCCGAAACGGGCCACTTGGTCTTCGGTACGATCCACGCGTCGACCGCGCCGTCGACGATCGGGCGTATTTTGGACCTTTTCCCGGCGAATATGCACAAGGCGATCCGCGGCGCCATCGCGATGAATATGAAGGGGATCGTCGCGCAAAAGCTGTTGCCGTCGATTTTGCCGGGCGTCCAACGCGTCCCGACGTGCGAAATTATGATCGTCAACAGCATTATCCGCAAGTTGATTCTCGAAGGCGAAGACGAAAAACTCGGCGACGCGATCCGCATCAACGCGCAGGAAGGGATGCAAGACTTCACGATGTCGCTTAAATATCTCGTGCAAGCGAAGAAAATCGACCGCGCGACGGCGTTCGAAGTCGCGCCGAACATCGAGTCGCTCAAGATGGCCCTCAAGGGTATCGAAGTTAAGGAGCCGGGGATTTTGTAATCTCGGTTCGGTTCGCGACGGTTTCGGCTCGGCGTTTTCGAGACGAGCCGCTTAAGACGGCGCTCAAAGGCGTCGAAGTTAAGGAGCCGGGGATTTTGTAATCTCGGTTCGGTTCGCGACGGTTTCGGCTCGGCGTTTTCGAGACGAGCCGAAACCGCCTAATAACGGAAAAATAAACGATTTCGGAAAACTAACGTTCAAAAGAAAAGCGAGGAAGCGCGTTCGCCGACCGGTCGACCGCGCTTCCGACAGGGGAGCGTCGACGTTGAAACGATCTCTTAAAATAATGAAGTTCGTCGGTTTGTTTGCGTTCGCGGCGTTGTTCGCGACGGCGTGCGGTTCCGACGCGGTTTTAGCCGGCGGCGTCGGCGGTTGGCGCAACGACGGAATGACGATTTGCCCGATCAAATTGGCGATTCTGATCGTCGTTTACCTGAGTTGGCTCGCGTCGACGAGTTGGATCAACAACGACGCGGAGCGGCTCGGCGACCCCGACCGTTCCTTCTGGAACGGAATGAATATGATTGCGTTCGCCGTCGGGATGTTGGCCGCGCTCTTTATCCCGATTTTCTGGGCGGGGCTTCCGGTCGTTATTTTGGCGTGGATTATCCCGAATATGATTTACGTCAAAGCGCGCAACAAGGATATGCTCGACGCCGACAAAGTGATGACGGCGGGGCACTTGGCGTTCTGGTTCCGCACTAAAGTCTTGAAACAAAAGGTGAAGCCGAAGGCGCTCGCTTACGAAGGCGGCTCGACGATTCAACTCGGCGCGCTTGGGAAAGACGTCGAGGAGCAAGTTCTCGTCGGGCGGCTCTTCCGTTCGCGTCAAGTGAACAACGCCGTCGGTTACAACCTGTTCCGCGAACTCCTTTATCACGCGTTGCATAACCGCGCGACCGACGTCGCGATCGAGTTCGGCGCCGAGGAAACGAAGTTTCAATACCAACTCGACGGCGTCTATCACCCGGTAACCGACGCGTTTAAAAACCCTTGGACGCGCGAGGAAGCCGACTCCGTCGCCGAAGCCGCGAAGTTCCTGATCGGCGCGAACCCGAAAGACCGGCGTTCGCGTCAAAGCGGTATGTTTCGGATGTTTTACGACAAAAACAAAAAGGGTAAGCCGCTGACCTGCGACGCTTTGCTCGAAACGGCGGGAACGCCGACCGGCGAAATGTTCCGCGTTTCGTTCAAATTCCAAGCGGCGCGCCTCCGCACGCTCGACGAAATCGGCGTTTCGCCCGAACGTCAAGGGAAGATGCGCGAGTTGATCAACTCCGAAAACGGCCTCGTCGTCTTGGCCGCCGCGCCGCACCAAGGGTTGAAGACGCTCACGACCGTCGCCTTCAATACCGCCGACCGTTTCACCCGCGACTTCGCGACCGTCGAAGACGTGCAAAACCCGTATGAAACGATCGAAAATATTACGCTCAACACCTACGACTCCGCCAAGGGCGAAACGCCGATGAACATTCTCGGCGACGTCTTCTTCAAAGAGCCGAAAGTCGTCTTGGTGCGCGATATGGTAACGACCGAAGCGTGGAAGCTCTGCTGCGACGAAGTCAAAAACGACCGTCTCGTCATCTCGACGCAACGAGCGAAAGACGCCGTCGGCGCGCTGATCGCGCTCCTGCAAAGCGGCGTCGATAAAAAGGCGCTCGCCGACGCGATGACGGCGGTGATCGCGCAAAAACTCGTTCGCCGCCTCTGCGAAGAGTGCCGCGAAGAAATCAAGCCGAACCCGCAAATTTTGAAGAATCTCGGCCTCGACCCGAAAACCGAAAAGCTGTGGCGCAAACGCGTGCGACCGCAAGTCGAGCCGGGCCAACGCGATTATTACGTCCCGTGCGAAGTCTGCCGCGACGTCGGCTATCAAGGGCGCGTCGCGATTTTCGACCTCCTCGAAATCAACGACGAAATGCGGCAAATTATCGCCGCCGACGCCGATTTGGCCGCGAAGGACAAAGCGCTTCGCGCCGCGGCGATCAAGAGCGGGCAACGCGGATTCTTGGTCGACGGCGCTCGACTCGTTCGCGACGGCGTTACGTCGTTCGAAGAGTTGGTTCGCGTCCTGAAATAACGACGGCGCGTCGACCGAGCGAACGGCCCGCTTGAAAACGAGCGGGGCGTCGCGCTTCGTTTAATAACGGCAAATATCGGTAAAATCGAGAATAAGGCGATAAAATATTATGATGGGGCTTCCTGTTAGCTTTGTGGTCGCGGCGGTTCTGATGGGGATCGCGGGCTTTGCGTTTTGGCATAAAATGAAGATTTGGAGCGTGGCGATTCAAGGCTTCAATCTGATGTTCGCGACGCTCTTCGCGATCGGTTTGTTCGAGTTGGTCGCGAATCAGCTCGACAACGCGATGTCGTTTATGGCGTACTATAACGATATGTTGTCGTTTATGGTCGTTTTCTTACTCGTTCTCGCGATCTTGATGTTCGTAACGAGTATGATCACGAAGAACGATCTTTGGTTTTCGAAGAAGGCGGACGGAATCGCGAAGTGGATCGCGCTGTTCGTGATTTTCGGCAGTTTCTGCGGCACCGGCGTTTTCGTTTTCTTCCAAACGATGCCGGAGAAACCGCGTCAAACGTCGGCGCCGTTCACGATGGCCGTCGTCGACTTTATGTCGAAAGGATCGTTGAAACCGCTGATCGGCTCGTCGACCTTCGACTCGAAAGCGTTCGTTTCCAATCAGCTGAAACGCAATAAAGAAGTTTTCGACCAAGTTTACGACGACGGTTCCGAAGAAGGCGGCTCTTGGAAGTACGGCGGCGAATGATCGCGACCGTCGCGCGGCGAAATTTGCGTTGCGGCGGTTTGTAATTTGTTTAAAATCGGCGTTTCACGTTGCGGAAGCGCCGCCCTTTCTTTTTTTGACGCAAAGGAGTCGTCGCGATGGCCGATAAATTGAAGCCTTTGGAAAAAACGTCTTCCTCTTTGTTCGACGCGTTGAGCGCCGACGCGAGCGCCGCGAACGTTTCGAACGCGGCGGACGAACTGGTTTCGAAGCGGGCGTCCGTTTTGGCGATCGTTTCGGCGTTGTTGGGCGCGCTTTCGTTTTTGTCGCTCTTGAATTTGGGCTTTTTGTTTTTTTCGGCGTTCGCCGTTTTAGCGGCGATTTTCGCGTTGGCGGCGATCGCGAAATCGGGCGGCGAGCTGGTCGGACGCTCTTGGGGGCTCGCCGGATTGGCGTTGGCGTTGGCCGGCGCGATTTCGGGCCCCCTTTGCGTCGCGACGTATCGCGCCGACTTCGACGCGCAAGCGGACGAATTTTGCCAAATTTGGTTCGACGCGGCGAAAAAGGGCGACGTCTTGACGTTGCGGCAGTTGACGCGTTCGCACTGGGATCGTCCGCCGATCGTCGACGAAGACGACGCGATTAAATACTGGGCGACGTCGACGCAAGACGAGGACGGACACCGCGAACTTCATTCGTTCTTGGCGAACCCGACGATTCTGACCTTGGCCGCGCTCGGCGACCGCGTCAAGCCGACTTTTTACGCGACCGAATCGCAAACGATCAACGCGAGAGCCGAGGTCGCGACGCGGGTTTACGCCGTTACGGTCGCGCCCGAAAAAGAGGGCGACGCGAAACAAACGTTCTTTTTGAAACTGACGGTCGAACGGCGGTTGCGCAAAACGGCGCGCGGCGAAAAGTCGATCGGTTGGAACGTCCATCCCGGCGATTGGCGCCCGCTCGAACTCGACGAAAACGGGCGTCCGGTTCTTAAAGTCGTCGAATGACGCGACCCGATTCGACGTTTAATTTTCGCGACGTTCTCGACGACGGCGGCCTGATCGCGCGGCGTCGGGGCGATTACGAGCGTCGCGTCGAGCAGCTGGAAATGGCGGCGGAGGTCGACGCGGCGCTGCGCGAGCGCCGTCATTTAACGGTCGAGGCCGGCACCGGCGTCGGCAAAAGTTTCGCGTATCTCGTTCCGGCGATTCTTTTCGCCGTCGAAGACCAAGTCCGCGACTACCGTCCGGACGATGCGTTTCCTTGGGGCCCCGACGAAACGCCGTCGGGGGCGGGCGCTTCCGCAATTTTCCCCGATTCTCCGAAAAAAACGAACGCCGCGCCGTCGGAAAACGCCGCGGCGCGGACGCTGAGCGAGCGAATCGAAGCGGCGAAAGCGGCGGCGTCCGAAATTCTCCGACCGCAAGGGACGGTTCGAAACGGCGACGGAGGCGGGGAAACGACGCGTCCGAAAAGCGCGTTCGGCGTTCTCGAAGACGGCGCCGAGTCGACCGCCGAGACGCGTCGCGTCGTCGTTTCGACGCATACGATCGGCTTGCAGGAGCAGCTTTTCGAGAAGGACGCGCCGTTTTTAACGTCGATTTTGCCGTTTGAATTTTCGGTCGCGTTGGTCAAGGGCCGCTCGAACTATCTTTGTCGGCGGCGGTTCGCGTCGGCGGCGAAGTCGGCGGCGGGGGGAACGCTCTTCGAAACGGAGGAGCAAAAGGAGTTCGAGCGGTTGAAGAAATGGCTCGAAACGACCGTCGACGGTTCCCTTTCCGACCTGTCGCCGACGCCGAATCCGGAAGTTTGGAACGAAATCTGTTGCGAACAGGGGAACTGTCTCGGACGCAAGTGCCCGTTTTTCGAGCGTTGCTTTTACGCGAAGGCGCGGCGGCGGCTCGACTCGGCGAAAATTTTGATCGTCAATCACGCGCTTCTTTTCAGCGACTTGGCGATCCGCAATATCGGCGGTTCGATTTTGCCCCGATACGACGCGGTGATTTTCGACGAAGCGCATACGATGGAGCAGGTCGCGGCGGAACACCTCGGCGTCGAGTTGTCGCAGTATCAGATCGACTACCTTCTTAATCGACTTTACAACGACCGGACGAACCGCGGGCTTCTCGTCGAGGAAATGGCGCGGGTTCCGTTCGGCGCGGATAAGGAGACGTTCGAGCGGGCGGCGCGTTGGGTCGACGACTGTCGGTTCCGCGCCGAGGAGTTTTTCGCGTCGTTGGCCGATTGGTTGGAGGCGCGGCCCGGTTCGTCGGGACGCGTTTTCGAGCGGAAAATCGTCAAAAACGGTCTTTCGGAGGGGCTCGCGCGGCTCCGCGACGCGCTTCGCAACGCCTCCGATTCGCTCGAAGACCCGGCGCGGCGGCAGGAGTACGTCGCGGCGCGAACGCGGGTCGAGGCGTTTTTGTCGGCGCTCGACGATTGGCTCGAGCAGCGGGCGGAAAACTTTGTTTATTGGCTCGAAAAATCGCGTTCGCGAGGGCGGTTGAAAATCGTTATGAAGGCGGCCCCGGTCGACGTCGCGCCGATTTTGCGCAAAACGCTTTTCAACGTCGTTCCGACCGTTGTCGCCGCGAGCGCGACGTTGACGACGGCGACGCCGAAAAGTCGCAAAAAGTCGGGAAAAAGCGGCGTTTCCGGCGGCGTCGACGCCGCGCCGTCGGAGGAGGAAACGCGCCGAGCGTTCGCGTTTTTTCGGTCGCGGGTCGGCTTGTCGGACGCTCGGGCGCGGGCGCTCGGGAGTCCGTTCGATTACCGGCGTCAAATGACGCTCGTCTTGGCGCGCGGGCTCGAACTCGACGACGACGCGGCGCGGCGGCGCGGAATCGGCGACGGCGAACGAGCGGCGGTCGACGAACGGCGGTTTTACGCGGCGCTCCGGGAATATATCGCCGAAACGGACGGCGGCGCGTTCGTCCTTTTCACCAACAACGAGCGGATGCGGCGGGCGACCGACGCGCTTTTCCCTTGGTTCGCGGAGAACGAGTATCCGTTTTTCTCGCAGTCGGAGGGCTTGCCGCGTCAGAAGATGGTGCGAGCGTTCAAGGAGACGAAGCGGAGCGTTTTATTCGGCGTCGATTCGTTTTGGCAAGGCGTCGACGTGCCGGGCGCCGCGCTCCGAAACGTTATTATCGTTAAGTTTCCGTTTTTGGCGCCGGAACAGCCGCTCGTCGAAGCGCGTCTCGAAGCGATCGAAGCGCGCGGCGGCTCGTCGTTCCGCGATTATCTCCTTCCGACGGCGATTTTGAAGTTCAAGCAGGGCGTCGGACGGCTGATTCGGACGAAATCGGACGTCGGGCAGGTCGTCGTTCTCGACCCGCGAGTTCATACGAAGTCTTACGGTCGCGAGTTTTTGCGCGCGCTTCCGGATTGCAAGGTGCGAATCGACGACTTTTCTTGACTAATTTTGTCGAAATTAGCGCGAACGCCGGGCTTTTTGACGGACTTTTCGTTGGGCGGCGCTTTGCGTCGCGACAAATTCGGGTAAAATAGGCGGGAGCGGTCGCGGCGTTTTCCGGCGCTCTTCGGAAGCGCGGCGCCGACGAAAGACGCGTCAAAAGGCGGAAGCGAAAGCGACTCGAACAAGAAAGCGAAACGACGGCGATGAAAAAGTTTTACATTGAAACGGTCGGTTGTCAAATGAACGCGCTCGACTCGGAACTCGCGGCGGCGGAGCTGATCTCCGCCGGTTGGGAGCGAACCGAGACGCGTAAAGACGCCGCGCTCTTGCTCTTCAACACCTGCAGCGTTCGCGAACACGCCGAGGAGAAAATTTATAGCGCGCTCGGACGGCTGAAGCATTGGAAGACGCAAAAGCCCGGCAGCTTGATCGGCGTGATGGGGTGTATGGCGCAAAAAGACCAAACGACGATTTTCCGCCGCGCGCCGCACGTCGACGTCGTCGTCGGGCCGGGTCAGATCGACCGTCTCGTCGATTTGGTCGCCGACGCCGCCGCGACCGGAACGCAACAAATCGCCGTCAGCGTCAACCGCTTTGAGAACCGCAACGCGCCGGGCGTCGTTCGCGACTCGTTTCGCCAACACGACCCGAAACGCTTGCCGGGCGTCCGTCCGCGCGTCTTTCAGGCGATGGTGCGCATTATGTTCGGCTGCAATAAGTTCTGTTCGTACTGCGTCGTCCCGAGCGTTCGCGGCCCGGAACAATCGCGTTCCCCCAAGGATATTTTGAACGAAATTCGAACCCTCGCCGACCAAGGTTGCGTCGAAGTAACGCTCCTTGGGCAAACGGTCAATAGTTACCGTTACGTCGAGGGAGAAAAGACGACGCGCCTCGCCGATTTGCTCGTCGAAATCGACAAAATCCCGGGAATCCGCCGCGTTCGCCTCGTCAGCTCGTACCCGACCGATATGTCGGACGCCCTGCTCCAAGCGGTGCGCGACCTTCCGACGGCGACGCCGTACTTGCACGTCCCGGCGCAACACGGCTCGAACGCGGTTCTCGAACGGATGCGGCGCCGGTATACGGTCGAGGAATATAAAGACTTGTGCGACAGGATTTACGAAACGATTCCCGGCGCCGCGATCACGAGCGACTTCATCGTCGGCTTCTGCGGCGAAACGGAAGAGGAGTTCGCGCAAACGGCGGATTTGATTAAGTACGCGCGATTTAAAAATAGTTTTATTTTTAAATATTCGGTGCGCCCCGGCAACGAAGCGGCGCGAACGATGGTCGACGACGTGCCGGAAGAGGTGAAAAAGCGACGGAACAACGAGCTGCTCGCGGTGCAGGACGCGATTTGCGCCGAGTGGAACGCGTCGTTCGTTGGGAAAACGGTCGAAATTTTGGTCGAGGGCCCGAGCAAACGCGAAGCGCGGCAAACGACGTCGAACGCCGACGAAGCGCTGTACGCCGACGCGGAACCGCTCGAAGCGACCGTCGACGCGACCGGAAACGTCGCGCCGCTCCCGTCGCAAACGTCGACCGGGCAAGTCGTTAGCGCGGAAGAAATGCTCGCCGCGTCGCGGTCGAGCGTTTGGGCCCCGTCGGACGAAATCGTCCAACTGACCGGGCGAACCGTCTGCGACCGAATCGTCGTTTTCAACGGCCCGCGTTCGTTGGCCGGTCAGTTCCGCCAAGTGAAAATTACCGACGGCAGTCCCTTCACCCTGATGGGCGAGCTGGCGGATTAGCGAAACGGTGAAAAATGGGCAATTTGAAAACGCCGCGACGGGCAAGCGAACCGTCGCGGCGTTTTTTTAGCGGGCGACGAAGTCGGAGGACGCGGCGAACGTCCCGGCGAAACGAAGGCGGATTCCGGCGGGGGAACGGCGAACGGAAAAAAACGTCCGGAGAAAAGACGGCGAACGCTTGCAGGCGATTAAAATGACGAAAGTCGCGGCGGGAGAAAAGGGCGAAACGTTGCGAAACGCCAAGAAACGAAAAAAGCTCCGAAATCGCTTTCGGAGCTTTCAAGTGGGCGCACATGGACTCGAACCATGGACCTCGTCCTTATCAGGGACGCGCTCTAACCAAACTGAGCTATGCGCCCGCCGAAGAAGAGGAAAGTTCTTTCCCCTAACGACGCTATTATTCTAACGCGTTTTTCCAAATGCGCAAGGGGCGAAACGCGAATTTTTAACGTTTTTCTCGAATTTCCTCAAAAAACGGCGAAAGCGCGAGAGAAAAGAGATTAAGTTTAAAGGAAGAGACGCGCCGGAGGATAAAAATCGCGTCGAATAGGTCGAGCAAAGGAATGAAAACGAAGAAGGCGCGACGGAAAACGACGGCGAAACGAAACGCTTGGCAGGCGACGCAAAACGACGACGAATGAAAGACGAAACGGGAAAAAGCGTCGCCGCGTTCGCCGTCTAAAAAAACAACGGCCCCCGATTTTCGAACGAAAACCGAGGGCCGAGCGAACGCAAACGACGACCGCTAACGAAAGTTAGCGTCGCGCCGCCTTGTTGTTAAAGTCGGCGCTTTGCGTCGAGTTTTTCGACTACTTCCACGCTTCGAGGTAACGCGCCAACTTATGCATGTCGCTGCCGACTTTGATCGGGCGTTGGTAAGCGCGAAGTTTGCTCATATTGATAAGGTCTTCGAACGCCGGGAACGTAAGGCCCATCGGGTCGGAACCGCTGTTGACCGAGATCATAACGCCGTTCTTGTCGTCTTCGCAAAGCGCGCGGTAGCAGCCGACGCCGATTTGGCTGCCGACGATGACGTCGTAAGCCGTCGGTTGGTTGCAACGAACTTCGTAACCGAATTGCAAACCGTTGAATTTGCGGCTCTTGCCGGTGCGGCGTTTGTATTCTTCCGCCATCAAACGGCCCAAACGGGACGAGTACTTGAGCTGCGAAACCGGGAAGTGCCCGAAGGTGTCCGGTTTGAGCGATTGGTATTCGTCCATCGAAATGCACTTTTTGATTTCTTCTTGCGGAAGGAATTCGGCGACGCCTTCGGAAATGATCGCGACAAACGCTTTTTTGCCTTCTTTTTCGCGAGCGATCACGAGGTCGACCAAGTGATTGACGACGTGCGACATATCGACGATCGTGCGCATAACCGGTTTGCCGTCCGCGTCGAGGACTTCCTTGCCGGTTTCCGGGTCGATCGTAACTTCGGTCGTTTTCCAGCTTTCGTCGATATCTTCGAGACCGACGACCGCGCTGGCTTCGCCGGCGATCGAGGCGCCGTAAGCCAACCAAGCGGCGGCGCGCCCCATCAGCTGGCAAACGAAACCGGCGCCCGCCGCTTCGCTGTCCGCCAAGAGGTTGCGAACTTGCTTCGCGAGGAGTTCGACCGCGGTGAAGTAACCGAACGTGAACGGAATGCCTTCGTAGTCGTTGTCGATCGTTTTCGGGAGGTGAACGACCTTAATGCGTTTCGCGTCGGCCGGTTTGCGATCCATAAAGAGCTTGAACTTCGCGGCGGTCGTGAGCGTGTCGTCGCCGCCGATCGAGACGAGCGCGTCGATTCCGAGCGAGCAGAGCGCTTGATAGACGGTTTCCATCGGAGCGAGCTTTTCGACGTCTTCGAGGTCGGCCGGGGTCTTGAGGTGTTTGCCCGGGTTGGCGCGCGCGGTGCCGATGCAGATGCCTTGACGGGTGCGGAGCCCTTCGGCGGTGCATTTGTCGAGACGAACGTAGGCTTCGCCTTCCTTCAGAACGTCGCCTTCTTTGTAGTCGACGAGGTGCGTGTAGCCGTTCAGCATACCGTAAACTTCGATTCCGGCGCGAGCGAAGCAGATCGCGGCGCCGCCGATGACGGCGTTCGCCGCCGGGGCCGGCCCGCCGGAGAAGAGGATAGCGACTCGTTTAATATCCGTGTTCGGACGCGAAGGACTGTCAAGCGCGGTCGTCATATTGGGAAAACCTTTCTGTTTGGATAAAATGTCGAAATCGGGAAAAAGGCCGACTCGGCGGCGAGCGAAGCCCGAAAAACGAGCGAAACTCGACGGCGCGGCAAGCGGTTAAAAGTCGCGATTTCAACGGTCGACGAAAGAGGGGCGGCGCGGCGAAAAGCGGTCGAAAGAACGCGTCGACCCGCTCCGCTCCAAAATCCATTAACTCTATTTTATTACAAGCGGAAAATTTTGCAATCGGGACGGCGAACAATTTCCGCGCTTTCGACTCGTTTTTGGCGCGGCGCGACGGCGGAGATTTTTTTTGCCCGATTTTCTTTATTTTTTTCTTCTTTTTAACGCGGCGCGACGTTTTTTCGGAACGCCGCGCCGCTCGACGCGTCGAAAGGTACGGCGTTTTGTCCGCGTTGGGCGAATAACGGTAAAAAACGAGGTTTGGGAGGAATTGGTAAAGCGGTTAAAATGGGGAAAATTTTGGTTGACTTTTAGAAAAACGTTTAAGGAAAACGCCGGAAATTTCGGCTTTTTTCGGTAAAGAAGCGTTTTTCGGACGCGTCGTTGTTATTGGTAAAATCGGCGCATCCCGAACGACCGACGACTAAAACGCGCCGGTCGCTAAAAATTTTATATTTTTATATAGTATTTTTTGACAAGTTACGTTAAACTAAATAAGAATACGTCCCAATAGGCGACCTGCGCGTCCCAAGGAAATCGAACGCCGCGACGACCGGCGATTTCCTTTTCGACGTTCTCCGACTCGTTCGGAGGGCGAGAGCGCGTCGGTTGCGAACGCCCGTCTCGACGTCGAGTGCGACGGGGGACGGGACGACGTCGGAGCGCGTCTTTTTTCCTTTGGAAGAGCGCGCCGTCGGTCTCGGTCGTCGGCCTTGAATCGGCTTCGTCGGTTCGAGGTTTCGATCGTATCGATTACTTAACGTTAAAATACGGCGGTAAAAAAAGAGAAAAAAGGCGCGCGGTTTGGCGTCGACGAAGGTTTGGATCCGCTTTCGTTCGTTCGCGCCGCGTTCGGTTATTATTTACTCAAGGAATGAACACAATGTCGCAACAAGGT
>JAGBDD010000099.1 GCA_017937685.1 Thermoguttaceae bacterium | reverse complement strand
CAGCCCCGCCGTCGAATCGGTCGAACCGCCGACGTCGCCGGAACCGCCGCTCGACTCCGGAACGCCCCCCGCGCCCGGTCGAAAGGGCGACCAGCCCGACGCGAACGCTTCGAGCGCCTCCGCCGCCGTCGACGGTTCGAAATCCGGCCCGAACTCGCCGCCGACCGCGACCGCCGGAAGCGCCGCCTCCGCCAATTCGACCGGAAGCGTCGGCCCGTCCCCCGGTTTCGCCGCGACCGTCTCCGCGATAAGCGGAGACGGCGACGTTTCCGTTTCCTCCCCCTCTTCCGCCGCCGCGTCTTCTTCCGGCTCTTCCGCGCCGTTCGTTAAGTCGTTTTTCGACGTCGTTTCCTTTTCTTCCGTTTCCGCCGCATTCTCCAACTCGACCGTCGCGACGCAAGGAACGAACTTCGGCCCCGCTTGCGTCGTCGAGCGTTCCAAATTCGGACGCGGCCGCGTCGGGTCTCGCGACTTGAACGCCGCGAAGTTGCGCTCGATTCGACGGCGCGCGTCCGCCCCGCCCGTCCAAAGGTCGAGCGTCGCGAACCAATCGCCCGCCGCGTCGACCTCGATAAACGCAAACGACGGAACGACTTGCAGACCGCAAGCCCGCCAAGCGCGCCCTCCCTCCGCCGAGTCGACGTCCAAAATTCTAACCGGCCAACCTTTTCGCGCGAACTCCGCGACGAGCGCGGTCGTTGGCGGACACTTATTACACCAAGTCGCGTTAAAATAAAGAAGAAGCGGTTTCGTCGACGTTTGCGACGGCGTTTCCGGCGTTCGCGCCGTTTGCGTCGTCAAGTCGCCGGAACGCCAAAGCGCCGTCGCCAAACCGTTCGGAAACGCGGGCAAACTCGACGACGTCGCGACGCAAGGAACGAACGGAAGCTGCGCCGAATTGACCGCCGAACCCGCCGACGTTCGCGAACGCGGAACCGGAACGCCGCCGGAACCGCTTCTTCCGCCGACGTTTAGCGCGTCGTAAAGGAGCGCGAACTCGAGCGCGCCCCCTTCCGCCGCGTCGAAATCGGCGTCCTTCAACGCGCTCGGGTCGGTTCGATAGGTAACGAGCGCCCGCGTCTCGAAAACGCCGGTTTCGGGGGAAAACTGCAGAATCCCGGAACCACTTTGACCTTGAAGCGGCGCCGGTTTGAATTGCCGAACTTCCCCAAATTGACCGGTTACGCGCCCCTTCCAAGCCTGCGGTTCGCGGGCTTCCGGACAGCCGACCGACAAAATCGGCGACGCGGCGTCGAGTCGGGCCCGTTCCGGCGGCGCGAGCGGAGCGACCGGCGGATTGTACGCGTCGAGCGCCGAACGCGACGCGGCAAGGAGCGCGAAATCGAGTCCGAGCGACGAGTCGTACCACTTCCCACCAAGTTTCGCGTCGACGCAAACGGGCCGCCCGTCGCCGAAATACTGCATCGCGAAGACGCCGCAACCGTCGACGACGCAGGCGTTTGTCGCGCCGAGCCATTCGTTTTTCAGCCGCGCGATCGTCGTTCCGCTTCCGACCTGCGTCGCGGTCGAGCCGTTCGACGACGCGACGACGCGGAAAGCGCAACGGTGCGCGTCCTCCATCGTCAACACCGGTCGCGGCGGCGTTTCCGCTCCCGACGCGCCCCCGGCGACGCTCCCCGACGTCGCAAGAGCCGCCAAAACCAACGCGACCAACGCAACCTCCCGCCGTTTCGACGTTTCCGCTTTCGCCGACTTCGCCGCCGCGCGCTTCCAACTCGCCCGCGCCCGCTTGTAACGCTTCCGAATTTTCTTCTCCATTTCTCCCCCTTTGCTCTTCTTTCCCCCTAACTCGTCTCGACCGCCGCGCAAAATCGCCGTCGAAAACGGCAAAACACAAACGCTTGTCGACGCTCGACTTGTCAAACGCAAAAACGACGCGAAATCAGGCCGCGAGTCGCGACCCAAAATCGCCGTCAAAAAACGGTCAAGCGCAAACAACCGTCGACGCTCGACTTGCAACGCCGCGAAACGACGCGAAATCCGGCCGCGACTCGCAACCAAAAATCGCCGTCAAAAAACGGCCAAGCGCAAACAACCGTCGACGCTCAACTTGCGACGCGTCAACCGAAAACTTTCGCGACTGTCAGCGCGAGCCAAACAAGCGCGACGACCGCCAAAACGACGCTCCCCGGCTCTTCGGCCCAACGCTCGCCAAACCAAGCCGCGACGCCTTGCAACCAACCGCCGACGCTCGACTTGCGTTTCGACTTCGTCGCGTCGCTCATCGTCGGTTCCGTCTCTTTGACGCGTTCGAAACGAACGTCGACGCCGTCGCGACGCTCGAACGAAAAACACGCCAAGCGGTCGCCGCCGTTCGAATCCGCGTCGACTTGGTTCGCGCAAGTCGTTTCGACGCCGGTTTTACCGACGCGAATCGGCGGTCGCAAAAACGCGCAGCGCCCGCACCCGCCGCCGACGCAACGATACCGGCCCCCGTCCGGCGCCGTCCAAACGCCCCCAAGCGGCACGTCGACAAACTCCGCGTCGACGCCCGAAACGTCCCAATTCCCCTCCGTCATTTCTCCCCCTTCCCTTCATCTTTTAACTCTTTATTTTCCGGCGTTTAACAACGCTCCGTTACATCCTTGGAACTTCGACCGAAAACGCGACGCTCGTTTCGTCGGAGCGCAAGTCGGCGGCGTCGGCGGCGGCCAAAAACGCGACGTAATCGCCGCTTTCGGTCGCCGTCCAGGTCGCGGTGGTCGAGTTCGGAGCCCAAGCGGCAACGATTTTGCCCGCCGAGTTCTCAATCCGCAACGGATACGACGCTGCGTACAGTCGCGCGCTCCACGTCAAGGAAACCGTCGCGTCGTCGACCGAAACCGCGAAGTTCGCGGGCGTCGACGGTCGCGTCGACTCGGTGTAAAGTATGTTGACAAACCGCGTCGATTTATAACCGATCGCGACCGCCGACTTCGCGCCGTCCGGCGGCGCGCCGACGTTTTCCCAACGCTTCGCGCAGTATCGATCGCCCGGCGCCGTCTTAAACGGACGCGTCTCCAAGGCGAACCGAAACGCGTCGTCCGTTGCGTAAGTCGTTTTAAAATCGAAAATATACTCCGCTTGTTTTGGGACGTAACACACCGGGCAAAGGAGTTGAATCGACGCGCCGCGAAGTCCCGGCAAGAAAAAAACGTCCGGAACGTCGTCGAGCGCTTTAAAATGTCGACGCGGACAGTCGAGGACAAAGCGAATCGTTTCGGCGTCGGAGTCGTTGTCGAAAGCGGCTCGATACGGGTTGAAAAACGCCCGCTCGTCTTCGGCGTCGTTCCAAGAAAGCGCGAACTCCAGCGTTATCGGGAACGGGAAAAACGCGCGCCCGGTCAGCGGCGGCTTGCTCGTCCAGCCGTTGCGATACGCCCAAGTCCGGACGTCGTCGGCGACGTATTTGGAACCGGTCAAAATCGTCGCTGGAATCCCGCAACAAACCGGCGTCAAAACGGTCGAACTTCCCGGTTTATAAAACTCGCCGGGCAAGCCGTTTACCGTCGTCCCGTCCCAGTCGCGCGCCGTTACGTCCCAACGAAGTTTTTTCGCGAAGAGGTCGCCGAGCGTCGCATTTTTATCATCGTAAAGATCGCAATAACAAAGGTAACACTTCAACCCGTTCGGCGTGTATTCGTTGCGCCAAGTTCGGTTCGAGATATACGAGCCGGTCGGATACGACGGCTGTCGCTCGACGTAATCGAAAACGAACGGGTCGACTGCCTTGACGACCGGCGTCAAGAGGCAGACGCCGGAGGCGGAGCGCGCGACGATTCGGAACGGGCCGGTCGGCGACGCGACGAGCTTTCCGGCGTTCGCGACGTCGGTCGCGGGCGTCGCGAAACCGAACGACGCGGCGTCCTTTGCGTCGACGACTTCGGCGAGAAACGCGCTTCCGGTCGCCGCCGCGACGGGGCCGAACTCGCCGGGCGGAATCGGCTCGGTCGCGACGATCAAAAACGCGTCGGCGGAACCGGTCGGCGTCGTTCCGGTCAACTCGATTCCGGACGCGGCGAACCGCTCGACCGCTTCGTCGCGGGTTGCCGCCGGTCGCCAAAAGCCGGAAACCTCCAAAACGCCAAAACGCGGGACGACCGCGCCGCTCTCGTTCTTGACCGTCGCCGAACGAACGGGCCGACGTCCAAAATCGCCCGACGCGTTCGCGCCGGAACTAAAACGGTTCGCCGCTTCGACCAAGTCGTTCAGCCGCGCCGCCGTCAACGACTCGCCGCGATAAAATCGGTTCGCGTTGCGCATTTTATCCCCGTCCCTCTTTTTTCAGCTTTCGAACCCCAAGCGCGCCAGTTTCAGCTCGTCGAAGTCGGCGCTCGGGTAAACCGTTTCGGCGTAAGCGCAAAGCGTCTTCAAGCGCTTGCGACCGTCGGCGCCGTCCGCCTCGACCTTCAACGCCCAAACCGCTTCCCAACCGCCTTTAACAAACTCCGCGCCGTCGATATTCGTCGGCTCCGCCCGCCGCGCCGCGAAATTCAGTCGACCGTCGAAATAGGCGTTTTTAAAACTTCCGTCGTCCGCGACTCCGGCCAGCGAGAACGAATACGACTCGAAAAGAACCTCGCCCGGCGCGTATTCCCAAAAGGGCGCCGCGTTCGTCTTTTGCCGGTACGCGCCCAAGCTCCGCAGGTACGCCAGCCGCTCCGGCGTATGTTTCAAGCGCAAACGAACCGAAAAACGGTCGATCGGCGACGCGATTTGAACGCCCCGCGCGACGCCGTCCGCGACGTCGATCGCGCCGCCGTAATCGACCGCGCAACCGTCCGGCGTCGGAAAGATTCGCGTTCCGAGACTTTGCGTTCGCGTCGCCGACTCGCTCGAACCGTCGTAAGAATCGACGTAACAGTAGTCGTACCAATCTTTCGGAACCTCCGCTTTCGACGAGTACCGCGCTTCGAACTTCCAAGCGCGGTTCGCCGCCGTCGTTTCGGCAAGGGAAATCGACGCGATCGGATTCCCGAAAATATCACGCGGAAACGCCGCCGCGACGTGTCCGCGCGCCGCCGCGTAAGCCTGCGCCGTCGTCGCGACGCCGGAGACGCAAACGACGTCGAAGGAACGCGTCGACCGCGCCCGATTCTCCGCCGACTCTTGAAAATTCGTTTCGACCGACTCGCCCCCTAACGTCTGCTCGAAACTGAATTTAATAACGTTCGCCAAAATTGTTCCCCCTTATTTTACGCCGCCCTTAGCGTGAAATCGAACTCGTCCATCCGCGCGACAATATCGCCGAGCAGTTCGTTCGTCCGGAGCGTCGCCTTGACGTTTTCCTCCGCCGGATTGTTCGCGCCGAGCTTTTGCGCGTCGAGCGCCGAAAAAGTCGCGCCGCTCGAAACGGTTCGCGCCGCGACGTCCGCCCCGGCGTCGACCGACTCGAAAAACGCCGCGTCGTCGCCGTCGAACGCGTTGAAGTTTTCGAGTTCGCGACGCGCTTCTTCCTCTTCTTCGGCGGCTTTCGACGCGGCGAGAACGGCGTCTTTGCGCTCCTTGGCGGTCGCGTCGGCGGCGTCGATTTTCGCCTGAATCTCGGCGCGCTCTTCCTCCGTTTCCGCGAGTTTGAGCGCGTCGTTAAGAAGCTCTTTGTACGCCGCCGTCTCCTTGTCGATTTGAGCGAGCCGTCGCTCTTCGTCGGTTCGCGACTCGTCGGCGACGCGCTCCTCTTCCGCCGCGATTTGCGCGTTCAGTCGCTCGCGCTCCGCGTCTTTCTTGTCCGCCTCCTCCTTCTTGACGTCGGCGACGCGCTCTTTCCCGTCCGCCTCGATTCCGGCCTTCGCGGTTTCGAGCCGGTGAATTTCGGCGAAATCGTCCTCGGTCGACGCGGTCGCCCGCAACGCTTCGAGCCGCGCGTCGATCGCGTCGGTCAGTTCCTTCGTTTCTTTCTTGATCGCTTCGATTCGACGCTTCGACGCCGACATTTCACGCGCCGCCCGGTCTTCCTCCGCCTTCGCGATGCGAGCGTTCAGGTCTTCGACCGCTTTCGCCTCCGCCTCCTTCGCCGCGACCGTTTCGCCGACTTCGGCGGTTCCGGTCGCGTCCGAACCGCTCGACGTTTCCGCCGTCCCCTCCGGCGCGCTCAAGACGGCGTCGAGTCCGGCGAGTTCCGCTTCGAGTCTCTCGATTTCCGCCGCGTTCTTCGCTTTCGCCGCCGCGACTTGCTTTTGAAAGTTCGCGTCGCCGCTCGCGATCGCGACCTGTAAATCCGCCGTCGTCTCGTAAGAATCATACGACGTGAAGTAGTCCCGCCACGTTTGGTCGCGACGCTTGCCGACAACCGTTTCGGCCCAGCCGACTTCTTCCTTGGCGATTTTGCGCTCGATCACGCCTTCCCCGGCGTTCGCTTTCGCTTCGTCGAGCGCGGCTTGCGTCTCTTTGCGCTTCGCTTCGAGTATCCGTTTGTTTAACTCCGCCTGCGCTCCGGCGGCGATTTTGATCTTTCCGGTCAGCGCGTCGACCTCGACGCCGACGTCGCCGTATCGCGACTTCAACTCGACGGCGAGGCTAACCGCTTCGGCGATTTCGGTTTTCGTCAGTTCCTGCTTCTCGGCCAACGCTTGAAGCCGCGCAAGCCGCCCTTCGTCCTGCCCGCGCATCGCGTTCCCCGCTTCGAGAATCCCTTTCGCTTCGTCGCTCCAAGACGCTTTGCCGCCAAACGCCGCGTCGCGAACGGCGAAATATCCGCCGACCGCCGCCGTCAACGCGACAAACGTCGCGACCGGGTTCGTCGCAGCGAACGCCAAAAGCGTTTTCGACGCCGCCGCGACTTTCGGGACAAGCCCTAAAAACGCCGCGCCGTAATCGGTCAAACGCTTAACGACGTATCCCGTCCCAAACGCGGACGCGGCGAGCGCGGCAAACTCCGTCAGTCCTCGAACGACTTCCGGACGCGCCGTCGCAAATTCGCCGAACCCTCGAACTAACGCCGTCAACGCTTCCGCGCCTCGTTGGAGCGCGGGCAAAAGCGCTCCGCCCATCTGAACGGCGACGCCTTGAAGCGCGCCTTTCAACCGATTCGTCGCCGACGCAAGTTCCGCCGACGCGGCGGCTTGCTCGCCGGACATTACCGCCCCGACTTCGCGCGCTTCGGCGGCGAACGCGTCGAGCGTCGCCGTTCCGTCGGCGAAAATCGGGCCGAGCTTCGCGCCGTCGTCTCCCATAATCTCCATCGCGGCGGCGGCCCGACGCGTCGGGTCTTCGATTCGCCCCAACGCGTCGAAAAGCGCTCGAAGTTGCTCTTCCGGCGACAATGCGGCCAAATTGGCGGCGTCGAGTCCGAGTCGACTCAACTTCTCCGCCGCGTCGGTCGAGCCGTTCGCCGCGTCGGCCAAAACCGACTGATACCCGCGAATCGCGCCCTCGACCGTCTCGACGTCCGTCCCGCACTGCGTCGCCGCGTAAGAAAGCGTCGACAACGCTTCGACGCCAAAGCCCGTTCGCTTCGACATTTTGTCCATCTCGTCGCCGAGCCCGACGACTGATTTTAGCGCTTTTTGTCCGAACGACTTAAGGACTTCGACCCCCGCGATGTTGAACGCGTTTGAACGAAACGAAACGTCAACGCTTCGCGACGGCTTGCCCGGTTTCGGCGTTTCGCCGTTCGGAGGCGACGCGCCGGGCGACTTCGGCGGTTTCGAACGCCCGCCGGAACCGAACGCGTCCCGCGCGGCCTCGGCAAGCGGCTTCAGCTCGTCGCCGACGCCGCGCGTCGCCGAACGCAGGTCTTGAACAAAAATCTCCGTTTGCCGCCGAATCCCGCCGAACGCCTTGTCGAACGTCGAGGCAACCCCTTCGAGCCCTTTGGCCGCGTAAGCGTCAAACGCCGCCAACGCTTGCGACGCCGACTTTACGAAGCCGTCGAGCGCTTTCAACGCCGAGTCGAGCGCTTTTTCGAGCGGCGCGGAGCTTCCGGAAATCGTCAGCGTCGCCGAACCGTCGGAATTAATTCTTGTTTCGCTCATTCGCTTTTTCCGTCTTTTTTCATCGTCCGCTTGACGTTAACGCGGCGACGCCTATAATAGACATTAGGAGGTCGCGTTATGTCCGTCAAATCCGCGTTTGCGTTCGCGCTTAACGCCGCGCGCGTTCTGTTCGTTGTTTTTTTGCTTTACGTTTTGGCGCTCGCGACGTTTTCTTACGTCTTCGACGCCGGAATCGACGGCGTTTTTAACGACGTTATGACCTGCGTCGCGTTCGGAACGTTTTACCTAGGCTACGCCGTCGGCGCAGTTTTAACCTATCTGCTTCGCGCGTGTTTGCCGCGATGGACGCAAGAGTCGCTAGGCGGGCTTTGGCTTGTCTTCGCGTTTATCCTTCACCCGATTCCTTCGTTCCTCGTCGCCTATCTCGTTAGCTTTCCGTTTCATCGTTGGCTAAGCTAACCGCAAGCCGCCCGGCGTTTTCCGTCGAGCGGCTTTTTTCGCGCCGCGTCGGTTACTCGCGACGCTCGACGACTTTCGCGCCGAACGCCGCCGCGACCGCCGAAAGCGGTATCTTCGCGACGATCTTTTCGCGACGCGACGCGCCCCCTTCGCGCTCGTCGTCGAGCAAATCGGGCGGCGTAAAATCGCGCGTCGCCAGTTTCGGGCCGTTTTTGCCGCGATTCGCCGAGTAAAAGAGCGACAGGGCCGACGCCGTTCGACTCCACTCGTCGCGACGACGCGCTTGCGCCGCGACGCTCAACTCTCGGAGCGTTCGTCGGTCGGGGTCAAGTCCGGCGATTCCGGCGAGTTCGAAGAGGAGTCGGCGAAAACGCTCCGCTCGATTTTCTCCGCCGTTCCTTCCGCAAGGATTCCCGCTTTCTTCGCGAGCTTTTCCAGTTCTTTCGTTAGGTTCGCCGCTCCGGCGATCGCCGTCAGTTCGCGCCCTCGGTCGATTTTCGCGATCATCTCGCTCAACCGTTCGCGAGCGCGGCTCGGGAAAAAAGCGACGTACTCCTCCAAAAACGCCTGTCGGGCCGACTCGACCGCGTCCCCTTTGAAGAGCCGAGCGAACGCCGCCGCGTCGACGCCGCGCTTCGCCGCCTGTTCGCCGACCAACTCGAAAAGCAGGTCGACCAAAAAGACCGCGTCCCGCGTCTTGTTGTAACAATAATCCGGGTCGAGCAAATCGCCGAACTTGTCGCGCGTCCGCTTGAACTCGAACACCGTCAACTCGAACGACCATTCCCCGCCGTTCGCGTCCTTGAAAATTTTCATCTTATCCCCCTTTTTCAAACCGATTAACGACGAGCCGTCCGCGCTCAACTTCGTTTTATCAAGCGGCGACGCGCGGCGTAAAAGTCGGTTGTTCGTCGACTCCGCGCTTCGCGCTCAAACGGAGCGAGAACGTAATTTCCTCTTCGCCACTAATCGGCGACGAAACGTTAAATTTCGTTACGATGAAGTATCCTTGGAAAACGTCTCCCGCCGCCGTCGTCAGCGTCGTTTGAAAATCCTCCCGCGCCGCGTGTTTCGCCAACAAAAATCCCGCCGCTTTCGAGTTCGCTTCAAAAGCGACTTCGAGCGGAACGTCGCGCTGCCCTTCCAAATAGCGCTTAAAATCGAATTTTCGCGACGAAATTTGAATCTCTTCCCCCGCGACTTCCAGCGCCAAGTCTTTCGAACCGTCGCCCGGAACGACTTCCGAACCGCTCCCAAACTCAATGTCCGCGTCAAATCCCAGCAACGCCATTGTTTCCCCCTTTTTTCAAGCAATTTACCTAAAAACCCGCTCCGTTTCAACGTTGGGCGCAACCGCAAGCGACCAACGGGAGCGGAGAAAACGAACTCGCGCGGAAGCGCGGGCCCGGAGCCGCGCGGTCGCGGTCGCCGTCCATAAAGGTCGGCGTCGCGTCGATCCCCAGTCTTGCCATCGTTTCCCCCTTTTTGCTTTCAATCGATTTAATTATCCCGCTTCCAAACGCTCTTTGAGCGCCTTCAAAAACGGTCGCGCGACGACCGAAACGGTCGAAACCGGCGTCGCGTAACGCGGGACGATTCGCCGCCGCGCTCGACCGTATTCGCGCCCCGGCGTCCCGTATTTCTTTCGCTTCGACGCGCTCTTGCCCGCCGCGTTCAGTCGGTAATAAACGACCGTATACCCGACCAACTTGCGCCGCCGCTTGCGTCGAACGGTTCCGCCGAGTTCCAACGTTTTGAGGACGTTCCTCCCTTCGCCGCTCTTGAAGAACGGTTTCAAGACGAGTTCCCAAGTCGTCGCGTCGACGCGATTTAGCTTCATCGACGAACGCAGGTAATAGTCCGGAATGTTCCGCCGCCCCGCTTTCGCCGGATATTTCCAAGTGATCGGGAAGTCGCCCGGCGCCGCCGCGCTCTCCTTGACGTATCCGTCGAACCCGTCTTTCAGCGCCGCGTCGAGCCAAGCGGTCGACTTCGCTTTCTTTCCGGAACTCGCTTCGGCGGCGGCTTTGCGCGCCTCGAAACGACGCTCTCGCGTTCGCGACAGCGCGCCGACCTCGACGCCGCCGAAACCGCCTTTGCGCCGCTCCTTTCGAACCGCTTTCTTAAATTCCTTGACCGTCCCGATCTTCTCGACGCGTCCGCTCCGGACTTGCCAAACGAAAAACGGGTTCTCCTTCGGCTTCGCTCGTTTGAGCGTTCGACGTTTCCCGGCGATCGAAAACATCGCGCGCCATTCCTTCAACGCCCGTTTCGCCTCCGCTTCGGTCGACGCTTTCAAAAGAGCGTCGGCCTTCTTTTCGCAAGCGTCGAGCGCCTTGCGGAGCCCGGCGGTCGAACCGCGAACCTTAGCCAACCCCCGCTCCCCGTTCGACCTTTTCGCTAATCGCGACGCGAACGCTTCCGAGGAACCGCCCGGCGAGAAGCTCCGTTTCGTCGTAAAGCGGCTCCGGCTCCGTTTCCTTCGCGTAAAGCCGCGCGGTCGCTCCGCCCGTTTCGTCGACGACGACCGCTTCGGTCAGCGCCGCCGCGATCGATTCGAGCGTCGCGATCAACGGGTCGACTTCGGCGAGGGGCGCAAAGGTCGCTTCCCCGGTCGTCGACGCCGCGAAGTCTTTCAGCAGGACGAGCCGACAAACAACCGACCGCCAAAACCGCGCGCCGCCTCGCCCGCTCCGGCTCAACGGCTCCAACGCGAACGACTCCGGAACGACGGCCAACCGCGCGCCGGTCGTCGGCTCGTCGCGTCCGAGATACGTTCGCCAAACGGCGAGTTCCGGAAAGCGCGCCGACAAAAAGCGGACGAGCGCGTCGGCCAGTCCGACCGTTCCGAGCCCGGCGTTTCCGGCGTTTCCGGCGTTTTTAACGTTCCCTTCGCTCATCGCGTCCCCCCTTCCGCTTCGCTCTCGACGATCTTCGCGACGACGAAACGCGGGTCGCCGTTCCAAAACCGCCAAAGCCCCGCGTCCGCCTCCGCGAACGCCGAATAAACTCGGACGCCGTTTCCGTCGTCGAGTTCGAACCGGTCGCGCGGACGGGGCGGATAGAGTTCGCCGAGCGCTTCCGTCTCGACGACCAACTCGCGCGTTTCCGCCTCGCGGTACGTCTTCGCGTCGACGACGACCAGCCGGTCGCCCGCGACGCAAAAGCCGCGCAACCGCTTGACGACGTCGCCGCGCCGCGCCAACACGTCGACGCCCGCGAAACTCAACCCGCTCCTAAACGCAGCCGCGACGACGTTTCCCCTCGCGTTCATCTTCTTAAATCTTTCAAAAACGTTTTCCCGCCGCCGACCGCCGTCGAAACGTCGGAACGTCGGTTAAATCACAATCGTCGAGACGCCGCGTTCGAAGCGTCCGGACGACGGCGGGAAAACCGTTAAACAAAGTTGGGCGAAAGCGCCGTCGACCAACGGGAGACGAAACCGAACTCGCGCGGCAGCGCGGATAAAACCGCCTTCGGCGGCGCCGCTTATTCGCCGTCGTCTTTCCGCTTCCGGCGCGTCGTTCGCTTCTTCTTAACCGGCTCCGCTTCCGCGATCACGCCGCGCTCGGAATCGCCTTCGTCTTCTCCGGGAACGGCTCCGGCGTCTCCGCTTCCGTCGCTTCCGGCGCTTCCTCCGTCGGCGGCAAGAGGTTCAACGCTTCGAGCGTCTTCAACGTCGTTCGCGCTTCCGCTTGAAGCGCCTTCGTTCGCGGCTCCGTCAAGAGACGTTCCGTCAACTCCGCCAACAAGAGAACCGCGTCCAACAAAATCGGTTCCGTCATTTTCTTCCCCTTTCGTTTCTCCAAAAATCTCCGCCAATTCGCGTTCGACTTCCGCGTCCGGCGCGTTGTAAAAATTGCGAATCAGCCGCCCGCGCCGCGCCGCGAAAAGCCAATAGTCGCGGACGACTTCGACCGTTCGCCGCGTCGGCGCCGACAACGACCAAAGCGCGTTTTGGACGCGAAGCCGCGTCGGGCGTCGGCGTTCGGCGACGTCGATTAGCGCGTCGAGGAACGCGACCGCGTCCGCCGTCCGCTTCAAGTAAAGTTGCGCCGCGTTTGGACGGCCCGGGTTCCAGCGTTGAAGCTCCCCGGCGCAGTCCGCCGCGCAAAGAACCGACGTTTCGTCTCCAAAGAGCGCGTCGAGTTCCCGTTCGAGGTCGAGTCCGCTCGGGTAAAGGAGCGCTCGCGGTTCGAGAACGAGAACGCGGTCGAACGACGCGTCGAGCCCGTCGGCGATTCGCGCTCGAACCGACTTTAAAAACGCGACGTCGTCTTCGCGAAACGCCCCGAACGACGCGCCGAGTCGCTCCGCCGCGTCGGCGTTCCGGGCGCGAATCGCTTTGGAGACCGGATCGTTCTCGACCCGTTGCAAAATCGCAAGCATCGGCGCCCCCTTTCAGCAAACGTAAGCCAACGAGTATTCGAGCGCGTCGCTTCCGGCGCCGGTCGTTCCGGTCGTCTCGCACTCGACGCGCCAATATCGGTTCGATTCGAGCGTCGGACGGAACCGAAACGCCCGCGCTTCCCCCGCGCCGGAGAGCGTCCAACTCTTCTCGACCGTCGGCGTTTCGAAGGTCGGCGAATCGCTCGAAACGAGCTTCAACGTCGCCGACGTTCCGCTCGGAAGCGTCGCGTCGGTCGTCTCCGGCGCGGCGACTTCCAACTCGAACCGCTCGGAGCGAACGCCGATCGTCGAACGGACGCCCAAATCGATCGCGTCGGTCGCGGTCGACCCGGCCTTTCCGGCGGTCGGGAATTTTTGCGTCTTAATAAGGGTCGCGTCGCGACTAGTAAAACCGCTCATCGTCTTCTTTCTCCTTCCTTATCTCCGTTTTTCAAACGCTTTCCGTCGACCAAGCCTTTTCGTTCTCGACGAGCGAATCGGTGTAAAGGATCGGAACGCCGTAAACTTCGCTCGGGAGCGCGACAGAGCCGGTCGAAATCGTCGTCCCGGAAATCTCGATCGTCGGACGGCGCGACGCGGCGAGCAAAATCCCCGCTTTGCGCGACATAAAGAGCGCGTCCGGACGAGCGCCTTTGAACTTTTCGAGCGCGACCAAAATATGTTCGTCGGTAAACGCGGTCGACGAAATCCCGCCCGGCGTCGCGGCGGTCGAAACGTCGACGTTCGCGACGCGGACGGCGGCGTACTTCGAGAAGTAGCCGAACCCCGGATAAAATTCGAGGAACTGCTGGTAAACCGGAATCGTCTTTTCCGGGTCGCTCGGGTCGGGAACGTCTTTCTCGACGACGTCGGAAAGATAGAACCGCCCGTCGCGCCCGAAGAGCCAAGAGACGCCGTCGACTTCGTTGAAGCGAACGAAGTACGCGCTTGTCAACGCCGACGTTCCGCCCCAAGAGCCCCCGGCGTCGAGAACGAAGTCGTCGCCGACGAACTTTTGCAAGCCTTGGAACCCTTTTTTCGACGCGCCGGAACCTTCGACGCCGCCGTAAAAGAACTGCGTTCCGAGCGTTCGAATCGCGTTTTCAAGGACGCGGGTCGCCTCCGCCTCCATCAGTCGAGCGCCGCGCGCTTTGTCGCGGTCGATCAAGGCGCGGTCGCAGCGAACGTAACTCCCGGCGTTGTACAGTTTGAAAAGCGTTCGTTCGTATTCGCCTTTCGACGTGCGAACGCCCTCGTTGACGTCGCGAAAGACGTCGACCGGCGTCGATTCCTTGCGAATCAACCCCTCGACGTAATCTTGCGAAATCGTCGCTTGCGCCGCGCCGATATTGAAACGGTTCCCGTAAATATCCTCGCCGGTGAACTCCGGACAGTTCAGCCGAACCTCCGACGCGATCTCGCGTCCGCCGCCGAATCCGTCGAATTTCAGAATATCGCACCAGTTAACAGCCGTCGTCATTTTCTCCCCCTTCCTTTATTCCTTCCGATTCTCTCGCCCCGTCCGACTCAACCGCCGACGGCGCGCTTGAACGCCTCGCGGTAAGACTCCGTTTTCGACCGGCTCGCGCTTTCGTCGGCGGTCGAAACGCCGTCCCGGTCGGCGGCGGCGAAGGTCGCGAAGTCGCGGCGAAGCGTCGTCAGTTCGCGACTCGTCTTTTCGAGCGCGGCGCGGAGCTTGGCGAGTTCGCCGCCGTCGCCGTCGCTCCCCGACTTCGGCGCGTCGCTGTTTTTCTCGCCGTCTTTCTTGTCGTCGTCCGGTTTCGGCGCGTCGCCGTCGCCGCCGTCGTTCGCAAGGCGCGACTTCAGCTTTTCGTTTTCCTCTTTCAACGCTTGGAACGCGTTCGACGTCGCCTCCGCGAGGTCGGCGCCCTCCTGAAAATACTTGACGCCCAGTTCGAGCCCGAACCGGTCGACGTACTCCTGCAACTCGGCGTTCTTGACGCTCGACGGCGCGTCGCTCGTCCCGGTCGCGCCTTCGCCGTCCGGCGCGTTCGCGGCGTCGTCCTTCAATTCGGTCGTTTTTTCGTCCTTTTCCTCGGCCATTTCGTTACCTTTCGTCAACAAAGTGAAATCTTTCCCCAACAGCGCGAACGCCGTCCCGTCGTCGGTCGGATACGGACAGACGGAAAGCCCCAAAAGAGGCGCGTTTCGGAAGACGACGACCGGCCCGACGTATTGCCGCCCGTTCGCTTCGAACGTTTCCCCCGGCCCGACGTCGACCCGCTCCGCCGCCGCGAAGTCGAACGTCGGCGAAATCCCGTAAGGAACACCCCGCGCCGCTTTCGAAATAATCTCCGACGCGCGGTCGTCGCTCAAAAACGGGGTCAGCTCCCCGTCGGCCAAGAGCGCGAACCCGTCGGCGCGAACCCTCGCCGCCCCGACGATCTCCGCCGGGTCGTGATTGTAATCGACGACGAGCGGCGTCCGCGTCGGCGCGACCGTCGCCAAATCGACGACGAACTCGAGCGTTTCGCGCCCGCCGTCTCGCGTCGGAACGCCGTGTCGCAAGACGTTCCCGGTCAACGCGACCGCCCGAAACGGCGCCGTCGGCGCCGTCCTTTCTTCGTTAAAAATATCCATTTTCCCCTTATTCCTTGGAAACCGTTTTCGTTCCGCTCCGTTGGGCTCAAAAAATCAAGCGACAGCGGAGCGAAGAAAACGAATTCGCGCGGTAGCGCGGGCCCGGAACCGCGCGGTCGCGGTTATATCCCGATGTTCGTTTTCCCGGCGTACTCCGGCGCGTAAGCCAGCGAAACGCCGTTCGCTCGCGCGTCGTCGAGCGCTTCCGCCGTTCGCCGGAGCGTTCCGCGCGGGTCGACGCCGTGCAGTTCGCAAGCCGTCCGCTGGTCGGCGAACCCGTTCGAAATCGCGACTTGCCAATCTTTCGCGTCCCCGACCAAGAGCCAAAGCGGAACCGCCGCGCCCGTCCAACGGAACGGAACCGACGCCGCGCCCGACGGGATTCGCCCGTCCCGCTCCCAACATTCGAGGAGCCAGCGCGTCGTCTTGTTCAGGAACGGGAAAAACGCCCGCTGTTTCAACTTGCAACGCTCGACGTAATGGTTCAGCTCGCCGCGACTTCCGTAAAAGTTCGTCGACGAACCGTCGTAAAACGAATAAGGAACGTCGAGCGCGGCCAGCGCCAACCGCGTCGTCGACTCGACGAACGACTGGAAGTTCTGCGACGGCGTCCCGTCGTGAAAAACCGACGCTTTCTCGTTGAGCCCCAAGTCGAAAAGCATCAGCCCGTCGCCGTATTTCTCCGACGCGGCGCGAGGGTCGAACGCGTTTTCGGCCCGCGCCGCCCGCTCCGCGTCCGTCCCGAACCCGTCGTCCGACTTGTCGCGGTTGACGATAAGCCCGATCGTCATTTCGCTCTTCATCTTGATCAGCGCGAGGTCGAAACACTCGTACAAATGCCAATATTCGCGAACGCCCGACGGCAGCGGCGAAACGCCCCGGACTTGGTCGTGCGCGTCGAAATAGCCGATCAAGTCCATCTTGCGCGCCGAAATCCAACGCTCGAACGCGTACCCGTTTTCCTCCGGCGTTCGACGGTAAATCTTGTACGCGAGGTTTTCGCCGCGCCGCCCGATTCGGACGCCGTGTTTCAGCTCTTGCGTCGACGACGGCGCGTCTTCGTCGCGGATTCGGTCCCCTTCGATCAACTGAATCGCCTGCGTTTCCCCGTCGTCGACGCGGAGCGCCCCGACGTCGCCGTCGCGAACCCGATGCGTTTCGATCAGTCGCAAAAGCGTCCAAAAGTCGTGTCGCTTCGAGAAATGGCAACGCTCCGGGTCGCGCGCCCAAGCGCCGAACTCCCGCTCGACCGCTTCGTCGAGCGTTCGGTCGCCCGACGCGCAAGCGAACCGGAAGTTCGAGACGAAACATAAATGTTGACGGAGCGCAAATCCGAAAAGCGCGAAGTTGCGCGCCAACTCCCGAGCGCTCGACGACAGCGCGAGCCGGTCGCGCCGCGAAAGCTCCTTGTCTTCCGTTCGCGCCGAAACGACGAGCGGTCGCGCCATCCCCCGTTCCGAAAGCGCGTCGTATCCGAGCCGCGTCGTCGGCCGCTCGAACCGCTCGACTTGCGCCGTCGCTTGAACCGTTTTCGCCGTCGTCTTCTTCCGTTTCTTCCGCTTGCTCATCGCCAAGGCCCGCCCAACCCGAACGTTTTCAAGGAACTCGACCGCCCTTCGAGCGCCGCGATTTCCAGCCGATACTCCTTCATCGCCGCGAGCGTTCCGGCGCGGTCGAACGTCGTCGAAACGCCGTCGACCGTAATCGACGCCGCCGCGCCCGCCTCGGAAAGCGCGTTCGAAAGGCGCGTTATTTCGTCGTAAAGGAAGCGGAGCCGCGCCGCTCGCCAAGTCGCGCAACTTCCGCCGTTTCCGTTGTTTCCGTTATTTCCGCTCATTCGTTTTCTTCCTCCCGGCGCCGCGTCGGACGTTCGCCCGGTTTGCGCAACCCTTGGACGGCGGCGCCCGCGAAACAGCCGACGACGCAGTCGAAAAGGTGGTTGTCGCGCCCCGGTATCGCCGTCCATTCGGCGACTTCGTTTCCGGCCGCCTTCGCCAGTTGGCAACGCTCCGCGCAGCAGTGGTCGGCGAACATCCGATGACGCTCCCCGACGCTCCCCCAAAGGGACGCGCCCGCGACCGAGCCGACCGGCGCCGCGAACGCCGCGTGAACTTCCGACTTGAAAAAATTAACGTCCGTCGTGATCGTCTTGAACGCGCGCCCCGGCGT
>JAGBDD010000098.1 GCA_017937685.1 Thermoguttaceae bacterium | reverse complement strand
GGGGGGGAAGGGGAACGGAACGCGCGAACCGCCGCTTTTTTAAGCGTCGCGCTGCGCTTTGGCCTCCGTTACTTAGATATATCGACCGCCGCCGCGAAAACTTGACTGAAAAATCGGCGAGAAAAAACGCTTTTTTCTCTTTATTATTCGGCGAAGGGCGGCGCGCCGGCGGCGGTATTGTCGACGTATTTTGTCTATTTTCAGGAACGGTTCCGGTTAAGCGCGAAATTAACGAGAAAATCGGAAGAATCGTCGCGTTTTCGAGGTTTTATAGGGAACGCGTCGCGCCGACTTTGCCGATAAAGAAAAGCGTTTGCGCCGCGAAACCGCGACGATTCAAACGCGACGTCGGCAAGTCCGGTAATAAATTCCGGTCGATAAACGGAAGCGTCGCAAGAAGGACGGTAAAGAAAGAACGAGGAACTTAATGGGGAGCGTTTTGCGAATTTTGACGGTCGGCGACGTCGTCGGCAAACCGGGACGCGATATTTTGATTCAACGAACGCGGGAAATTCGCGAACGCTTCAAGCTCGATTTTGTCGTCGTCAACGCCGAAAACGCGGCGGGCGGCTCCGGATTGACGCCGGAAATTTACAAAGCGATCGTCGAAAACGGCGTCGATTGCGTTACGCTCGGCGATCACGCGTTCCGGCAGAAGGCGATTTTCTCGATTTTGAACTCCGACGACCCGCGAATCGTTCGGCCCGGGAACTATCCGCCCGAAGCGCCGGGACGCGGTTGGACGATGTTGGAAGTTCCGGCGACGGCGGAGCGACCGGCGGTTCGCGTCGCGGTTTTTACTCTCTTGGGGCGCGTTTTTATGTCGCCGATCGACTGCCCGTTGCGCGCCGCCGACAAGATTTTGGATAAAATTCCCGCCGACGTTCGAGTGCGACTTCTCGACTTTCACGCCGAAGCGACGAGCGAAAAACAAACGATGGGACGCTACCTCGACGGTCGCGTTTCCGCCGTTCTCGGGACGCATACGCACGTCGCGACCGCCGACGAAACGATTTTGCCCGGCGGAACCGCGTTTCAGTGCGATATTGGAATGACCGGGCCCTTCGACGGAATCATTGGGCGCCGGTACGACCGCGTCTTGGAAACGACGAAGACGTTCCGACCGACCGTTTTCGAAGTCGCGACCGGCGACGCGCGCCTCAACGGAACGATCGTCGACGTCGATTCGGCGACCGGGAAAGCGGTGAAAATCGAACGACTCGTTTTCCGCGCCGACGATTGACGCTTCTTTTAGCTGAAAACGGGTAAAATAGGCAGAATAGAAAGAAACGCGGCGGTTCGAAAGAGACTCGCCGCGTTTTCAGGCGCCGATAATCGACCGGCGTTTTATTTGTTGAATTTCTCGACGAACTCGACGATCGGCGTCGGATCTTTCAGCGAGTGCGGGTGATGGTCGTTGCCTGGTTTGAGAATCAACTCGACCGGGCCGCCGACCGCTTCGTAACGCTCTTTGAAGAGTTTCGCGTTTTCCGGGAACGGAACGACGCGGTCGGAGTCGCCGCAAACGAGGAAGACGCCGACTTTCGCCGCCGCCATTTTCTTTTGGCCGTCGGTATTGTCGATCGGGTTGAGCGCGTATTTCATCGCTTCTTCTTGCGTCAATCCGTAACTTTGCAGAACGGAGTTCCAGTCGACGTCGCTGCGCTTGCCTTGGCCGTATCCGCCGGGCCAACTTTTGAAGTCGAGAACCGGGTTGTCGATGTAAATCGTCGCGACCTGCTCGGGGTATTGCATCGCCCAGTTGACGGTGTAAAGGCCGCCGCGGCTCATTCCTTCGAGGTTCGTTTTCTTGGCGAAGCCGTGTTCTTTCGTCAGGTAGAGGTAAAAATCTTGCCAAAGCGCGACCGATTTCGGCGAGCCCATCAGCGGCGCGGAGTCGACGTAAGCGACGGCGTAACCGCGGGTTAACATCGCGACGTCGAACTGCGGTTCGTGTCCGAAGAAACGAGCGCGCCAAATCCAAGGCTTGCCGGGGGCCGCCTCTTTCGGGAAGACAAGCTTCGCGGCGCGCCCTTGGAATTGGAAGTCGTTGCATTGGAAGCCGTTCCATTGGCCGACTTTGCCGGGGAAGGTCGAAACCGGCGCGGCGGACGCGTCTTGAGCGGGGGTTTGCGTCGGCGAGCAAAGAGCGGTCGCGGCGGTCAACGCGGCGACGATTAACGACGTGAAAAATTGTTTGCGGTTCATAAAACTCCTTTCGAAACGCTTGGAACGCGTCGATTGCGGGATTGGTTGGGGAAAATGTTCGTATTGTTCGGCGGGTTGGGCGAAATAGGGCGGCGGGGGAAGCGGTAAAAACGGCGGGGGCGGCGGAAACAGCGGGGTTGGCGACGTCGGCGAAAACGGCGAAGTTAGCGGCGTTAGGGCAAGTCGGGGTCGAATCGGCGGTCTAAAAGGGCGTATTTCGCGCCCGCCGCGACGTTGTACGGAAGGAACTCGACGCCGAGCGCCGACGGAACGCCGTCGACGAGCCGTTCGACCGCCGCGCGCTCCGCCGGGGCGTCGTTGACCCCGGGGATCAACGGCGTTCGAACGACGAACGGACGACCGCTCGCGCAAAGTCGCCGCAAATTCGCCAAAATCGGCGCGGAGTCGACGCCCGTCCAACGCCGCGAACGCTCCGGGTCGAGGATTTTAACGTCGAAGTAAATCAAGTCGACTTCGGCGGTTAGCGCGTCGAAAACGTCCGGCGGCGCGAACCCGCAAGTTTCGAGCGCGACGTGAATCCCGGCGTCGCGCAACGACCGCGCCAACTCGACGGCGAACTCCGGTTGAAAAAGCGGTTCGCCGCCGGTCAAGGTAACGCCGCCGCCGGAAAGTTCGAACAGGTCGCGACGCCGAAGGAGCCGCTCGACGAGCGTCGGGACGTCCGTTTCCCAACCGCAAAGGTTCCGCGCGCCTTGCGGGCAAAGGTCGACGCAACGTCCGCAAGCGACGCAAGCGCTCCGACGAGAACGGCTTAACGCCGCGTCGCAAATTTTCTCGCAAGCGCCGCAACTAGAACATCGGGAACGGTTTAGCAAAAGTTCCGGCGTCGGCGCTTGGCTCTCCGGATTATGACACCAACGACAACGGAGCGGGCAGCCTTTAAAAAAAACGCTCGTTCGGACGCCGGGGCCGTCGTGCAGCGCGAACTCTCGAACTTCGAAAATAAGGCCGCGAACCGGTCGCGACGGGCGGTCGAGAGCGGCGGGCGGAACGGCGGATTCTCGGGAAAAATCGGGCATTCGGCGAACGACGGGGAGCGAGGACGGCGGACGGGCGGGCGATTAAGCGTTGAATTGGGCGGTTTGGGGGAACGGGGCAAGGAAGCGGCGTTACGTCGGGAACGTCGTTTCGGCGCGGCGGACGATTTGGTCTTGGTAAGGCCGGTCGAGTTCGACGAAGTAACCGCTCCAGCCCCAAACGCGAACAATCAGGTTGCGATATTTTTCCGGATTTTTTTGCGCGTCGAGAAGGCGGTCGCGGTTAACGGCGTTGAGCTGCATCTGCGCGCCGCCCCGTTTGACGAAAAATTGAACGAGCCGAGCGACCTTTTCGACGCCGTCGGCGAACGCGAAAACGGAGTCGTGCAGTTCGAGCGTCAACGGGCCGCCGTTGACGACGCGGGTTAAGTCCGGCTTGGCGAACGACGCGACGACGCCGACCGGGCCGCGAATCGGAACGCCGAGCGACGGCGCGTAATTCGCCGGGAACGGCTCGCCGCGCCGCCGACCGTCCGGGGACGCCGGGAGTTCGTTCGCGTGCCAAAGGTAATACATCGCCGAACCGGTTCCGGGGCGGAAGACGCCGCCGCGGCAGTTGCGCCGCCCTTCCCAAGAATCGGCGAAGTCGGCGAGAAGGCGAACCGCGAGCGCGTCCGGCTCCGGCTCGTCGTTCCCCATTTTCGGGAGACGGCGGGCTCGAGCGAGGAGTTCGGCGGCTTCCGGGAAGCGGTCGGCGTCGAAATCGGCGTCGAGAATTTCGACGAAACGCTTCGGCGAAACGCGTTTTTCGTCGAAAACGAGCCGCTTGATCGCGAAAAGGGAGTCGACCGCCGGCGCGACGCCGGTTCCGTGTATCCCGAAATTGACGTACTTGCCGCCGGACGCCGCGTCGCGAGCCGCTTCGACGCGACCGTCGCAAAGGAGCGAAACGAGCGGGCAAGGGAGAACGTCGAAACGTTCGAGCGACTCGGCGATTTCGTCGGCGCGGCGGAAAAGCTCCGCTCGGAAGAGCGCGAGGAAAGCGTTGAAGTCGTTATTTTCCGCCGCTTGCGTCGCTTCCGGGGAACGGAGAACCGCGTCGACCGCCGCCGGGAAAGAGACCGCCGCGACGTTCGGAACGTCGCTCCCGACGCCGGGGATAACGAATTCCCAACAAGCGGCGACGGTGTAATCGCGGGCGTCGGCGAGGTCGTAACCGAGTTTCGTTAAGCCGGGGATAACGACGTCGTCGTTGGCGTATTGCGGGAAGCCGAGTCCGAGGCGCGTCAGATCGGTCGCCTTTTTCAGCAAGTCGAACGACGTCGCCGACGAAACGCGGAGGTTAATTTTCGGGTCGATTAAGCGATTTTGGCCGCAAGCCTCTAAGGCGAGTTCCGTCAAGAGGTTCGACGCGTCGGCGCCGGTCGAATCGCACCCGCCGAGCATCAAACTTTGACCGTTGTCCCCTTGTTGGACGCCGACGTAAAGGTCGGAATCGCGGTTGAACGAGAGGAAAAATTCGGCGACCAACTCGCGCGCGCCGTCGCGGTCGAGCCGTCCGGCGGCGAGGTCGGCGTCCAAATACGGAGCGAAAATTTGGTCGAACCGCCCGACGCCGTTGTGATACGCGCCTTCGCACCAAAGGGAATAATGCAAAATTCGGAAAAATTGGAACGCTTCGAGGAGGGTTCGCGCTCCGCGGCGCGGAACTTGCGCGAGCGTTTCGGCGATTTCGGTCAGTCCGGTTTTCTCGGCGGCG
>JAGBDD010000097.1 GCA_017937685.1 Thermoguttaceae bacterium | reverse complement strand
AATCGAAGAAGGCATCGACGGTTTGCTTCACGTCAGCGATATGAGCTGGGTTCGCAAGATCACGCATCCGAGCGAAGTCGTCCGCAAGAACGACGAAATCGAATGCGTCGTTACCTCGGTCGACAAGAAGAGCCGCCGCATCGCGCTCGGTTTGAAACAACTTTCGGAAGACCCGTGGGTTACCCGCATTCCGGAAAAATACAAGCCGAACCAAATCGTTACCGGTAAAGTTACGAAGATCACCAACTTCGGCGTTTTCGTCAGCTTGGAAGACGACCTCGAAGGTCTCCTTCACATTTCGGAACTCGCCCACCACAAAGTGGAAAATCCGGAAGACGTCGTCAAAGTCGACGAAGAAATCGAAGTGATGGTTCTGCGCGTCGACGTCGACGAACGCAAAATCGGTCTTTCCCGCAAACGCGCCGAAGGTTCCGACGAAGAAGTCGAAGCGGTCGAAGAAGAAGCGCCGGTCGTTTCCTCGACTCCGACCATCAAGCCGGAAAACCTCAAAGGCGGTATGGGCGGCGACGCCGGGCCGCTCTTCAAGCTCCCGGGCCAAGAGTGATTTTAAGCGCGGTTTTCTTAGCGCCGTTTGAACGCAAGCGGCGTTGAGAACGCGATAACACGAAAAGACGACGTTTTCTTCGGAGAACGTCGTCTTTTTTGTCGTCGGAGGACGCGGAACGTCGGCGCGTTTCGGCTCCGGTCTAAGAAGCGCGTCTGACAAGGACGTTAAGCGTCGACATTTAAGGCGTTAGGCTTCTTCGTTGTTTTTTTGATTGATCGCGATCTTGCGCGGTTGAATTTCTTGACGTTTCGGAAGGCGCAAAGTCAACAGGCCGTCGCAAAAATCCGCTTCGATCTTGTCGGAGTCGATCGTGTTTCCGACGCGGAACGAGCGGAAATAATCTTTCGGTTCAAAACCGGCGGTTCGGCGCGTCGCGTCTTCGCGGCGGCGACATTCGGAAACGCGACCGCAAATCGTCAGTTCGCCGTTTTGGAAATCGACGTCGACGGAATCGTCGCAAACGCCCGGCATTTCGGCGGTTACAACGTAAGCGTCGTCAAATTCGACGACGTCGACGGACGGCGCGCAGCGTTCGCGGCGTTCGGAATCGGCGTCGGCGCGTTCGGCGAGGGCGGCGGAGTCGTGGGTTTGGGAAGCGCGTTCGTTACGTTCGGTAATCGAGTTCATTTCGTTTTCTCCTGCGATTTAGGAACGATCGGTTTCGGAGGAAGTTTCGGCGTCGGGCGTCGGAACGTCGAGCGTCGACGTTTTGTTAACGCCGATCTTTTTGACGCGCGCTTTCTCCATTTTCGGGACTTTGAGGAGCAAAACGCCCCGTTCGAGCCGCGCTTCGGTCGCGTCGGCGTCGACGGCGCTCGGGAAGGAAACGGCGAAGGTCGCGTCTCCTTGCGCTCGTTCGCGGCGCCAATAGCGACCGGTTTTTTCGGCGTCGTCTTTAACCGGGCGGCGGAGGCAAACCGTCAAATCGGAACCGGCGAGTTCGACGGAAATAGCGTCTTCGCCGATTCCCGGCGCGGCGATTTCAACGAAATATTCGTCCGGCGTCTCCCAAACGCCGGGCGCGGAGCGGTTTTCGAGCGACGCGAAGGAGAGACCGCCGCGCGTTTCGGAGGTTAGGTCGGAGAAAAAACGGTTGAGACCGCGTCGGAAATCGAGCGGCGCCGCGAAGGCGTAGCCTCGCGGAACGAGATAATCGGTCAACATAGTTTTCCTTTCTTGCGAGCGCGTTCGAGCGAAACGTTCGAACGGCGGCGGTTAAAGCGTGGCGACGAGCGCGGCGGGCCGAACGTTCGACGGCGCCGCGCGGGAAATAACGTCGCTTTTATTTTAGCCCGAGATTGTTAAGTTGGAGGAAACGCGCAAAATTTTGCGCCGAGGCGCAAGCGCAAGCGGGAGCGTTGGGAAAACGCGCAAGAAAAAAGAAACGCCGCGAAACAGACGTTCGCGGCGTTTTAAACGTCGCCGTTTAACGGGTTGCGTCGATTGGGCGGCGATTAGCGGTCGGCTTCGTAGCGTCGCCAAGCCTCGGCGGCCAACGCGGCCCCGGCTTCGCGGCATTGCCCGAGAACTTCCGGCGTCGGGCGGAGTTTCGACTTGATCGGCGCGCCGAGCGTCGGATATTTGAGGTCGTTTTCGAGCGCTTTTTGAATCGCTTCGGCGCCGCCCGGGCCCCAACCGAAGGAGCCGAACGAAAGCGCCGCTTTTTCGCGGAACTTAAGTCCTTGGAAATACGCGAGAACGGCGCCCATCGCCGGCATCAGGTTCGCGTTGAGCGTCGCGCTGCCGAACGCGATCGCGGCGGCGTCGAGCGCTTCGGTCGCCAAACGGGTCAGCGTCGTGCGGCGAGCGTGCATCGTTTGAACGTCCAAGCGAGGCGCGTCCGGAGGAAGCGTTTCGTTGAACGCGACGGCTCCGGCGTAAATCTCCTCGGCCATCGCTTCGGTGCTTTGCCACATTGTGTCGTAAACGATAAGGACTTTCGGCGCGTATTTTCCGGTCGCCCAGTTTTTATAAGCGTTAACGATAACGTCGACGTTCCCGCGCCAAATGAGACCGTGGCTCGGCGCGATCGTTTCAATTTCGAGTTGCGACGCGACTTCGAGCGTCTTCAACACTTGGCGACCGTAAGGCGTAACGATGTTCGCGTAGTAACTTTTCGCCTCTTCGAGAACCTTCGCGAGGTCGTATTCGTCGACGAAACGTTCCGACGTGGCGAGGTGCTGGCCGAACGCGTCGTTCGAGAAGAGAATCTTCTCTTCCGGCATATACGAAACCATCGATTCCGGCCAGTGAACCATCGGAATGTTCACGAACGTAAGCGACCGCGAACCGAGACTTAGCGTGTCGCCGGACGCGATAACTTGCGTTTTCCAACCGGAAATATCGAAAAGACCGGCGAGCGTTTCCAAACACTTGGCGTTGCAAACGAGCGTCGCGTTCGGGCAGGCCGCCATCACCGCCGGGAGCGCGCCGGAGTGGTCGAGTTCGGCGTGGTTGCAGACGACGTAATCGACCTTGTTTAAATCGGTTAACGCGGCGACGTTGCGTAAAAGTTGCGGGGCGAACGGGGCTTTCACCGTATCGATCAGCGCCGTTTTTTCGTCGCGAACGAGGTAGGCGTTGTACGTCGCGCCGCGGTGCGTGTCGTAGCTGTGGAAGTCGCGGACGCCGTAGTCGACGTAGCCGACCCAATCGATATTCTTTTTCAATTCCGCGCGTAAGTTCATATGTTTTCTCGCTTTCGCTAAAAGTCAGGCCGATTTTTAGTTGGGGGCGCGTTCGAGCGCCGAGAGAAAACGCCGCCGCCAAACGCCGAAATTTCGCAAAAGTCGCGACGTTTTTCGGCGTTCGAGCGGCGACGGTTGGTAAAACGGTAGGTCGCGTTATTGCGCGAGTTCGCGTCCGAGGTGGAACGCCTTCAAGTTGACGTCGACGAACGCCGGTTTGACGCGCTTCGAAATCGCGCCCTCCCAAGCGTCGAGCGACAAATCGAGTTGCGTCGACAGGGAGCCGAGCAGAATCGTGTTCGCGGCGCGAGCGTTCCCGAGTTCGGCGGCTTGTTCGACGGCGCGAACGTAAACCAAGCGCGGGAAATACTTGCGAAGCGTCTCTTCGTCGAGCGTCGGATAGGAGGCGGCCCCGGACGAAACGGTCGTCGGAACGATGATTTGATCGGAAACGACCGCGAGACCGTTCGGCGCCAAATAATCGACGTAACGCAACGATTCGACGCGTTCGAGCGACGCCAAAACCGTCGCGGTTCCTTTCGGAATCAACGGGCTGTAAATCTTTTCGCCGTAACGGATTTGCGCGACGACCGAGCCGCCGCGTTGCGCCATCCCGTGAATTTCGTTCGTTTTCACGTCGAAACCGGAGTCGAGCGCCGCTTGGGCGACGATCGCGCTAGCCAGCAAAATCCCCTGTCCGCCGACGCCGACGAGAACGACGCTCGTCGTATTGTTCGAGTTTTGTTGGGTCATCAGACGAGCCCTCCCATTTTAACGTCGATTTCTTCCAACGCGCCGAATTTGCAGACTTGTTCGCAAAGTTTGCAGTCGACGCAGAACGCCGGGTTGACGCGGACGGTTTTGTCGGCGTCGCGCTCGATCGCCGGGCAACCGAGCTTCACGCAAGCGCCGCATTTCTTGCACTTGTCTTGGTCGACGCGGTAAATCTTTTCGATCTTTTTGCGGTACGCGAGCGGGCAAGGCTCTTTCGCGACGATCAGCCAAGGTTCCGGCGACTCGATCGCCGTTTTCAGCGCGGCGGTCGTTTGCGCCAAGTCGCGAGGATTGACTTCGACGACGTTCTTAAACCCGGTCGCTTTCGCGATTTCGGCGATATTGGCCGCGAACGTTTCCTCGCCGAGGAGCGTTTTGCCGGAACCGGGATTCTCTTGGTGCCCGGTCATCGCCGTAACGCGGTTGTCCAAGACGACGAGCGTCGCGCCGCCCTTATTATAAGCGACGTCGAGAAGCCCCGTAATCCCGGAGTGGAAGAACGTCGAGTCGCCGACGATCCCGACGACCGGACGGTCGTTCTTGGCGCGGTCGATCCCGTGCGCGACGGTGAATCCGCCGCCCATACACAGCACCGTGTCCATACAGGCGAGCGGCGGCGCGACGCCTAAGGTGTAGCACCCGATGTCGCCCGAAACGACGACGTCGAATTTTTTCAGGGCGTAGAAAAAACCGCGGTGCGGGCAGCCCGGGCACAAGACCGGCGGACGAGCCGGGAGCGCCGGAAGAGTCGGAAGTTCCGTCGTCGGCGCGGTTTCGACGGCGGTCGACGCGTCGAAAAGCGGAGCGGTCGCCGGGTTCGCGACGAGTTTGGCGCGGATTTCCTTCAAAACGTCGACGTCGAGCGCGCCGATGTTCGGGACGAGTTTTTCGTCGCCCAAGCGTTTGCCGATCGCGTTAATTCCCAACGCTTTCATATGTTCTTCGAGGAAGTCTTCCAGTTCTTCGATAACGATCACTTGGTCGACTTGCGCGGCGAATTCGCGGAAGAGACGATCCGGGAACGGGAACTGCCAACCGAGTTTCAGGACGTTCGCTTCCGGGAAGACTTCCTTGACGTATTGGTAAGCGGCGCCGGCGGTTACGATCCCGACGCGGCGGTCGCCGGACGCGTTCCACTCGATTCGGTTCAGCGGCGAGTTCGACGCTTCTTCGGCGAGTTTTTCGAGGCGCTCTTCCAAGCGGACGCGCATTCCGCGGGCCCAAGCCGGAATCGGAACGAAACGCTGCGGGTCGCTCTTGAACGACGGCGTTCGGTTCAGCGCGATCGGGTCGGCTAACTCGACGACGCCGCGCGAGTGGCTCGTCGTGGTCGTCGTGCGCAGAATCACCGGCGTCCCGAATTTTTCCGAAATTTCGTAACCGGCCAACGTGAACGCTTTAGCTTCCGCCGCGTCGGACGGTTCGAGAACCGGAACCTTGGCGAAATGAGCGAAGAGGCGCGTGTCCTGCTCGTTTTGAGACGAGTTCATACCGGGGTCGTCCGCGACGACCGCGACGAAACCTCCGACGACGCCGACGTAAGCGAGCGTCATCAACGGGTCGGCGGCGACGTTCAGCCCGACGAGTTTCATCGTCGTCATCGAGCGAGCGCCGGTCGTCGACGCGCCGGCGGCGGTTTCGAACGCGACTTTTTCGTTCGGGGCCCATTCGGCGAACATTTTGTCGCCGTAAAATTTGCCTATATTCTCTAAAATTTCCGTCGACGGCGTTCCGGGGTAGCCGGAAACGACCGTAACGCCGGCTTCGAGGGCTCCGCGAGCGATCGCTTCGTTGCCCGACAGCAGTTGTTTTGTCATTTTTCGATTCCGAATTTTTTTCCGTTGAACTCGAACCGACGCGGAGTCGTCGGCCTTCGCCGAGCGCGAGGAGGCGAGCGGGCCCGCGTTCGCGTTCTTTCGCGTCCCCTTTATTATACTGTAAAAACGTTTTTTTTCAAGCGGCGGCGCTTGCTTTGAAGCGTCTAGTTTTGACGATTTAGGTAAGACGCGGGGAATAGGAAACGGAAGAAACGAACGCGCTTTTTGCTTAATTTCGTTATTTTGTTTAAAGCGTTTCTTTTGTTGAAACGTGAAAAAAGCGCCGTATTTCTCCAAAGCGCCTATCTTGCGGTTATATTGTCGACGTCCGAAAACGTTCGCGGCGTCGAGTCGTCGCGGCTCGGCGTTTGCGCTCGACTCGTCGGACAGGCCGTTTCCCGTTAACGAGCGGTCGTCGAGTCGGCGCGTTTTCCCGTTTCGACGCGGCGTCGGTTGGCGCGTCGGGGACTTTTTCGCCTTCGCTCGTTTGAGTTTTTGATAAGAAACGGCGCGGAGCGCGCTTAACTCTCGTTGAGAAAGGAAAGAATAATGTTGAAGAAGTTTGCGTTTTCTTGGGTCGCCGCTTCCTTGGCTTTGGTTTTGGGCGCGAACGCTTGGGCGCAAGACGGCTCGCTCGATAAAACGACCTCGGACGCCGTCGCTTACGAAGCCGCCGCGATTCCGGAAAACGTCGGAACCGACGTCGGCGGGCCGTCCGCTTGCGGTTCGGTCGGTTGCAACCCTTGCGATTCCGTCTCTTGCAACCCCTGCGACTCGATTTGCTGCGATCCGTGTTCGACGGTTAGTTGCGGAATCTCTTGCTGCGATTACGGTTGCGGATACGATTCCGGCTGCTTCCGCGGTTGCGGTCGCCGCCGCGCTCGTTGCGTCTCGTATTCGTACTGCTCGCCGTGCTATTCGAGCTGCTATTCGCCGTGTTACTCGAGCTGCTGCGACCCGTGCGGTTGGGGACGCTCTCGTCGCGGCGGTTGCTTCCGCGGTTGCGGTTGGCGTCGTTCCGTTTGCGTTCCGTATACTTACGGTTGGAACGGCGGTTGGGGCGGCTATACCTCTTGCGGCGCCTATAGCGGTTGGAATTCCTACAACGCTTGGAACTCTTCGTTCGGCGGCGGTTGCGGTTGCTATTGACGCGTCGAGCGGTCGATCCGCTAACGTTTAGGTCTTGAAGAAGCGCGCCTTGTCGAACGGCGTCGCGAAATAAACTTGAAACTTGCCGCTTGAAACGCGACGCCGTCGAGAACGCGCGTCGCGTTTTTTTGTCGTTGGGCGAACGCGACGGCAAAAAGAACGGCAAGAAAGAAAAAAGCCGACGCTTGGAAACGTCGGCTCTTCTAAGAGGCGTCGACCGGATTCGAACCGGTAAATGACGGATTTGCAATCCGTTGCCTTAGCCGTTTGGCTACGACGCCTTAACTGTTACGCTCGCTATTGTACCCCAAAAAAAGAATCGCGCAAGGGGCTTTTTTTAATTTTTTTCTTTTTTTGAAGAGCGACGTTAAAACGGGACGTTCGGGCAAACGGGGCCGTTTAGCGAGTCGCGCTTACGCGCCGCGCAACTTTTGGCGCACCGCGTCGACGACGCAAGGGGGTAAAAACGGAAGCAACGCCGCTTCTTCTCCCGCGCCCGCGATTTCTTTGATTAACGTGCTGGAAACGTGCGCGAGTTCGCCGTCGGCGATGAGGAAAAGCGTCTCGACTTCCGGCTCGAGGCGGCGGTTCGCCATCATCAGCGTTAGTTCGGCGGGGAGGTCGGTGATCGGGCGCACGCCGCGCACGACGACGCGAGCGCCGACTTCCTTCGCGAAACGCACGGTCAGACCTTCGTAAACGCGCGTTTCGACGTTCTCGAGCCCGGCGGTCGAGCGGCGAATGAGTTCGCAACGCTCTTCCGGAGTGAACCAAGGCGCCTTTTGCGAGTTAACGCCGACCGCGACGATAAGGCGGTCGAAGAGGCGGCTGGCGCGTTCGATAACGTTGAGGTGCCCGAGCGTGATCGGGTCGAAGGAACCGGGATAAACGGCGACGCGCGGATCGGACGACATCGAACGCTCCTAAAAATCGTCGAGAAAACTAAAGGGAAAAACGGCTCGACCTTGGCGTTTTACGGCGAGCGCTTATAATTAAACGACGGCGCGCGTTCGAACGGCGCCGGTTCTTTTATTATATCGAGACGGCGAGTTTTCCCAAGGGGGAGGCGGCGTTTTTAGACGCGCCTCGATAATTAATGACGCGCAATTTAAAAACAAGGCGGGAACTCGCGCGATTTTAGGGCGTCCAATAGTTTCGCGTTTAAGAAAAATTTACCGAAAAACAATCGAGTCGGCGGAGCGAAATGCCGATAACGACGAAGACGCTTTGGCGAACGCGAACTCCGGAGCGTCGCTTTTGCAACGGCTTAGCGGCCCCGACCGATTTTTTTGAGCGAGAAAAATGAGTTCCGAACAGCGTTACGATTCGAGTTTGTTGGAGCAAACGAAGCGGCAAATCCGCGTTCTTGTCAACGAAATTGCGGAAATTTCGCGTTCCGGCGCGTCGCCCGAAGAATTTCAAGCGGAGTTTTTGCCGCGCGTCGTTACGGCGTTGGGCGCGGTCGGCGGCGCTTTTTGGTCGGCGGACGAGACCGGGCGGCTCTCGCTCGGATACCAGGTTAATTTGCAGGAAGCGAAACTGCACGAGAACGAAGAGGCGAACAAAACGCACTCGGCGTTTCTATACAACGCGTTGCGCTCGACCGAAACCGATATGATCGTTCCGCCGCATTCCGGGGGCGAGGGCGCGAACGAAGGGGGGAACCCGACCGATTTCCTCGTCGTCGTCGGCGTCGTCGCGACGGAATTGGAGCGCGTCGGGATCGTCGAAATCTTCCAGCGTCCGGACTCGAACCCCGCCGCGCAAAAGGGGTATCTGCAGTTTGTGCGTCAGGTAACCCGTTACGCGTCCGACTTTTATAAAAATCGCCAACTCAAAAATTTCAGCGACCGTCAAAATCTTTGGACGCAACTCGAAGATTTTACGCGCAACATTCATAAAACGCTCGACTTTAAGGAAACCGTTTACACCGTCGCGAACGAAGGCCGCCGTTTGATCGAGTGCGACCGCGTTTCGATCGCGATTTGCCGCGGTCGCAAAGCCCGCGTCGAAGCGGTTTCCGGTCAGGATATGGTCGACAAACGCTCCGAAACGGCGAAGCTGCTCGGCGACTTGGCGACGGCGGTCGTCGCGGCGAACGAGCCGATTATTTACACCGGCGATTCGTCGCAGTTGGCGCCGCAGGTCGAAACGGCGATCGAGGAATACGTCGACGCGTCGCATACGAAGGCTATCGCCGTTTATCCGTTGATTCCGCGTCGAACCGACGAAAACGACGCCGACGAAACGGAGCGGGACAAGAAAATCGTCGACCCGCCGTTCGGCGCGCTGATCGTCGAGCAGATTGAAAACGCTCGCGTTTCGGAACATACGATGAAGCGCGTCGAGATCGTCGTCGAACACGCTCGCGTCGCGATCGGGAACTCGCTCGAACACAACTCGATTTTCCTCGGTTGGCTTTGGCGAACGATCGGCAAGTCGAAGGTTTTGGTCGCGGCGCGGAACCTGCCGAAGACCGTTTCGATTTCGGCGGCGGTCTTGGCGTTGATTTTGGCGCTGATTCTGGTTCCTTGGAACTTCAATATGCACTGCGACGGAACGCTCCAGCCGCTCGTGCGTCATAACATTTTCGCTCGCGAAGCCGGGAAAGTCGACGCGGTTCTCGTCCGACACGGGGAACAGGTCGCGAAGGGACAGGAACTCTTGCGATTGTCGAACAACGAGTTGGAAGCCGAATGGCAAAAGACGGACGGCGAACTTAACGAAACGCGCAAACAGATTCTCGCGCTGAAAGAGGCGAGCTATCAAGCGAAAGACGCGGAGCGCGTTCGCGTCGCCGGACAGTTGGCGCAATACGTCGAACGCGAACGAACGCTTTTGCTCCAACAAAAGATTTTGAACGCTCGCCGCGACGATTTGATCGTTCGTTCCCCCATCGACGGAACGGTGATGACGTTCGATTTGGAAAACAAACTCCGCAGCCGACCGGTTCAGCCCGGCCAAATTTTGCTCGAAGTCGCAAAACCGGAGGAAGGCCTGATTCTCGAACTCCAAATGCCGGAAAAGCGGATGGGGCATATCGACGGTTACTTCCGCAAGTTGCAAGAAAACGATCCGGAGGCGGCGCTCCGCGCGAAGTTTGTGATGATGGTCGACCCGTCGAAAAATTACGGCGCGACCGTCGTCGAGGAACACGACCGCGCCGAAAATCGCGGAACGGAGGAAACGACCGTTCAAATGCGGGCGACCATCGACGAACCGGAGTCGCTTCCGGAGGGAACGCGCGCCGGCGCCGGCGTTTCGGCCAAGGTTTACTGCGGAAAACGCCCGCTCGGGTACGTTTGCTTTAACGAGTTGGTCGCGTTCTTGCAAAAGACGGTTCTCTTCTGGTTTGAGTAAGACGACGGGAAACAAACGTTGACAATAAACGAGATAAACGCTGAACGTCGGGAGAAAACGACGAAAATGAAAACGAGATTCGAACGGAAAACGCGCTTGACCGTCGCGGCTGTTTTAGCGTTGACGGCGGCGTCGAGCGTCGCGGTTTGGGCGAACGACGATTTGGAACGCGCCTTGATGGAAAATCCGAACGCGCCGACGACCGAATGGACGAAGCCTTTAACGATTTCGCCGAAATCAAACGCCGAACTTTTCGCGTCGGCGGCGAACGTCGGCGCCGGTTCCGGCGTGTTTGAGAAAGACGGGCGGGTCGTCGTTCCGAACGCGACCGTCGTCATTCCGAAGGGCGAAGGATACGAAGCTCTCATTAGCGCGAACGGGCAAGGGCTTCTCGTCGAACTCGGGCTCTGCGAATTCGACGAAAACGGCGCGCCCGTCGTCGGAGAAGACGGAACGACGAAGCGCCGTCCGCTCCTGCGCGGTCTGCAAGTGCGCAAGGGCGACGTTCTCGGGAAACAAAAGGACGCGGAGCTGGTCGAGCAAAAGATCGTCGCGGAACAAGAACTGCTCGTCGCGGAAAAGGAAGCGGCGAAAGAACTTGAAGTCGAGGTCGCGGTCGCGGCGGCGCAGGTCGCGCAGGCGTCGTACAAGCGCGCCGACTCGTTGAACAAAACGATGCCCGGTTCGGTTTCGCCGGAAGAAACGCAAGAAAAGTATTACGAATACGTTCGCTCGATGAAAGCGATCGACAAGGCGAAGTTCGACCTCGAAGTCAACCAAGAAAAGGTGAAGGTCGCCAAGGCTCGCGTTAACGCCGCCGACGTCGCGATCGAAGACCGTAAGTTGATTTCGCCGATCGACGGAATTGTCGACGACGTGATGAAAAACGAAGGCGAATGGCTCCGCGAAGGGGACGAAATCCTGAAAATCGTTCGTTACGACAAAGTGCAAATCAACGCCGCGATTCCCGCCGACCGTTACGCGCCGGAAACTATCGCCGATAAAAAGGTTATCGTCGAGGTGAAGCGTCCCGGCGGACAACCGCAAAAACTCGAAGGGAAAGTCGTTTACGTGCGACAAACTGTCGAATCGGGGCACTACTACTTTTACGCCGACGTCGCGAACCAAAAGAACGCGGCGGGTTACTGGCTCCTGAACCCCGGCGCGTTGGTTACGGTCGAAATTTGCGTCGACGAACCGGCGGTTTCCGCGAACGCTTCCGCTCCGACGGCGGCGCCCGCTTCCGCTCCCGCGTCCGTTCCGGAAAGCTCCTTGACCGGTTCCCTTTGAGCGTTCGAAACGAAAAAAAACTGGGCGGCGACGCTCGAAATTTAACGAGTTAAACGAAAAGAAGTAAAGAGGAAAGCGAATGGCTTCGTTGGCCGACAGTCTGGTTTCGAGCGCGGAACGGGTGTTGTCGATTTACGCGCGGAGCGATCTCGAAGCCAAGCGCGCGACGTATCTCGGGCGGTCGTATTGGATCGTCAAAGACCCGATCGGCTTGAAATATTATCGTTTCCAAGACGAGGAATATTTCATCTTAGAACAGCTCGACGGAACGAAAAGCCTCGACGCGATCAAAGAGGCGTTCGAGGCGCGCTTTCCTCCGCAAAAGATTACGCTGGAAGAGATTCAAAGTTTCGTCGGACAGTTGCACCAATGCAGTCTGATCGTCGTCGGCGTTCCGGATCAAGGGCACGAACTCCTGAAACGGCGCAAGAAACGCCGTCGCAAGGAGGTGATGGCGCAGTGTTCGAATATTTTGGCGATTCGTTTTAAAGGCGTCGACCCGAACCGCTTTTTCGACCGGTTAATGCCTTACGTTCGGTGGTGTTTTCATCCCGTAACGCTTTGCCTTTGTTTGGTTATGATGGCGGCGGCGCTGTTGCTGGTCGGGATCGAGTTCGACCATTTCCGCTCGAAGTTGCCGGAGTTCCAGCAGTTTTTCGGGCCGGAAAACCTGATTTTGCTGAGTATTACGCTCGGTCTCACAAAAGTGCTTCACGAGTTCGGCCACGGCTTGTCGTGCAAATATTGGGGCGGCGAGTGCCACGAACTCGGCGTGATGATTCTAGTCTTGACGCCGTGTTTGTACTGCAACGTGTCGGACTCGTGGATGATTCCGAGCAAGTGGAAGCGCGCGGGGATCGTCGTCGCCGGCGTTTTCGTCGAGTGTACGTTGGCGTCGATATGCACTTTTATTTGGTGGTTTACGAACGAAAACCTGTTGCACTATCTGTGTTTGAACGTGATGTTCATTTCGTCGCTCAGCACGATCGTGTTCAATATGAACCCGCTGTTGCGTTACGACGGTTACTACCTGCTGTCGGACTTGCTCGAAATCCCGAATATGCGCCAAAAGGCGACGAAAATTATGACGCAAAAGGCGTCGTCGTGGTTTTTGGGAATGGAGCAGCAGGAAGACCCGTTTTTGCCGAAGCGAAATCAAGGCTGGTTCGCGCTTTACACGATCGGCGCCGTGTCGTACCGTTGGGTCGTTACCGCGTCGATTTTGTTCTTCGTTTATCACTTTTTCGACGCTTACGGCTTGAAGGTGATCGCGCAGATCATCGCCGCGATGTCGCTTTACGGGCTGTTAATCGCGCCGCTTTGGAAGATCGCGAAGTTTTTTTGGACGCCGGGGAGAATTTACCGAGTGAAAAAGACGCGCTTTTACCTGTCGCTTTCCGCCGTCTTGGCGTTGATCGCGGGTTTTTGTTTAATTCCGTTCCCGTATTCGATTTACGCGCCGGCTGTGATCGAGTTGCGTTCGAACGACGCGTCGACGGCGAACGTCTTGGCGCCGAAATCGGGGGGCGTCTTAGCCGAAATTGCGACCAAAGCGAACGGCGAGCTGATCGAACCGGGCGACTTCGTGAAGAAGGGCGACCTGCTAGCGCGCCTGCAAAATCCGACGCTCGACGCGGAGTTGATGACGCTCCAAGGCCAACGTCGCGAAACCGAGCGGGAAATGCGGATGTGCGAACAGTTGGGCGCGGAGCAAGAGGCCGTCGCGCGGCTTCAAGAGTTGCGAGCCCGGCTCGACGGCTTGCGCAAGGCGATCGCCGAACTCCAAGCGGAGCGTCTGCAGCTCGAACTCCGCGCGCCTATCGACGGCGTCGTCGTGTCGCCTTATTACCGAGTCGACCGCGAGAACAAGTTCGAGGATATGTCGTCGGAGTTGCGCCAATGGGAGGGAACGCCCCTTTCGCCGCGCAACTTGAACGTAACCCTTGAACCGGGAACGCATATCTGCAGCGTCGGCGATCCCGCGAAGTTGGAGGCGGTGATCGTTGTCGACCAATCGAAAATCGATTTCGTCGTTCCGGGGAGTTCGGCGAAGATTAAGTTGAACGAGTTCCCGAGCGTAACCCTGTTGAGCGAAGTGCGTGAAATCGACGACGTGGAGCGCCAAAAGATGGAAAACGTGCCGTTCCAACTCTCCGCCAAGGGCGGCGGCCCGGTCGCGACGGAGACGGTCGAAGGCGGCGAAGAGCGTCCGCAAAGCGCGTCGTTCCGTGTGCGCGTCGACTTGGACGAGCCGGAGAATCTCGACGTGAAGGTCGGAATGACCGCGAAGGCGAAGATTAAAGCGCGACCGCAAACGCTTTTACAACGTTTGACGCGGTTGGTGCGCGAAGTTTTTAACTTCAAGTTGTAGAGCGGTTGCGACTCCGCTAAAACAAACGCGGGCGGCTTTCTCGAATCGGGAGAGCCGCCCGTTTTTTATTGCGCGTTCGTTGGAACGGCGTTTTCAAGCGTTTTACTTAACGTCTTTCGGGATAAGACGTCGGACGTCGACGCGCTTGATTTCGCCGTTTTTTTCTTGACCGGCGGCTTGTCGCCAAGCGTCGAAATCGTCTTTCGCGTAATTTTTGCGGAGCCAGTTGACGTAAGGTAGCGCCGCGTCGTCTTGCCAATAGACGTTCCTTTCGAAGCGCGGCTGTTCCGGCGTCCAATCGACGTCGGAGCGAACGAGGCTTTCGGTCGCGTTGGCGAAGACGTTGCCGCGCAAAACGAGGTTTTTCGTTTGCGCTTGGTTGGAGTAAAACATAACGCAGCGACCGTTCGGGTCGGGGCGTTGCGCGTGTCCCCAACCGTAACCCGCGTTAAGACAAACGTTGTCGACGAACGCGACGTTCTCGGTAACCGACTCGGGCCCGCGGTTCCAATATTCAAACGAATATTCGCAGTTCCAAATGAGATTGTTCCGGTAAACGATGTTCCGCTCGACGTTGACGCCGGAGCCTTGGTTGGTGATCGCCGCGTCGTAAACCTCCCAAATACGGCAGTTTTCGACGAGATGGTCGCGAGCGTCCGACCAAAATTCGATTCCGTTGCCGAACCGAACGCGTCGCCCGGTTCCGCCTTCGCGGTACTGGTCGCCGCCGCCGATCCAAGAAATATCGCAGTTGCGGACGGTAATATGGGCGTTGCCGGAGCCGCCGAAGCCGTGCGCCGCGCCGTAGCGGAGGTCGAGACCGTCGAAAACCGCCCATTCGACGCCGGAAAGGTCGACAACGTGCCGCATTACCGCCGCTTCGATCGAGTCGAAACGGAGAGCCGGATTTTTATCGGAGCGATACCAAACGCGCCCTTCGCTCCGTTCGTAACAGAAGTCGTCGTTTTGCTTTAGATCGTCGAGCGTCCAACGCTTGAACGCCGCTTTTTTCCCGTCGAGGATAACGTTGCCGACGTCCGGGTCGAGTTCGAGCGCGTCGACTTCGATCTCTTCGACGACAAGGTTCGAAATTTCGAGTTCGCAACCCTTCGGAAGCGTTCCGAAGTAAAACGTAACTCGCGCGTCGTCGGCGGTTTGCGTCGCTTTAAAAACGAGTTCTTGGCGCGATTTTTTTTGCGTCGGCGCGAACTTGTTTTGGAGAAGCGAGCCGTAAGAACTCCAAGGCGAGCCCGCCTTCATCAGTGAAACGCTCGGCGCTTCGAACGGAATCGACGCGCTCGCGTCGAACGTAACTCGGTAAGATTTCCCGAGTTGCAACTTGAACGGCGCGTTCGACCATTGGACGTGGTTGCCCGCCGTTCCCGACTCGTCGATTTTGACGCGGAACGTCTTAACGCCGTCGACTTCGTTAACGTTAAACGACGCTCTCGCGCCGTTTTCGGTATGCAGTCCCCAAGAGCCGGTCAAAAAGTCGCCGCCCGAGCCGACGACGCGAATTTCCGTCGGTCGCGTCGCCCAAAGGTTGTCGCCGACTTTGACCCAATCGCGTTCGTCGTTCAGCGCGACGGAACGAAGAATGCTCGGCTTGGCGCCGTCGCCGTAACTCGAATAAAGAATCGGTTTATCGGGCGAGCCGGAAACCGGTTTTAGCCCGCCGCGCCAACGTTCGCCCGCTTTAAAATAAACCGCGTCGCCGGGTTGCAACTTCGCCGACGAAACGCGTTCGAGCGAACGCCAAGCGTTTTGCGGCGACGTCCCGTCGTCGGCGTCGTCGCCGGTTCGCGAATCAACGTAATAGTCGGTCGCGAAAGAAGTTGCGACGAGCGAAGACGGAGCGTCGAAGGGGCGGTTGAGGTCGAGCGCGACGGAACCGAGCGCCCCGACGGCGGCAAGCGCGCAAAGTCGGCGGAAGCGTCGAAGGGGAACGCGTTGAAAAATGCGAATAACCGGCATAACGTTTTTCCTTTCAAACGTTAGAACGAGAGCGTTGCGGAAACAAACGACGGCTCGGCGCGACGAACGCTCGACCGTCTCGCCCTAATTGTACCCGACGGCGAAACGGATTGCAAGACGCGCGGCGGCGGGCGGGGAAACGAAAAACGGCAACCGGCGCAAATTAAAAACTTGCGTTCGAAAAATTTTTTCGGCGAGAACGAACGGCGCGGAAAGAGAGCGCGAATAGCGAAAAAAAGACCGCGGCGTTTCGTAAAACGTCGCGGTCGTTAAGTTTAATGAAGTTCCGGTTTGCGGAACGTCGCTCCTTTTTCCGGCGCGACGCGAGCCGTTTCGGCGATCGGCGGCGCAACCTGCGCTTGCGCGGGCTTGGGGGCGACGGCGCGCCAAACGGGAGCCGGCGTCGGAGCGGGGGACGCGTCCTTCGCCGGTTGGCCCAGTTGGGCGGTCGGCGCGCTCTTCGCCGGTTGGGCCGGTTTCGAAGTCGGCGTTTTTTTCGCGTTCGGAACGATCGGCGCGACGACGCGACCGCGCGCTTTCGACGGCGTTAACTCGTTTTTCAACGCGACTTTGGAGGCCGGTTTGGACGCGGTCTTTCGCGGCGCTTCGGAAGCCGGAGTCGCGTTCGACGTTTCGAAGTCGGGGAGCAAAAGGAGCGGAACGTCGTCCGTCGTCGTTTCGTTTGGCGTCGAAACGGTCGGCGCCGCGGATTCCGTCGCGTCGTCGAAGACGAGAACCGGAAGAGACGACGCGTCGTCGTTCGACTTGACGGACTCGTCGGCGCCGGAAACGGCGGGCAAACCCGGAAGCGCGACCGCGTCGGCGGCGTTCGTCGTTGGGAAAGCGGCCAGCGGAGCCGGTTTTGCGACCGAATCCGTCGCGGCGCTCGACTCGGCGTTCTCGTTGCTCGGTTCCGCCTCTTCAAGAAGCGCGTTTTCGAAATCGAGAAGAAGCGGAAGTTCGGGTTCGGTTCCCAGCGTCGCCTCGTCGTCGGTCGCGAGCGTCGTCGCTTCGTCGGCGGTAAGAAGGGGCGACGCGTAATCGTTGGAATCGTCGGCGTTTGCGTTCAAGTCGACAAGGTCGAGCGCGTCGGAAAATCGCGTCGACGGTCGGGCCGTCGCTTTGGCGACCGAAGTTTCCGGAACGAGCGTCGGCGCGGAAATCGGTTGTTGCGCGACGCGAGCGCCGCCGACTTTAAACGATTCTTCCTCTTCCCAATCGAGTTCCGCTTCAAAATCGTAATCGCTTGCCGCGTCGTCGGATAACGCAAACGAATTTTGCGCGAGCGACGGCTTGTCGAAGGCGTTGGTTTCCGACGGCGAAGCGCTTAACGGCGAGCGCGCAACCGCCGAACCGGCCCGGATCGACGGCGCGTCGACGCTGAAGCCGGAGGGAATCGGCGCGTTCGGCGTCGGTTCGAGGGTTCGAGCGCGAGCGGCGAGCGCGACGTCGGCGTTTCCGGCGCGTTCGCGAGACAAAACGCGAGCGACCGTTGGCGTCGGACTGTTCAATTTCGGCAAAAGGCGATAATCGACGTAAGCTCCGCGCGCTCTAAGTTGCGCTTGGCGAGCGCTTTCGGACGTTTTGGCGGCGAACAAACGGCGCGCTTCCGGAGAAAGTTCCGAAAGACCGGCGATCGAAGCCGACAACGCGCCCGGGTTCGTTTCCGCGTTTTGCGAAACGTTGTCGATAAAAGCGAGGGTTTGTTCGAAGTTGGAATCCGCGAGCTTGCCCAACGCTCCGCTAAAAGTGCGAGCGAGGAGGTCGGCGCCCGGGTTTTTTAGGTCGACGAACGCGTCCAACCGGCAAACGACGATCGGGCGCTTGGTCGGGTCTTCCGTGTAACGCGTTTGCAGGACGAGGAACATTTCGCCGTCGAGAGAGCGCGGAACGACGGGGCCTTGGTATTTTCCGTGGCAATAAACAACGGTTAGTTCGTCGTCTTGGTAAAGGATTTGCGCGCGCCCGACGGTGCCGGTTTTTTCGCGAACCGAGTAAAGGTTCGGCCCGATTTGCGCCATCGAAACGTCGTCGTAACCCATTTGCCGCCAAAGGCCGACGACCGCGTGCGGATGGGCGAGGAAAAAGTCGAAAAGTTCCGGATTGCAGTAGCCGCCGGCCATCGGGAGACGGCGATAAATCGTCGGATTTTTCGCAAGTTCGGCGAGTTTTTCGCGCGCCGACGGCGAAAGCGCGTTCCAAGGGACTTTGGCGAGCGCTTCTTGCGCCGATTCGCGACTCGTCGACGGTTGCGCGAGAGCGTCGGCGGACTTCGCGGACGTCGGAGCGCCGGGGAACGGCGCGCGGTAACTCGTCGCCGGAGCGCGGTTAGGAACGTTGGTCGGGCGTTGCGACAAAGGGGCGCGAGCGGCGGAAGAACCGGGCGCGGTCGGATAAGGGGAACGACCGCCGACGCCGCGTTCCGGCGTTTGCGCGTAACGACGCGTCGCGTTGTTTTTTGGCGGTTCGGGAGAACGGGAAAATTTTTCGGAAACGCCGCGAGCGAATTTTCCGGAAAAAAGGGGCGATTGGGCCGCCGCGTCGCCGCGTCGCGCGCTTGTTTGAACGGATTGAGACGAGCGAAAACGTTGCGCTTCCGAGGCGTTCGATTGGAAAAATTGCGCGTAAGCGCCGGAATTGTCGACGTTTCCGAGAGCAAGCGCCGCGACGAACGTCGCGACGGCGAGCGCGTCGGACAAGCGTCGACGTCGAGCCGCGACGTTTAAGCGTTGAACGGCGCCGGTCTGCGACCGGCGAACGCGGAACTTTGAAACGGCGTTGCGAAGCATCTTCAATCCTTTTTCTTGTTTGCGAAAATCGGCGGGCGATTTCGCGCGTCTTCCTTGACGAGTCGGCTCTTGAGAAAGCGCCGTTATAATCGTTATCGTCCTTTTTTTTGAGGAAAAGGAGGTTTCTTGGAAAAATTTTTGGAATTTAACGGTCGTTTCCGTATATTTTCTGGTAAAATAGAGGATGAAGGAAAATGAAGCGGTTTTGGACGATTGAATAAAAACAGGCAACCGGCGAGAATGAGACGATAAAAAAGGAAACGGCGAATAAAAAGTCGAGATAAATAGGGGCCGTTAAGTGAAAAGAAGCGGTTTAGGCAATAAAGAAAGCGACTCTTTTTCGACGGCGCTGGCGAACGCGACGACAAGAGCGTTGCGAGCGGCGCGAGTCGAGCGGGCGACGCGTTGGGGAGCGCGCGTTCTTTGGGGAGGCGGCGTCGGGGTCGGCGCTTTAGCTTGGCGGTTTGAGCAAGACGCGTCGACGGTGGAAAAAAACGTCGTAATTGTCCTGTTGGCGGCGGTTTGCGTCGGGATTTGGGGCGCGTTAAAGCAAAAATCGGAAACGCGGGGGCGCCGAGGGGCGGCGTTGTTGGCGGCGAAGCGTTTAGAAAAACGGTTTGAGAAACAAGCGGGGGTTTTTGTTGCGGCGGTCGATTTTAGCGAAGAAGCGTTCGATTCGTCCAAGACGGAGGCGACTTCCGAGGCTTTGCGCGTCGCGACCGTCGAGTTGGCGACGCGCGGATATGCGGAGATTGCGTCGACGCTTGACGAACCCGAACTTTTCGCCGTTTTGACCGCTCGACCGACCGACCGTTTTCGAAAAATCGAGAAGACGAGGAGATTTTGCGCGTTAGGCGTTTTGGCGAATATTGTAATTTGGGGAAGCGCGGGGAATTGGGAAAAGGAGCGCGACGGAAATAGACCGGGCGTTTGCGCGTCGGCGTTCGACGGCGATAACGCGGCTGTCGAAATTGAGAAAAATAAGCGAAACGAAGAGAATAAAAGGAAAGAGGAAGAAAAAAAAGTTGCGGAGAATAAAAAAGTTAAAGAGAATGGAGAGATTGAAGAGGAGAAGATAAGAGCGGTCGACGAGACGCTGAACTTGGCGACGTGGGAATTATTGATTTCCGAACTTGCCCAAAACGCGGAAATTGCCGAAACGCTTGCGGCGGAGTTGAAGCGAGCCGTCGACGCGGAAACGCGGGCGAACGAAAAAACGGCGTCGAGCGACGCGACGGCGTTTTTGCAATTAGCGCGGGAATTGCGAGCCAATTTGTCGAGGCCGGAGACCGGACTTGTCGCGCAAACGCGGCGGATGAACGCGGCGGCGGAGCGGGAACGTCGACAAATAGAAGCGCGTTTGGCGAAGATAGGCGAATTGAACGCGTTAGTAAAGAGTGAAGAAAAAGAAAAAATAGGTAAAATAGGGGCAGGGGAAGACGTCGACGGATTGGCTCGCGCCGCTCGTCGAATTACCGGAAAAGACGTCGCCGTTTTTTTGACGGAGGCGCGTTCGACAGAATTGGAAACGCGCTTGACGTCGGCGGGCGGCGTCGGCGATTGGACGACGCTGGAATTGAGCCGCGTTTTGCGAAGCGATTTGTCGACGGAACGAACGAAAATATTAACGGAAGCGTCGGCGCGCGTCGGCGAATGGGGGACGATGTTGCGTCGCGAGGAGATGGCGGCGCGAATTTTAAGCGAAAGTTGGCGTTTTGACGCGGCGTCGCGACTAAGAGAAACCCTTGTAAAGCGCGCTTTGAAAGAAGATCGAGCGTTATTGGCGCGTTTTGCCGGAAGTTTTAACGGCGATTTTAACGCGTCGCCCGAGAACGACGTTTCTCTTAACGACGCAAAACGTCGATTTAACGCGCTTTGGAGGGAAACGGAAAGGGCGGAACGGGAATGCGTCGCGATCGTCGAACGGTTGCGCGAACGATTGCAAGGCGAGTCGACGCAAGAGTTTATCGAGTTTGCGCAAAGAAACGAAGGCGTTTTAAAAGAGTTGGGCGCTTGGACGGGCGGAGCGGACGAAACGGTTGGGCGCGCGTTGGACGATATAACGTCGCAAAATGAAGAACGTTGGGCGAAAATCGCGAAAGACGTTGAGAATAATCGTTTTGGACGCGCCGCGGAACGGTTGGAAAACGCCGTCGCGTCGTTGGGAGAAGGCGTCCCGACAACCTTTGACGCAAGCGAATCGAATGATAAAGGGGGTGTCTTAAACGTTGATATTGAAGGAATTGGCGGCTTCGAAGACGAGTCGGCGGAGAAGGCTGAAGACGACGTTGGGCGAGAACGGCGGCGTTTTTCCGCGTTGGCGGCGTTGTTGACGTTGGGCGTCGACGAAAGGACGTCGTGTAACGTTAGAGCGCGATCGTCGGAAAAAGAAGACGGCGCGTTGTTCGCAAAATCGACGATAAACGGCGATTTAGAGGAAAAAAAAGCGGAGGAAAAAGAGGGGAAGGAAGGCGAAGAATCGTCGACCAAGGAGCCCGAAGGAAAAACGGAAGACGCGTTGTCGCAGAACGCTTTGAACGAGGGAGAGAAACGTTTGACCGCGAACGAAAGCCGGGATCAAAAAAATGAAGTAAACGTTGAAAAAATAGAAGGTTGGAACGAATCGCTCGACGGCGATTTCGGAGACGGCGAAAGCGCGAGCGAAGAAAAGCGGGGAAGCGAAAACGGCGCGACGGCGGTTGGCGTTTTCCAAAACGACGAAGCGGAAAAAACTCCGGAACCTAACGAAAATAAATCGTTTAACGCCGAACTTCCGCCCGAATCGCGCCGACGCTTGGAAGGAACGACCGCGCCGGAAATTTTACCGGAATACGCGGAAAAGATTCAACTTTATCGACGCCGCGTTGCCGAGGAACGACGTTAACGCGTTGAAACGCGACATGTTAATGGAACGTCGGCGGAAAGGGCGCAAGGAATTTAGGGAACGTTGCAAGACGTCGCATTGGAGGACGACGGCGCGGCGTTTAACGCAAGTTCGACGAAGTCTTCTTGGGAAAGAAAAGGCAACGAGCGTCGCAAAAGAGTTTCCGGAACGTTCGCAAGCAACGCGCCTCGCTCGAAAGGCGTTCCGACTAAACGCGTTAACAGCGGCGAAAGGTCGTCGAGCGCAAAAAAGTCGCCGAAAATTTGCGCGCGTTCGATGCGACCGCGAGCGACGTCGAACGCCAACTCGAACTTGCCCCAGTCGAAACGTCGCGAGGAGCGGAACTGAAACCGGGGCGACGCGCCGAAATTCCAGTCCCAAGTCGCGTATTTTTCGTCGCGCAACTTTTGAATTTGAGCCAGTTCGCTTTCTTGAACTTCTTTTGCGACAACGCGTTGCGTTTTTTGGAGACGCGCTAAAAGCTCGGCTTTAAAACGCTCGATAACGCCGGAACGTTCGTTTTCCGGCAAAAACTCGACGATGTTGGCGACTCGCGAACGCACCGACGCGACCGCTTTGGAACGGAATTTTTCCGGATCGACGCGAAGCGCCGCGGCGACGTCGTCGAGGTTTGAGTCGAAAAGAAGCGTTCCGTGATGTAGCGTTCTGCCGTTTTTACGCGCTTGCGCCGAGCCGGAAACCTTGCGACCGTCGACAGTTATGTCGTTGCGTCCGGAGAGTTCCGCCGGTAAATTCCAAGAGCGCAGAACGTCGACGACAGGTTGCGACAAGAGGCGGAAGGAGTCGCTTAAGGTAAAAACGCGTCCTTGGGGCGAGGAAGGTAAGTCGTTAAAATTCCGTTCGTTAGCGGAAGAACGCGTCGACGGCGCCAAGCGCGCGGCGTTCGGAACGATGAACGAGTAATTCAGGTTGCCTAAGTCGTGGTAAACCGCGCCGCCGCCGGTGGTTCGGCGAACGACGTTGATTTTTCGCTCTTCGATAAACGCTAAGTCGATTTCTTCCAACGTGTTTTGACGACCGCCGACGACGACCGTCGGCTCGTTTTGCCAAAGAAGCAGGATTGGCTCAAATTCTAAGTCGTTTGAGGGTTGAGGATTGGAACGGTCGCGACCGTCGTTTTCGTCGCCGGCGAAGCGCGTTAGAAAAAACTCTTCGAGCGCTAAGTTAAAATAGGGATCGCGCGAATTGTTGTGGATGTAAATCATTGGAACGACGTGGATTAGACGATTAAAAGTGGCGGATTGTCGCGCTCTTGGGGAAGGAAACCGAAGAGCGCGACAAAAGACGAGGTTGCGCCGTGTTGGTTAACGATTAACTCTATTGGTTTTACGCCCGATTTTGACGAGCCGGTAACGAACCGTCGCGAGAAACGTCCAAAGGAGGTTGGCGGCGAAAAGAAGATAAAGAACCGCGACTTTATTCGACTCGCCCGCCGCGTAGGAGTGCCGTCCGCCGCCGCCCATCACGAAGCTAAGCCCGTACCAAGTCGTTACAATAGCGAGGGCGCCGAGCGTCGCGCCGACCGCAAGCCCGAAATGTCCGCAACGCTTGACTTTAAGGATGTGCAAAACAACGAGATAAATTAGCAGCGTAACGAGCGCCCAAACTTCTTTAGGGTCCCAACTCCAGAAGCGTCCCCAACTAAAGTCGGCCCAGCGCGCGCCGAGAATAATGCCGAGCGTCAAAAAGAGAACGGCGCTGCGAATCATTGTCGCAATAATTCCGGAAACGCGGCGACTATACGCCGGTTCGCAATCGGCGCTTGCGTTGGAAGTTGCGGAAACGGAAGAGGTAACGTCGACGTTTTTCCTGGCGCGGCGTTTTTCGCGACGTTTTGAAACGGAAATCGGCGACGCCGATGAATCGGAAGACGAACCGGCGTTGTAACATCCGAAAATATAGGCGGTTAACGACGATAAAGCGACGACCCAAGCGATAGCGCCGAGCGCGTAGCTAACGATGATGGCGAAAACGTGTATCGTTAGCCAAAAGTTGCTGCGTAAAACGGCGGCGAGGGGGCGAATGTTGGGATTAAATTCGCTCGCGTTAAAGTAAGCGGCCGCCGCGACGAGGAGCGCGATTACCGAACTCGCCGTTAAAAACGATTTGCGTTGAACGATTTGCGTTGCGACAAGACGACGAAGAGCGGCGCGGCGTTCGGCTGCGTCTTGTAATTGGTCGGGGATTTCGGCGCGCAGGTCGTCGCGACAAAGCGTCGTTTTGGGGAAAACGACGAGAGCGGCGACGGCGGCGAGGAAACGCGGAACGCTCCAAGCGATGAAAACGAATGCGCCTAAAATCGCGCAACGGTCGAGAATACCTTGCATTGCGAACGATTCGAGAACGACGCGCGTCAAGCTGTCGCCGGATTCGAACATTTCTTCGCTATAACAAACGCGAAGCGCCGCGACGACGCAAAGAACGATCGTAACGATTCGCGGCCAACGAAGAAGCCGGGACGCGCGAAGTTCTTCCGACGTCGCGTCGCGAAGTCGACCGGGAAACGCCGAAACGCGCCAAGCGTTGGCGAACGGGCGGCCCCAAGCCGGGAAAAGCGCGTAACCGATCGCGATCGCGGCGATCAGAAACGCAAGTAAAACAACGGTTTCGAACATATTCGTAACCGGCGCCCAACCGGTAACGTAAGCGCGAATCGCTCCGCCGAGGAACGCGACCGCGCAGGAAAGAGCGAGGAAAGCGAAACCGACGACGAAGAAAAAACGTTCTTCAAACGGCGCCGCGTTCGAGGCTGCGAACGTTGTAAACGGTCGCGATAAAACGCTTTCGTCGTGTTTTGTTATTGGACGTCGTAAACGAACGTAAGTTTGACGACAATAGGAAGCGGCGAGCGCGACGACGGCGAGCAAACACGCGACCCAATTCCAGTAGAACGGATTCAAACGGTTGTAAAGAAACTCGGCGTCGAGCGCGTCCGGTTCCGGATAGGCGGTTTTGCCAAGAAACGACGTTCTAAGTCGTTCGTCGGCAACTTCTTCCGTTGCGAGCGCGACCCGGAAGGGCTCCGAGCGCTCGGCGAGCGCTCGAAGTTCGGCGGCGAAACGGTCGAGCGACGCGTTGAAACGTTCGGCGCGATCCGGTGCGGAAACGTCGCGATACGCAAGCGCCGCTTCGAGGAACGCCTCCGCCGCGGGACGTTCGTAAACGCTTAGATCGAGCGTTTTGCGAAGCGCTTCGTCGAACGTCGCGAAGGGGGAAATTGTTTGTTCGTCGAGCGACGGCGTCGTTTTGCGTTTGCGTTGCGGCGTCGCGTCGACGTTTGGCGGCGTTTGCGCAAGTCGTTGCAGTTCCGGCGCTAACGCCGGTTCGACAAAACGAGCGAGGAGCGCGTCCGGCGCCCAAAGGAGAGTTTGCAACGGAACCCAAGGCGAGTCTTGACTTTCGGTTAGACGAAATTCGCGACGGCGAACGACCGGAACGACGTCGAGCGTCTTCGGAAGTTCCGACGTCGTCGATAGATACGCGAGTTCCAAGGCGTCGGCGATTTCGCTTAACGCGTCGACGCATCGAAGGAGTTCGCGGCGATATTCGTCGGAAAACGTTCCGGCGGCGAAGATTGCGTCGCGGTGCGTTCGCAGTTCGGAAAGCGCGTCTCCGACGGCGACGGTTAACGCTTCGAAGCGTTCGCCGTTGGCTGGCGTCGGCGTCGCGACGTTTTGCATTTCAAGAAGATAAAAGGCTTTAGCGAGTTTGAGCGCTTCGACGTTTCGCCCGTTTTGCGAGAACGTTTCGGTTTGTCGGAGCAAAAATTCGCCGTTCGAAAAAGGCGATTTGCTCCGCAAATCCTTGTCTTTCGTCGAGATAAGACGTTCAAGATTGCGCGTCGCGGCGTCGAGTTTCGCGAGCGGACTCGCGTTCGGCGACATACCCGAATGCGGCGAAACGGTCGACGGAGCGCCGTATAAAATCCTTTGCAGGTAACGACTTGGACGCGTCGACGGCGCTTGCGTCGGGACGAACGAAACGGAACGGAAAAGCGTTAAACGGCGTTCGGCTTCCTCTAAGGCTTTCGCGGTTTCGGGGGAATTTTGGGCGGACGCGGCGCGGAAATTTTCGACGAGGGAACGCCCCGATTTTGCGTCGAGACGTTCGAAGTCTTCGGGCGCAAGACGCGAAAAACGATTTGCGACTTCAAGGGAAGAACGAGCGAAAACTCCTTGCGAAACCTTGGCTTGCGCGTCTTCGATAAAAGGAACGTAATCCCAAATTTCCGGCTCGACAAGCCAAGAAAAGAGAAGTTCCGGCGCTGCAAAACGTCGCGTTCCGTTGGGAAACGTCGTGCGAAGTTTCGCGGCGATTTTGCGTTGACGCTGGACGACGCCGGCGCTAATTTCGTTGAACGCGGCGGTTCGTTCGGCGCGTTTTTCAGGCGCGACTTCTTTTAGAACGTCTTCCAATTCCGGAAAATTCAACGGTTTGCCGCTTTCGAGGCGCGTTAGCGTTTCTTTCGGAACGGCGAAAATCGGGGTCGCGCTTCCGCAAACGTCGCGAACGAGAATTTCGGCGAACGTGTTGAGCGGCTGGCGGCGACCGTCGGCAAAAACGGGAAGGAGGCGCCAAGTTTTCCAGTCGATTTGAGCGTTGGTCGTCGCAAAATTTTTCGTTGCGTCGGGGGGGGGCGCGGAAACCGACTGCGTCGCAACTTCCGATTTTTTCGCGTTTTGCGTTTTTGGGGCGTCTTGAGCGAACGTCGCGGAAGCGAAAAGCGTCGCGGTTAAAAAAACGAGCGTCGACGCAAGCGTTTTAACGTTGGAAGTTGTTTTGCCGGTTTCGGTTGCGTTTATGTTGCGCATTGTCGCGTCCTTGGGGGATTTGCGATAAATTAAAAACGCCGTTCCTAAAACGATCAGGAGCGAGCCGAGATATTTAAGGCCGCGGCCCGGATCGTCGTTGAGCGTAATCGTTGTGCGATAAAGGGTTTCGCGCGGCGTCGTTTCGCCGGGAAGGAGACGACCGTCGACGACTTGCTCAAACTCCGGATCGCCCGGACGATACGGGCCGTTAAACGAATCTTGGTAAGCCCAAAAAACGCGACCGGAGTCGGGAGAGCGTAAAACGCCCGGGCGGTTCATTTGAATTAGCGCGTCCTCTTCCGGATTTTTCGAGAGTTCGGCGGCTTGCTCTTCCGCGCTAAGTCCTTGCGGGAGAACGCGAACTAAACTCGAAAACGACGCGGCGGTCGTCGAGCCGGGCTCGTAAACGGGCGTGAATTTTTTGACGAAAAGCGCGACGCCAAGGTCGAGTTCGCGGTCGGTCAAGCGAATCGTCGCGGCTCGCTTCGACGAAACGACGCGTTTGGTTAAGTATTTAAGTTGTTCTTCCGAAATGCTTTCGAGCGGGATTGTGCGAAGCCAAAACGTTTCGACCGCGTCGTCGAGCGTAACGCGAACTTTGGCCGTTCCGTAAAATTCGTTCGCTTTTTCTTGTTCGAACGCGCCCGGCGTAAAGCGGTATCCCAACTCGGTTTGCAAGCCGACTTTTTCAAGCGAAAAGGCCGTCGGCGCCGTCGAATCGGCGGACGTCGCGACGTCGTTTAGCGCGATTTGATCGACGGCGACGGTTTGAAGCGCTTCGTCGAGCGTTTTCGTTTCGAGTTTGCCCGTTTGAAATTCGTTTAAACCGTTGTTGTAGCGGTAGTAAAGCGCGCCTTCCGGCGTTTGTGTCAACTCGAGTTTCGGCTTGGAAAGCGCCGGATTCCAAGGCCGACCGTATTCGGAGTCGGAGCCTTCGAAGCGGTCGAGCCAAAGGGCGCCGAAAACGCGCCCGTTTTCCGGATAACGGTTTCGCTCGGCGAGTTCCGAATAGAGCGTCGCTTCGTGTTTATCCCCTTGCGGCGATTCAAGTTGGATTAACGCCGTCCAGCCTTGCAACTCCTCGACGTTCGAAACGAGCGTCGGCGACGTTTCGAAACCGACGATTCGCCAACCGGTTTCGCCTAACCGCGACGCGGCGTCAAGTCGGTCGAGTTCGGCAAGGCGCGACGTTGTATCGCCAAGCATTTTTTCGAGCGCTTCGCAAAATTCTTGCGAGGTCGCCGACGCGCTTTCGAGTTGCGCCCAAGCCGACGCAAGGTAATTAAGGAGGCGACGTTGCGCGTATTTTTGACGCGCTTCGAGGAGAGCGGAATTTTTCGCGGTCTCCTCTTTGTCTTGCTCGGCGGAGGCGGCGAGGAGTTCGTTAGTCGAGCGGAGGAGTTCGCTTAATTCGGCGGCGTTGCGTTCCAAGTCTTCCCGTTTAATGGTTTGGAGCGGTTTGAGATTGGCGGCGTTATCGGGCGTCGCGTCTTCTCGTTTGCGTTCTAAATTGAGTCGACGTTCGATTTCCGTTCGTTGCGTTTCAAGGGACGCGCGTTGTTCGTCGGTCGAGCCGGAATAGGCTAAGGGGGCCAAGTCGGTCAAGCGGATTTGGAAACGCTCGCCGTCGACCGAAAGAACGAGGACGTCGTTTTTGTTAACGTCTTGCGAAGAAACGCTTTCCGACGCGGCGCTTGCGGTCGTTTTTTCGACGTTCGGCGCGGCTTTCGTCGGGACGGTTTTTAAGAACGCGGCGGCTTCCGCGTTCGAGTCGGCCAACATATAAACGACGCGGACTCCGTCGGTTAGCGTTTTGCGAACGGCGCGTCGAGAGGCGGAAAGCGCGTCGGTCGGCGGCGTCGCGTCGTTCGGAAAAGCGAGTTCAAACTTTTCAACGACGGTTTTACCGTCCGGCTTGTTGAGCGTCAGCGTCGCGGCGAGCGGTTCGACCGGCGCGAAGTCGTAAATCGTCGCGTAATCGAGGATTTCGATTTTGAAACCGTCCGCGTCGTAAAGCGTTCCGGGCGTTTGGGTTCGGGAAACGTTCGCCGCGACGAACGCCGCTTTTTGACTCCATTTCGCCGCGCCTTTGGCGAGGTCTTTGAAGAAAGAACCTTCGCTCATTTTCGCGAGGAGCGGTTCCGAAACGTTTGTTTTCCAAGAACGATAACTCGAACAGTCGCGCCAGTTAAGCGGCCCTCCTGAGAACGGAATATCGAGTTTTTTCGGTTCGGATTCGGTCGGCGACGTCAAGTCGACAAGCTCGACGTCGAAGAGGCGGGCGTTAACGTCGAGGGCTTTTTCGACCGCGGTTCCTTCGGGAATCGTCATTCGGGCCTGCGTTCCGCAAAGCGCGGTCGCCAAGCAACCGGCGAGAAGAACGAGAATCCCCAAATGCGCTAAATAAAAGGGAATAAGACGGCGTTCGACGGCGAGCTTCGTTGGACGCGGCGTCGAGATCGCGTCGGAAGTTGCCGCGTCGGCTGAGGTCGCGTCGACCGGAACGCGGCGGATAAAGGCCGGAAGTCGAACGAGCGCCGAACACAGAACGTTCAAGCCGAGCGCGCCGATTAAGACGTAAAACCAGTTGGAAGCGTAAATTATGCGTTGCGCGACCGGCGTTCCCATCTCGCGTTCGACGAACGTCGCCCAGCCCATCGCGAGCGCCGACGCGGTCATCAGCGCCGCGCCCAAAAGCGTTGAACCGCAAAATGTTAACGTTCGACGGAAAATTCGCGTCTTATTGCTCATCTTAGCGCCTTTTAGAAATTTTTAACGTATCGCGACCGTTTTGGTTGTCTTTCGGGCGATTAACGTTTTACGGTGAGGGGGGAGGAAAAGCCGGTTCGAAGGAGGATTTTTCGACGCGGCAAAACAGAAAACGCGAGGCGTCGTTCGCCGCAACGCTTAACTTTCGCGTCGACAAAAGTTAAACGTCGGGCAAACGAACGGGCGTCGCTGGGAAACGCGCGGTCGAAGCGACGCTCAAACGACAAAATGGAGGACGCCCCCGACCAAAATAAGAAAGAAAAAGAGCCAACCGGCGATTTTCGCGGCGCGAACGGCGATGAAACGCGGGCTTTCGGAACGCGTCGCGGCGTAAACGACCGAAAAGGCCAACGCGAGCGGAACCGCCAACAAAATTTGTTGGAAATTCAACAATCCCAAGAGGATAGAGCGTTCCATCGGCGCGATAATCTTTCTTCGTTAAATCTTTTAAGGCGGGGAAAACGGGAAAATAAAACGAAACGCCGCGTCGCCAACGCGACGACGTTCGGTAACGCGGCGTTCTTAAATCGTTGGAATTTAGTTCTTCGGACGGATAACTTCGAAGTCGACATAAGGTCGCAACGCCTTCGGGACGACGATCGAACCGTCTTCTTGTTGGTACATTTCCATCACCGCGAGGAGCGCGCGGCTGATCGCGACCGCGGTGCCGTTGAGCGTGTGAACGAAGTTGGTGCCTTTTTCGCCCTTGACGCGGTAACGGGCGTTCAGGCGGCGCGCTTGGTAGTCGGTGCAGTTCGACGTGCTGGTAACCTCGCCGTAACCGCCGCGACCCGGCATCCAGGCTTCGAGGTCGTACTTGCGGTAGGCCGGGCCGCCGAGGTCGCCGGTCGCGGTGTCGACGACGCGATACGGGATTTCGAGTCCGTCGAAAATGTCGCGTTCGAGTTGCAAAAGCTCTTGGTGCAACGCTTCGCTTTGATCCGGAAGGCAGAACGCGAACATTTCGACCTTCGAGAATTGGTGAACGCGATAAAGGCCGCGCGACGCTCGCCCGGCCGCGCCCGCTTCGGTGCGGAAGCAGTGGCTGATCCCGCAGAGGCGCATCGGGAGTTGTTCCGCGTCGACCGTTTGGTTCGCGAGGAGACCGCCGAGGGTGATTTCCGCCGTCGCGATGAGGCTAAGGTCGCTGTTTTCAATCGAGTAGATTTGCGTTTCGTTGCCGCGCGGGATGTAGCCGGTGCCTTGCAGGACGTCGTTTTTCGCCAAGTCCGGCGTCGTCGTCGGGGTGAAACCGGCGCGAACGAGCTTGCTCAGCGCGTATTGTTCGAGCGCGAGTTCGAGGAGAACCGCTTCGTTTTTGAGGAAGTAGAAGCCGGCGCCGGCGACGCGCGCTCCGCCTTCGAAGTCGATTAAGTCAAGCTTTTCGGCGAGTTCGACGTGATCGAGCGGTTTGAAGCCTTCCGGCCAAGTCGGGAGGGGCGTTTTGCCGTAAGCGACGGCGAGATTGGAGCCGTCGTCGTCGCCGATCGGCGCGTCCGGGTGCGCCATATTCGGAATACCGCGTTGGATTTGGTCGAGTTCCTTTTCGAGCGCGTCGAGCGTTTGGCGGACGCAGGCGATTTTTTCGCGAATCGCGCGACCTTCCTCCATTTTCGCCGCTTTTTCTTCCGGCGTTTTGCATTTGCCGATCGACTTCGAAACGGCGTTCGACTCTTGGTTCAACGCTTCGACTTCGCGCTGTTGTTCGCGGCGCGCCGTTTCGAGTTCGACGAACCGGTCGACGTCGGCGGGAACGTTGCGGTTTTTGCAGTTGAGTTTGACGGCTTCGACATTCTCCAAGATGAATTTGCGATCGAGCATAACGCGGATTCCTGTTTAAGCGAACGAGGGCTTGAGCGGCGACGCGGGAACGCCCCGCTTCTTCCGAAACGACCGAAACGGCGTCGGCGCGTTTCGGTTTTCGTCTCTATTATACCCGTTTCGGCGAAGATGAAAAGAGCCGTCGCGCCCGTTTGCGCCGTTTCTTCTCTTGTTTCTCGACGTTTGCTCGACCGCGATGGGTTGGCGCAATAAAATGGAGAAAATACGAAAAATGGGCGGCGACGTTGCCCGCGTCGAACGGCTTTACTCGGCGCCGACGAGGCGTTCCCAACGAGCGCGGCGATTTGGATCGCTTGCGTCGGAGCGCGTCAACCAAAGGGTTCGGAGCATTTTGCGGGCTTGGTCGCGGCGATCGGTGCGGACGTAAATTTCGACGACGCGTTCTTTAGCGTCCCACCAAGCGGGCGAGCCGACGGGAACGAGGTCGGCGGCGTCGCTCCAATAACGGACGGCTTGCTCGAGCGCTTTCGGGGCGTTTTGCGCGGTCAAAATTTCGGCGATTCCGAGCGTCGCGTCGAGATTTTTCGGATTTTGACGGCGAATTTGCGCGAAAAGCGTCAGCGACTCTTGCGTTTTTCCGGCGAGGCGAAGCGCGCGGGCCCGGATAAGCGACCGTTTTTCTTGCGCCGCTTTCGCAATTTGCGTATTTTGCGCGGATTGACCGGTTTTTGGCGCGTCGAGCGAGGCGAGAGCGGCGTTTCCAATTTTGATTTTCGTTTCGCGGGGCGTTTTTTCGGCGAAAATTAAGAGGCGTTCGAGCGTTTCGAGTCCGGCGCTTTGCGTCGCTTCTTCGAGGTTCGCGAGGTCGCGAAGGACGGCGTCGGTTTGGCCCGCGTCGAGGCGGAGCGCGAGGCGTTTCGCTTGAACGTCGGCGCGAAGCGCGGCGCGTTCGGGGGCGGCGTCGGCGAGCGCGGCGTCCCAACGGTCGAGGAGCGTTTCGAACGCGGCGATAAGTTCCGCGTCGGCGGCGATTTGCGTCGGGCGCGGAAGATCGAAAAGGCGCGTCAAAACGGCGTCGTCGGTCGGCGTCGAATTTTCCGCCGTCAATTTTTCCGCCGCTTCTTTAACTTGAACGGCGAGCGGCGTTTCGGCGGCGGAATCCGGCGTCGGCGCGGCGGTCGTTTTCGCGAGGAAGCGTTTGACCGCGTCGGCGAAAGCGGCGGCGTTTTGCGCGTCGGCGTCGGGCGAATCGGCGTTGACGGCGGCGAATTGGGCTCTTGCGAGCGCGTCGGCGAGCGCGAGCGTTTCCGAAAAAACGGGATCGTCGGGCGAAACCGCGTCGACGTAAAACGCCGCGCCGTCTAACTTTCCGTCGGCAAGCGCGAGTCGGGCCGACTCGTTGGCGAACGCGCCGCGATTCTCCGCCGTCGGGAAGAGGGTTAAATAGTCGCGACGTAATGTCGCGACGTCGGGAGCGTTTGGCGACTTCGCGCCGTTTTCGGAAGTCGCGTTGTTTTCGCCGTTTAACGCGGCGTTTTCCGAGTCTTGAGCGCGTTGAATCGCTAAGAGGAAAAGGCGCGGCGCGAGTTCGTCGTCGGGGCGCGAACGGGCCGCCGCTGCAAAACGTCGCGCGGCTTCAAGTCGCCAAAAATCGGCGTCGGTCGACGAAAGTTCGCTCGACTTGAACAACCTGTCGCGCAAGATTTTATCGACGATTCCGGCGGCGGTCGCAGCGAGCCGAAACGCGTCGGCGTCGTCTCCGGCGGCTTTCGCGGCGTCGGCGGCTCGGTCGTATTCGGCGAGCGCGGCTTCCCAATCGTCGGCGCGAAATCGTTCTTCCGCAACGGCTTCCGTCGTTCGCCAATCGGCGGACGCGACGCTTGTTTCGCGAAGAAGCAAGGAAGCGCGGGCCCGCCAAAAGTTCGTCGGCAAGCGGTCGGCGGCGGCGCGAGCGGCGGCGAGCGCGTCTTGCGGCGAAATTTCGGGCGCGGCGGAAGTTGAGGAACCGGAAACGGTTGCGTCGTTGGCGTCGACGGACGACGGGGCGTTTTCCGACGTTTCGGAATCGGCGAGCGCGGAGGCGGCGTTCAAAAACGCGGCGACGCGGGCGAAATCGCGGTCGGCGAAAACGTCGAAAAAGCGGTCGGCAAAACGCGCCGGGCCGATCGTCGTCGGGCGGTTCAAAAGGTCGACGTCGGTCGACGCAAGTTTCGCCGCGTCAAAGGGTTTTGATTCGAGCGAAAGGAGGCGAATTTCCTCCGCGACGAGCGCGACGGCGAGTTCTTGCGGCGCGTCGTCGTCGTTCGGCGCTTGCGACGCGTCGTCGAGCGTTTGGCCGATCAAGCGCGTCGCCGTTTCGACGTCGCCTTGTCGCCGCGCCGTTTCGACGAGAAGGAGCCGGGCGAAGAAATAATCGGCGGCGTCGCGTCGCTTGTCGGCGTCGGCGCAAAGGACTTTCGCGGCTTGCGTCGCTTGCCGGTAAAGTTGGGCGTCGTCGGCGCTTGCGTCGGCGCGGGCGAGGAGCGTTTTCGCGCTCCAATAAACGAATAGTCGGCTCTTTTCCGGCGGAAGGCGGCGGACGAGCGCGGTCGACGTTTCGAACGCGGCGCTTAGGAACGGCGAGTCGGCGAAAGTCGCGTCGGTTGCGTCGGACGTCGTTTCGAGCGACGTTGCGTCGTTTGATTCGACGTCGAGAACGCCGAGTTCGTAAAAGGCGCGAACGAGCGCGGCGGCGTATTCGAGCGCGGCGTCGGCGAGCGGTTCGGGGCCAAGAACGGCGTCGAAGTCGAGCGTTTGCAACGGGTTCGTCGTTGACGACGTTGCGTCGGACGACGCCGCGAATCCGGGTTCGACGGCGGCGCGAACGGCTCCGATTCGAGCGGCGACGGCGGCGCGGTCGTCGGCGGTTAAAAGGCGGCTCGACTCGACGGCGGCGCGAACGGCGACGTTTCCGAATTGAAAACGTTGATTTTGCGTCGCTTGCGAAAGGCTCGATTCAAGTCGAGCAAGTTCGGCGTCGGCTTGCGCGACAAGACGTCGAGAAACGAGCGCGTCGGCGAAACGGAGGTCGACGGAAAATTCGTCGAAACTCGGCGGCGTCCAAACGGCGCGCGGCGGTTCGGCGGCGTTAGTCGTTGAAACGAAACGCGTTGCGTCGGCGTTGGGAAATCCGCCGAGCGCCGCGCAAAGAAGGACGAGTCGAAGAGAAGAGCGGGAGGGCGTTCGGAGCGACGGAAGATTCATTGGACGACTCGTAAAATGTTTGAAAACAAGTGATTGTGATGAATGCGATTGCCGCGACGACGGTTAGCGCGTTAGCGTTTCGGGATTGGCGGCGAACTGGATTTTGCTCAAACCGACGCGCCTGGCGGCGTCGTAAACGTCGAGAACGCTTTCGATCGCGACGCCGCGCTCCGGGTCGAGGACGACCGGAACGGTCGGGTCGATTTCTTGGAGCGCGGCGAGCGTTTCCTCGACCGCCGCCAACGAATCGACGCGGTTTCCGTCGACCGTCCAAGTTAGCGCGCCGTCGGGATTTGCGGCGACGCGAACCGTTATTTTGCCGAGATCGCGTTCTCGTTGTTCGAGCGGCGCGTCGACGAGACCGACGGCGGAAAGTTTCGTCGGAAGGAGCTTTTCCGCCTCTTTAAAGTCGGAGGTGAAGACGAAGAAAATTAAGAGGAGAAAAATAACGTCGATCATCGACGTTAAGTTTAACTCCAAGGCGGCGTTGCGCGTTTTCGCAGTCGGCGATTTCATCGAAATTTCCTTAACGAACGGGAAAGGGACAAACGTTAATTTCGGGCGTCGTCGTTTTTAAAGTCTTGCGATAACGGAGTTTTCGGCGTTTCCGGCGATTTTCCTTCGTCGAGCAAATCGACTTCGACGAGCGACGCGTTTCTCCAAGCGCCGCGATAAAACCGGACGGCGAAAAGGGTTCCGGCGGCAAAGACGTAAAGCGTCATCAGCGACCAGCACCAGTAAACGCCGCGTCCGAAACCGAAAACGCCGACGAACGCCGCGACGACGATCGGAACGAAAACGACTAACGTCGCCTTCATAATGAAGTTAGCGTCGCCCGCTCCGCGCAACGCCGACGCGAAAATAACGTTCAGCGCGTCGGCCAGCAGGTAAACGGCGACGAAACGTAAAACGTTCGCCGTCGTTGCGCGAATCGGTTCGAACTCGGCGGGATTTTTCATCGCGTAAAAGTCGAGAAAAAAGTTCGGCGCGACGACGAAAGCGAGCGTTAAAGCGCCGATGAACGGCGTCGCCAACGCGATCGACGTTTGCGTAGCCCGCGCCGCTAAATTCGGAAGTCCCGCTCCTACTTGGTTTCCGACGAGCGTCGTTACCGCGACGCCGATTCCGACGATCGGCATAAACGCTAAAAAGTCGAGATTGAACGCGATCGCCGTCGCCGCGCTCGCCGTCTCGCCGCAAACGCCGATTAAGAGGATGAACATCGTGTAACACCAGTTTTCGCCGGTCGTTTGCGCCGAACTTCGCGCGCCGAAACGGAAGAGTCGGACGAACTCCGAACGGTCGAAACGAAACCCGCCGCGAACGTTGTAACGTCCGTCGCGGTCGCGTCTTAGCATCGTCGCAAGGAGAATGAAAAACTTTGCCCAAATCGAAATCGCCGTCGCGATCGCGGCCCCGGCGATTCCCCAAGCGCAGCAACCGGCGACGCCGAAAATGAGGAGATAGTCGAGGACGATATTCAGCGCGACGGAGATTAACCCGGCGACCATCACCGTCTTCATTTCGCGCCGTCCGCTAAAAAACGCCGCCAACGATTCGCTCGCGATCAACGCCGGCGCGCCCAACGCAAAGTAAAACCAATAAACGGTTTCGAAACGAACGATTTCCGGCGAATGCCCGAACGCGACAAAAAGTCGTTCGACAAGGGGCGTCGCAAGAACGAAAAGGGGGCCGAAAAGGACGCCGACGAAGACGCCCTGCCAAACGACCGGGCCGATTCGGCGGTCTTGTTTCGCTCCGAAGTATTGGGCGACGAACGCGTTCACAAACGCCGCGATTCCGAACGGAAACGCCGACAAACCCCAATACAAACAGCCGGATGTAAACGACGCGCTCATCGCGTTTTTGTCCAACCAAGTAAGGAAAACGCGGTCGGCGAAGTTCATAATCGCGACGGAGCCGGACGAGACGATGATCGGCGCGGCGAGCCAAAGGACTTCGCGACCGCCGCAAGGACGAGCGAACCATTCGCGCCAATATGTCGCCGAGAAAAGCGCGACGAAGCGCCGCAACCAGCTTTTCGTCGCGAGTTCGAGATTCGTTTCGGTTGTTTCGGACATTCGGAAAAACTTGCTTTGGTTAACGTTAATCGTTTAACGGCATAGGTTGCGTCGCGGCGTTTTATTTCAAATGAAGGAAAAGCGCGGCGGCGACGATCGCGGCGGTCTCGACGCGGTACACTTGGTCGCCCAAGTCGAGCGGTTTCCAACCGGCTTCGACGGCGGACGAAACTTCGCCGTCGGAGAATCCGCCGACCGGGCCGATTAAGAGGAAAACGCTTTGCGGCGTTTTGTCGCCGAGCGAGCGAATCAACTCCGGGAAACTTTGTTGACCGAAAAAGCCGTCGGAAATCGGGTGCGCGACGACGCGTAAAACGTTGGCGTCGGGGCCGATTTCGTCGAAAAGATCGGTAGCGCCGAAACGAACGCGGAGTTTTTCGGCGGCGTCGGAAAGGCCGAGGTCGGCGGCGCAAGTCTCGGAAGAGAGCGACTTTCCGGCGCGGCGCGCTTCGATCAATTCGACGAGCGCCGGAAGTTCCGACGACGCGACGGACGGAAGCACTTCGAGGAGGCGCAAGCGACCGCATTGCTTCGACGCTTCGAGAACTTGGCGTTCGAGGCGTTCGCGGACGTTCGCGTCGAACTTGACGTCGGCGCGTTCGGCGTCGAGCGGAATGAAGCGGCGGACGCCGAGTTCGGTCAGCTTTTCGAGCGCCCATTTTTGCCGGTCGCCCTTGGGGAGCGCGACGACCGCCGTCAGCGCGACGTCCGGTTCGCGGGAGTCTTCGCGGGTTTCCAAGACGGCGAGTTCGACCCGTTCTTTCGCGATCGAGGTAATTTCGCAACGGTATTCTTTGCCGGTTCCGTCGAAGAGCGTCGCTTCGTCGCCGACTTTTTGGCGCAAAACTTTCGTCAGATGGCGGGCTTCGGAGCCGGTCAAAACGGCGACGCCGTCCGTTAAGGCGCGGCGTTCGTTCGGGTCGATGTAAAAAAGGTCGCTCATTGTCGATGCGCTTTCTAAGAACGCCCGGTCGGCGCGGCGGCGTTCGGTTGGAAAGATAGGGAAACAGGGAGTTTGGGGCGGTTGCGACGGCGTTAATATAGGGGAAACGCGGCGTTTGGGAAGGCGCGTTTGACGGAGGTCGCAACGAGAGCGGGTCGCGGGGCGGCGCCGAACGTCGGACGAACGCGCTCGTTCCTTTATTATATCCGATTTCGCGATTTTTTTAACGCCCCCGTCGATTTTGCGTCGCGTCGGACGGAATGGTGAAAATAGGAGGTTTGGGCAAGACGGAAGGGGCGTTCGTCGGTCAATAACTCGCGCGGAAACGAACGATTCCGACGGCGTTCGGCGTGTAACGGCGGTTAAATTCGGGGCCGGCGTCGGTCGTTTGAATCGTTAATTCGCGGGCCAACGCGACGCCGGCTTCGAGCGCCCAGTCGACGTCGCGCCCGGTTTTCGTTTCGATTCCGGCGAAAATTCGGAAGTCGAAGTAGCGGACGCGCGCTTGCCGCCCGGCCCAAATTGCGTCGCGACGGAGCGCCGCGAGTTCGGCGGCGACGTTCGGCGTCGCGAACGGACGGGACGCGACGTCGTTTGTCGAAGCGGTTTCGAACGCCCAAATGTTGCCGCCGACTTCGCCCGCGACGTAAATCCAGTGAGGCGACGCGTTTATATTTTTGTCGACGACGCCCAAATCGACGCGCTTGGCGATTTTCGGGTAAGGAATCATCGCTTCTAAATAGAAGTCGTCGCGCGGTTTCCAAACGAGTCCGCCGACCGGAATCGTTTTCCAACTTTCCGCCGCGGGATTGTGATAAACGCCGAAAAGGAGGTTCGTCGTCGGGTTGATTTTCCAAGCGGCGGCCGCGTAACCGTTGAAAAACCAAGCGTCCGACGCGCTCGAATGGTAATCGGTGTTATAAAAGGCGTTAACGTTGACGTTGATCAAAAGGCGTTCGTTCAGCGGGACGTAATATTGGAACGCCAACCCTTGCGAAAAGAGGGAAAGTTTGTCGTCGAACGGCGTCGGAAGATATTCCGGCGTCTCGATTTGCGTCCAAGCGAACGTCGGCGAAACGAGGAGCGGCGTTTGAACGGTCGGAAGCGGAAGGCCGAGCGTTACGTCGGCGCGCGTTTCGAGCAAACCGCAACGGAGAGCCCCGGTATTGGCGGCGCTCGACGCTTCGAAACCGACGCTTTGGAAGAGGGAATTTCGCCCTTCGCGGATCGACGTCGTCGCCCAACTCGACGGACTGCGCGAAAAATAAGGGTCGAGCTTAACCGTTTCGACGTCGTCGGTTGCGTTCGAAGTCGGCTCCGGCGTTAGGGCGATTTCCGGCGAAAGTTCCGGCGCGGAGAGGAGCCCGAAACGCGTCGCTTTCGTTTCCGGGATTTCGAAAATTTGGACGCCGCCGTCGACTTCCGCGTCGGGGAGGCGAAACGGAGGAGCGCCGCCGCCGAGTCGGAACGGGGACGCGTCGGGGTCGATTTGGAACGGCGACGGGACGTCGTCTAAAAAAGAAAAGGCGTTTTCGGCGTTTCCGGAAACGGACGCGGAGGTCGCGGCGGTTTCGGCGGGGGGAATCGTCGCGAAATCGTTCGAATCGGCGGAATAAAACTCGACGTCGGAAGAGGTTGGAACCGTCGGTTCCAATTCGACGCTCGCCGGGGGAACGACCGTTTGCGTCGCGCCGAACGTCGACGAATCGACGCCGCAAAGACCGGCGAAGGCGGCGAAAAGAACGAACGGACGCGGCGAAAAAACGGACGGAAACACGAGTCGGCGTTAAGGAACGGTAAAACGGTTGGGAAAAGGAAGTTGCGCGCCGGACGGCGGATTTTGCCCGGACGGTCGGAAGAAAACGTCCCGATTTTTTACCGGCGGGAAAAGCGCAAAAAAAAGCGACGCGCGCCGAACGGGAACGCTTGCGTCGCGGCGTCGGTTAAAACTTAAAGCCGGTTTTTAGGTAAACGACGTCTTTCGGCTCGTACCAAACCCCTTGTTTCGAAACGAGTTCGCGACCAAACGCGCCGCCGATTTCAAAGCCGCCTTGCATTTTGTCGCAGGCGAACGTCAGCCCGAGACCGACGCGGTAATCGTTGTAGTCGGTGTTGAACGTTTCGCCGCGATCTTCGATCAGCCAGCGTCCGCCGCCGATTTCGCCGCCGATGTAAAACCACCAGTCGGTTTCGTTGCTTAGCTTGCCGATATAACGCGACCAGCGCGGGTCGGGATAAACGAGGCGCAGAATGTTTTGCTCGTTCGGGCGCCAAATAATCCCGCCGCTCGGAACGATTTTGTATTCGATTCGGTCGTAATAAATGAGCCCGCCGGTCGCCTTCACTTGTTTGTCGTTATCGATCGGAAGCGCGCCCATCGCCCGCCCGCGGATGTAAAACGCGTCGCAGTCGACCTTTTCAAACGACGACGCGACGCCGACCGAAACTTCGACCTTTACCTCCAAGTCGCGCAGATTCGTCGCGAAGAGGGTGGTGAGCCCGGCGTCGAAGGTGGAGTCGGGCATTTTAAACGGCGCGCTCGGAACGTCCGTTTGCGACCAATGGTTGTATTTAAAGCTCGGCGCCAACAGGAAAAAGCCGTTGTTGAAGCAGGTGTGTTCGCGCATTGTTTCCCAAGGAAACGCGAACAGAATCCTTCCTTCGACTTCGTGAACGCCGAGTCCGTTCGCGTCGCCTTTCGGCATAAAGATATACGCCGCGGAAATCGCGTCTCGGTATCGGAAAACCTTTTGAATCGTCGTCGCTTCTTCGTCGAGCGTCGGCGCGATCGGCGCGAATTCGGGGTCGTCGCCGGTAACAGGCGGGAGAACGAAAGGCGCGGTCGAGTCGTAAACGGTCGATTCGCCGATTTTTTCCGCCGTCGTCGACGGCGAAAGTACCGGCGGAACCTGTCCGCGTAAGACGAACGAACGTCCGAGCGCGCCGGAAAAAGAACCGTCGAAAACGCCGTCCGACGCGGCGCCGACGGAGGGCGAGCCGTTCAAGAAAACGTCGCGACGCGGAACGCCCGACGCGACTTGCCAAACGCCGTTTTCGGCGGTTCGGCGCGCCCAGCCGGGAACGTTCAAAAGTTCGGGCGATTGGGCGACCGCGCCGAGTTCCTCGAAGATCGCGCCGAAAAACGCGGCGACGGCGAACGCGAACGCGGCGGTTCGTCGGGCTTTACTCGGGAATTTGCGAAGCATAATCGACCTCGAATCGGCGCCGACCGGACGGTCGGACGGTAAAACGTTGAAAAGCGAAACGGCGTCGTTATTTAAGGGCCGCTGGAAGTTTTGCGTCGCGGCGCTATAATAACCGACGTCGGGGTATAACAAATTAGGCGCGAAACGTCAAGAGCAAAAAACGGAAGGAAAATGGAAAGAAGGGAAACGCGACGGATAAACGCCGAAGAAATCGCGCGGCGAGCGAAGATCGCGGGCGCGCTTTGGTTGGAGACGGTCGGCTCGACAAACGATTGGGCGAAAGATTGGATTCGAACGGCGAACGAGACGACGGCGACTCCGTTTGGGGTCGGCGCGGAGCGGCAAACGGCGGGGCGCGGACGCGGCGAGCATACTTGGGCCGCTTGGGACGGCGCGCTGACTTTTTCGCTGATCGCTCGTTGGCGCGATTTTCGGCTGACGCGTCGGGAGAGCGCGGCGCTTTCGTTGCGGGTCGCGGACGCGGTCGCGGCGACGGCTCGGGAGTTCGCGCCGAACGCCGAAATTTGGGTGAAGCCGCCGAACGACGTTTACGTCGGCGAACGGAAGTTGGCCGGGATTTTGATCGAATCGCCGAACGCGGAGTTTCTCGTCGTCGGCGTCGGCGTCAACGTCGGGAATCGGTCGACCGAAGCGCCGCCGGAGTTGCGAGAGCGCGTCGTTTCGTTGGCGGAGCTGAGCGGCGAAATCGGCGAAAAAGCGGCGGGGAACGCGTTCGACGTCGACGCGGTTCGGACGGAGTTTGCGATTCGCGTCGTTCGGCGAACGCTGGAGCGCGACGTTAGATAGCGTTAAAAGCGCGAAAAGAAGCGCCGCGTCGACGCGAACGGTCGAGCGCGGCGCTTCTTTCGCCGTTAAACGGTCGCTTCCGTTAAGCGAACGGAGCGAAATCGGGCGCGATTAGAGCGCGAGTTGTTGCGTTTGCAGCGCTTCGCAATAGTCGCGGGTCAAGCGCAACGCTTCGTCGAGGTAATAGTCGCGTTCGACGCCGGATTCGCCGTTGACGATTTCTTCCATCTTCTCGGTTTCCTCTTTGTTCGCGTCGAGTTTGTCGAGTTCCGCGAAGTATTTTTCGCGGTTAAGCGGCGTCGCTTTGCGGAGTTTGCTCGTTCGATACAGCTCCATCTTTTCGATTTCTTTGCCGAAATCTTCCGACGCGGCGACGCGAGCGGCCGACTTTTTCGCGACCGATTCGACGACGCTCGGCGAAGTCAGGTTGAATTTCGGGTAGCGCGCCGGTTCGATTTTCGGGAACGTCAACGGGTAGTCGAGGTCGGATTCCGCAATGTCTTCGAGAACGCTCGTGAACTGCGGAAGAACGACGTGCGACGGGACGCCCTGCAACTGCGGAGAAACGCCGCTCGGCAGGTAGAACCCTTGAATCGTAACCTTCATCGCGCCGAAATTCGGGGCTTCGCGCATCAAGGAGTTGAAGAGAACGCTCGAAATTTCGTTCATACTTTGCACCGAGCCCTTGCCGTGCGTCGTTTCGTCGCCGACGACGAGTCCGCGACCGTAGTCGCGAATCGCTCCGGCGAAAATTTCGCTCGCCGACGCGCTCAAGCGGCTCGTCAGGACGACGAGCGGTTTCTTCCAAACGACTTTCGGGTCGGGGTCGTTCAACGAACGCGCGCGGTCGGGCCCAAATTCGGACGGCTTCACTTGGACGACGGAGCCGGTTTCGATGAAAAGCCCGGTCAGCGAAACGGCCTCCGGAAGCGACCCGCCGCCGTTGTAACGGAGGTCGAGAACGCAAGCGTCGACGCCTTTCGCGTTGAACTCTTCAAGGTATTTTTCAACGTCGGTCGCGGAGCTGCGTCCGGCGTCGCCGCTGTTTTTCGCCTTCATATCGAGGTAAAAACTCGGCAGGTCGATCACGCCGACTTTCAGTTGAGCGACCGCGTCGGCCGGCTTTTTCGTTTCGGCGTCCGCTTCGTCGACGAGTTCGACCGTTCCGTCGGCCTTTTGATAAAGGACGAAAACGGCGCTTTGCGCGGCGGAGTCTTCGAGGTCGATCTTTTCGCGAACGATCGGGACGATCTTGCGTTTGCCGTCTTCGGAAACGACTTCCAAACGGACGGTCGTGCCGCCTTTGCCGCGGATTTTTTCGACGACGTCGGTCAGCTTCATATCGACGACGTCCTCGATTTCGCCGTCGACGCCTTGGCCGACGCCGACGATTTTGTCTTCGATTTTGAGTTCGCCTTGTTTTTCCGCCGGGCTCCCCTTGACGATGCGTTTAACGATGGTGTAACCGTCGTCCCATTGGAGCGTCGCGCCGATCCCTTCGAGATTCAAGCTAATTTGAATCATAAAGTTTTCGTAAGATTTCGGCGACATAAAGGTCGTGTGCGGGTCGTAAGCGTTCGCGATCGCGGTCAGGTAGATTTCGAGCAGGTCGTCGTTCGACGTTTGATGGAAACGCTTTTGCAACGTCGAATAACGGCGCTTGAGTTTCGAAATCGGGTCTTCGGCGCGACCCGGGACGATCGGTTCCGGCGCTTCGGCGGTCGCGTTCGTTTCGGGCGCGTCGGCTTTTTCCTTTTCTTCGTCGCGTTTTTCCGCTTCAAGCGCGAGGAGTTCGAACTTGACGCGGCGGCGCATACGGTCGGCGACTTCCGCGTCGCTTTTCGCGTAGTCGAGGAGTTCCGGTTCGCGAATAAATTCTTCGTCGACGGTAAAGTCGAAGTTGTTTTCGTCGAGCGTTTTTTGCGCGAGGGCGACTCGTTCGTCGACGCGTTGCAGGAAGCGATTGTAAACGGCGAACGCGGCGTCGAGTTTGCCTTCTTTCGCTTTAAGGGCGCAGTCTTTCGCGTATTGCGCTTCGAACTCGGCGACGTCTTGGCTCGTCAAGTAAATTTTGGTCGGGTCGACCGCTTTCAAAAAGAGTTCGAAACCGCGTTGGGAGACGCCTTCGTCGATCTTCTTTTTCGAAACGTGTCGAATTTCGAGGAGCCGCGTGAAGTTGATCGCGATCAAACGATCGCGAGCGTTCGGGGCGAGGGGCGCGTTCGAGTCGTTCGCCGGAGGCGCCGCGAAACCGCAGGCGGCGAGCGTTAGCGAGAAGATTAACAATAACGACGCCAATCGAAATTTTTTCCCGGCGTAAATTGTAGTCATTCGACGTCCTTTGCGTTCAAGTTGGCCGATTTGGGCGAATTTAAGGGCGCGAACGCTCGCAACGCGTCGCGCCCCGTTTCTTTGTTGCCGCGAACGGCGTTTTCTTGCGTCGTCGGGCGGAATTTTTCGACTTTTCAAGCCGTTTACGAGCGACGGAGCGGCGGAAAAACGGCGCTCGGCGTCGCGGTCGTCGAGAAAAGGTCGCGGGAAGTATACCTTATTTCGCCCCCGCGACGCAAGAGTGTTTTCGGCTTTTTTTAAGATTTTGTCGTTTTTACTCGCTTTCGGCGGAACGGATTCGCGCCGCCGAAAGCGCGAAATTTCGAGAGCGGCGCGTTAGGCCGCCGCGTCGGTTTTTTCGGAGGTCGCGTCGTCGCCAAACGCTTTCGCGACGCGTTCCGGATCGAGCGGTTTCGAAAGCAAACTGACCAACGGAACGACGACGAACGGAACGAGCATCGCGACCGACGCGACCAGCGGCGACAATTTCTTCGCGACGCCCGCGCCCTCGACGACGAAAAGTCCCCAATAAAATCCGTTCGCGACGACTAAACCGGCGATCATTCCGGCGATCGCGCCCGCTTTCGTCGTCCGTCGCCAATAGAGGCCGTACATATACGGCGCCAAAAACGCGCCCGCGACCGCGCCCCAACTCAGCGACGTTAGCGCGACGATCCAGGACGGATTGAAAAGCGCGATAAAATAGGCGCAGAAAATGAAAACGGCGCAACAAACGCGGAAAATCGTCAAGTGCGTTTTTTCCGAGGCGTTCGGCGCGATATACCCTTTAACAAGGTCGACCCCGACCGCCGCCGAAGAAACCAACGCCAACGAACAGAGCGTCGACATCGACGCCGAAAGCACCAACAGCAAAATGATCGCCAAGAACCATTGCGGCAGGCACTCGACCAACATAATCGGAACGAGTTTCTGCGGGTCGATCGCGCCGTTCGTCAACGTTTTTTCAAGGATTTCCGGCGGAAGGAGGTGCGAAAAAGCGCCGGTCAGGTACGCCGCGCAACCGACCAACAGCGCAAAAACGAAACAAACGACCGCGCCTTTGACGATTTGGCCTTCGTCTTTAATCGCGTAATACTTGTGAACCATTTGCGGCATCCCCCAAGGCGCGATCGACGTCATAAAGACGACCGACCAGAAAACAAGGGGAGAAATCGGGTCGACCGGCGCGACTTGAAGCTCGCCCGCCGCGCCTTCGAGGCGAAGTCGGTAAAGCTCCGACGCGTTCGCGAACGCCGCGCCGTATCCGCCGTATTCGCCGGCGAAACGACGCGCGACGAACCAAACCATCGCCGTCGCGCCGAAGAACATAACGATCCCTTGCAGGAAGTCGATGCGCGCCGCCGCTTTGTACCCGCCGAAGACGATATAAAGTCCCGTAACGGCGACGACCGCGGTGAGCGCGACGAAGAGCGAAACGTGGAAAACTTCGGTGAAAAGATACGTCAACCCGGCGAAAACCGACGCGGTGTAGGGGAGCAAAAAGAGAAAGATAATCGACGCTCCGGCGATTTTCATTCCGTCGGAACCGTAGCGCGTCGCGAAAAATTCCGGCGTCGTCGACGCGTTCAGCCGCCGCGTCATCGTTCGCGTGCGCCGCCCCAAAACGAGCCAAGCGACCAAGCCGCCGAGAACCGCGTTTCCGACGCCGACCCAAAGCGCTTTGTACGAACTTACCCAACCGTATTGCCCGGCGAATCCGATGAAAACGACCGCGCTAAAATACGCCGCGCCGTAAGAAATCGCGAGAATCCAAGGGCCGAGAACGCCGCCTCCGAGAAGGAAGTCGTTCACGTTCTGCGTTTTTTTCATCCCCCAAGCCGCGATGGCGAGGATCGCGGCAAAAAAAAGACCGGTTAAAAGGAGCGGTAAAGACGGCATTCGTTAAACTTTCGGTAAGGCGGCGCAACGTCGGCGAAAACGGCTCGCGTCGAATGGGAACGGACGGAATAAAACCGTTCCGCCGCGAGCGAAGACGACGCGGCGAAACGGTCGACGAAAAGTTGCTGTTAAGCAACGAAACAACGCGGTTTAGGAGAGCTTTTTATTTCGCGTTTTCAACGTAATATTCGCCTTTCGCGTTCTTTTTAACGCGGCCTTCGGCGAACGCTTGAAGGACGATCGGGTAGAGTTCGAACTCGGCTTCTTGGAGAACGCGGTCGCTCAGCGATTCGATGGTGTCGTCTTCTTTAACTTCGACTTCCATTTGCATAATCCTCGGGCCGTCGTCGTAAACGTTGTTGACGAAGTGGACGGTCGCGCCGCTTTTTGTTTCTTTGGGTTCGGCGGCAAGCACGGCGTGGTGAACGCGGCGACCGTAAAACCCTTCGCCGCCAAACTTCGGAAGCAACGACGGGTGAATGTTCAACACTTTGTTGTCGAAATCTTCCGGAATTTCAAGAAGTTTCAAATAACCGGCCATCGCGACGTATTCGACTTGCGCCTTGCGGCAAGCGTCGAACACGGCGGCGCTAAATTCTTGTTTTCCGACAAATTCCGAACTTTGAACAACGGCGACCGGAATACGGTTTTGTTCGGCGTATTGGAGGCCGGGCGCGGATTTCGAACTAGAAACGACGAGACGAATTTCGACGTCGAGTTTGCCCGCTTCGATGCGATCGATCAGGTTTTTCAAGGTGCGGCCCGTTCCGGAAATCAAGACCGCGATCGGAAGTTTTTTAGCCATAAGAAAAGCCCTTTTACGAAATGAAAAACGCTTATTGGAAAATGAAACGAAATTTTCGCGGAGCGAAGCCGAGCGAACCGCGCCGACGGCGAACGTCGGCGCGGTTCGTAAACGGGAAAAATCGAACGCTTAGCGCGCGATTTTGACGTAAACGGCGACCGTCGCGCCGTCGACCTTGACTTCGGTCGGTTCGACGCCGTCGAGCGCTTCGAAACGGAGGTCGACGCAAAGGGTTTCGCCCTTGACGTAATCCGCTTTCGTTTCGGCGGCTTCGCGGACTTCGGCGGCGTCGGAGACGAGCCCGACGACGACGCGGTCGACGTAATCGCAGTTCAGTTCCTTGCGGCGGTCTTGGATCGCGCGAACGAGTTCGCGGGCGCGCCCTTCGACGATCAGCTCCGGCGTCAGCTCGGTCGCGAGGACGACGACGCAGGAAGCGCTTTGCGCGGCGGCGAAGCCTTCTTTCGCTTGGAGGCGAACTTGGACTTCTTCGGTCGTCAGTTCGACCGTTTCGCCGGAGTCGAGCGTCAGTTTGAGCGTTCCGGACGCGGCGAGTTCGGCGTTCGCGGCGGCGCCGTCGATACCGGAGAGCGCTTTCTTGACGCTCGGAAGGAGTTTGCCGAGTTTCGGGCCGAGTTTCTTGAAGTCCGGGACGACCGCGTAGGAAACGTATTGGTCGGCGCGCTCGATGAAGTTCGCCGATTTGACGTTCAGCTCTTCCTCGATCAGCGCGACGTAAGGCGAGACCGCGGCGACGTCGGCGGCGTCCCCCATAACGATTTCGACGCCGGAGAGCGGTTGACGCACCTTCAGCTTCGACGCCATTCGGGCGTTGCGACCGAGCGAAACGATTTCGCGAACTTGCGCCATTCGCTTCGAGAGCGCTTCGTCGATCGCGGTTTCGTCGGCGACCGGGTAATCGCAAAGGTGAACGCTGCAAAGGGCCGCGTCGCCGAAGTTTTCGGTCAGTTGGAGCCAAATCCGCTCGGCGAGGAACGGAACGAACGGCGCGATCAGTTTCGAGAGCGTCAAGAGCGACTCGTAAAGCGTCCAGTACGCGTCCGCTTTCGTCGTCGACTCTTCGCCCGACCAGAAACGGTCGCGACTGCGGCGAACGTACCAGTTCGAGAGGGAGTCGACGAACGCCGAAATTTGCCCGCAAGCCGCGAAGTGGTCGTAAGCGTCCATTCGTTCGTCGACGGCTTTAACGGTCGCGTTGAGTTCGCTCAAAATCCAGCGGTCGAGTTCGGCGCGCTCCGAAATCGGGCGATACGACGCGGCGGTCGCGAGGATTTCCGGCGTCAGGTTCGACCCGGCGGCCTTCGCGGCGGCGAGGTCGATTTCTTTCTCCGGCGCGAAACCGTCGATCTTTTGGTAAACGTTGAAGAACGAAACGACGTTCCAAAGACGAATGATGAACTCCGGCATCGAGTCTTTGATCGAGTTTTCGCTGTAAACGATGGAGTTCCAAGGCGCTTGGTTCGCGAAGAAGTACCAACGGAGCGCGTCGGCGCCGTATTTGTCGAAGATTTCCTTCGGCAGGCGGTAGTTCTTGAGCGACTTCGACATCTTTCCGACGCGCTTGGCGAACTTGCCTTTGCCGAACGCTTCGAGCGCTTCTTTTTCGGTCAAGCGAATGTCGTTCTTGTCGGCGTTGTTCTCGTACCATTCGGCGAGCATAAGCCCAAGAACGATGCAGTTTTTGAACGGGTGCGGGAACGCTTTCGTCGGATTCCCCGACGCTTCGTCGCCGAAAAGGAGCGTCGAAATCGCGAGCTGCGAATAGAACCAACCGCGCGTTTGGTCGATCGCTTCGCTAATGAAGTCCGCCGGGAAGTTCGCTTCGAACAACTCTTTAGAGCCTTCCTTGTGCGGATAGCCGAGCTGCGCGAACGGCATCGCGCCGGAGTCGAACCAGCAGTCGATGACTTCCGGAACGCGACGCATCTTCGCGCCCGGCGCCTTCGGCGAGTCGTAAACGACCGCGTCGATATACGGCTTGTGAACTTTGAGGTGTTCCCAAAGCTCGTCGTCTTTTTCGCTCCAAGCGTCGCCTTTTTCGGCTTTAGCTTTGTCGCGAGCGGCGGCCCAAACGTCGGTTCCGGCGACGCTCGGTTTCGCGAGGAGTTCGTCGTAAGAGCCGATCGCCTCTTGGTAGCCGGTTTCTTCGCAAACCCAAACCGGGAGCGGCGTTCCCCAGAAGCGTTCGCGGGAAAGGGCCCAGTCGACGTTCGTCGCGAGGAAGTTGCCGAAGCGCCCGTCTTTGATGTGTTCCGGGAGCCAGTTGATTTCGGCGTTGTTCGCGAGCATTTTGTCGACGAACTTCGTCGTTTTGACGAACCAGCTCTTGCGCGGGTATTGGATGAGCGGATCGTTCGGCGCGCGCCAGCAGAACGGATAATCGTGCAGATATTGTTCGAGGTGGAACAAAATCCCGCGTTCTTTGAGGTTGCGCGAAATGTCCTTGTCGCATTCCTTGACCCAGCGACCTTCGTAATCGGGCGCCGCGTCGGTGAATTTGCCGTTGGCGGCGACGGCGCAGATCAAGTCCGGGCCCTGACCGTCGACGAAGCGCGCCTTTTGCTCGACGAGAAGATCGTAGTCGACTTCGCCGAACGCCGGGGCTTCGTGAACGAGGCCGGTTCCGGAATCGGTCGTAACGAAGAGGGCCGGGCAAACGCGCCAAGCGAGGTAGTCTTCGCCGCCGTCTTTGAGGGAGCCCTTCTTGTCGCCGAGCGTTTTGTAATAATAGTCGAACGGCGGAACGTAACGCTTGCCGAGCAAGTCTTTGCCGCCGACGGTGAAAAGAACTTCCGCCGTCCGTTTCGCTTTCGTCGCGACCGCTTCGACGAGCGCCGACGCGAGAACGACCGGGTTCCCGTCCGCTTCCCCTTCCGGCGTCTTCATTTGAACGACCGAGTATTCGAGATCGGGGTGAACCGCCGCGAATTGGTTGCTCGGGAGCGTCCAAGGCGTCGTCGTCCAAACGAGGAGATCGACGTTCGCGAAACGCTCGTCGGCGCCGTCGTTTAGGAGCGGGAAGCGAACGAAAACGCTCGGGTCGCCGACTTCGCGGTAACCTTGGCCGACTTCGCCGGACGAAAGCGCGGTGCCGCCCTGCGCCCACCACCAAACGATCTTGTGCCCTTGGTAAAGGAGACCGCGGTCGAAGAAATTCTTGAGCGCGAACCAAACGCTTTCGACGAACGACTTATGATAGGTAACGTAAGCGTTTTTCAGGTCGACCCAAAAACCGATGCGCTCGGTCAGCTCTTCCCATTGCGACGTGTAGCGGAAGACGTTTTCGATGCAGCGGTGAACGAACGGTTCGAGGCCGAACTTTTCGATTTCCTCCTTCGAGTTTTCCGCGATAAGTCCCGCCGCGACCAGCTCTTTGCCGACTTCGACTTCGACCGGAAGACCGTGCGTGTCCCAACCGGCTTTGCGTTCGCAAAGATAGCCCTTCATCGTTTTGTAACGCGGATAAAGGTCTTTAATAGCGCGAGTTAAGCAGTGGCCCGGGTGCGGAACGCCGTTGGCGGTCGGCGGGCCTTCGTAAAAGACGAAGGTTCCTTTGTTCGACGCGCGGCGGCGTTTGAGCGATTCTTGGTAGACGCCGAGTTCGCGCCAACGGCGGACGAGCGCCTCTTCGTTTTGCGGGAAATTCGCGCCTTGCGACGGAGCGCCGTCGGCGAGCGGGGTATCGTTCGACATATTGATAAACTCTTTAACGTTAATGGGTTAAACGACGCGTTCGGCAAGCGGCGGTCGAACGCGCCGGAATCTTTTAAGCGTTGGGAAGAACGGCGATTAGAGCGAGCGCAACACGCCGCGAATGATCGCGTTCATTTTCGGCTCGGCGCCCGCGGCGGTTTCGATAATTTCCGCAATGTTCGCCGGTTCGAGCGCGTCGGCGAGCCCCATATCGGTGATAATCGAGAGGCCGAGAACGCGCATTCCGCAGTGAACGGCGGCGATAACCTCCGGAACGGTCGACATTCCGACGACGTCCGCTCCGATTCCGCGAAGGAAGCGGTACTCGGCGCGGGTCTCGAGGTTCGGCCCTGCGACGGCGACGTAAACGCCCTTTTGAACGAGGACGCCGTTTTCGACGGCGACTTGGCGCGCTTTTTCGATCAGTTCTTGCGAATACGGTTCGCACATATCCGGGAAACGCGGGCCGATTCGGTCGTCGTTCGGGCCGACGAGCGGGTTGCAGCCGAGGAGATTGATATGGTCTTCGATCAGCATCACGTCGCCGCGTTTGAATTGCGGGTTCAGGCCGCCGCAAGCGTTCGAAACGACGAGAAGCGACGCGCCGAGCGCCTTCATAACGCGAATCGGGAAAACGATTTGTTGCGCCGAGTAGCCTTCGTAAAAGTGGAAGCGGCCTTGCATTGCGACGACCGATTTCCCTTCGAGCGTTCCGAGAATCAGCTTCCCGGCGTGCGTTTCGACCGTCGAACGCGGGAAGTGCGGCAGTTCTTCGTAAGGAATAACGACGTCCGGAACGATCGCGTCGGCGAGACCGCCGAGCCCGGTGCCCAAGACGATTCCGACTTCCGCCTCTTTCGACCAACGGGCGCGAATCGCCGCGACCGCCTCTTGAATTTTGTCGTATTCGGTTTGCATTGCGTTGGTTTCCTTTCGTCGCGTCGACGAACGTAAAGTTTGCGGGAAAAGTTGTTATACGGGGAAAGCCGCCCGCTCCGACGGCGAAAAAACGTCGGCGTCGGAGCGAGAGCGGCTTAACGGGAAAGCGGCGCCGGATTAAGCGTCGGCTTTTTCGTCGGTTTTCGGTTCGACGGTCGACTTGATCGCGAGTTCGGCGAGCTGTTTCGGCGCGACTTCCGACGGCGCGCCGGTCATGAGGTCGGACGCTTTCGCCGTTTTCGGGAACGCGATGCAGTCGCGGATATTGTCGACGCCGGCGAACAACATAACGACGCGGTCGAGACCGAGCGCGAGACCGCCGTGCGGCGGAGCGCCGAATTGGAGCGCGTCGACCAAGAAGCCGAATTGCTCTTTCGCCGTTTCGCGAGTCATTCCGAGGAGGCCGAAGACCTTGTTTTGAATCGCCGGGTCGTGAATGCGGATGGTGCCGCCCCCCGCTTCGTAACCGTTGAGGACGAGGTCGTAGGCTTGGGCGCGAATCGAGCGAATCGCGTCGTCGTCGCCGTCGAGTTTCGCGAGGTCTTCGACGAGCGGCGCGGTGAACGGGTGGTGCGTCGCGACCCAGCGGTTTTCTTCGTCGTCCCAGTCGAACATCGGGAAGTTGACGACCCAGCAGAAGTTCATTTCTTCCGGGTCGTAAAGTTTGAGTTGCGCGGCCAAACGACGACGCAAACCGTTCAAAACGCGGCAAGTGAGGGTGAAGTCGCCGCAGCTGAAGAGGAGCAAGTCGTTCGGTTCCGCTTCGAGCTTGGCGCCGATCGCTTCGAGGGCTTCTTCGGAGAAGTTTTTCGCGCTCGTTCCGGTCAGTTTGCCGTCGGCGTCGACCTTGAACCAAACGATCCCCTTGGCGCCGAATTGCTCCGCCGTCCAAGTGGTGAGGCCGTCGATATCGCGGCGGCTGAATTGGTCGGCGGCGTTTTTGACGTTGATCCCGCGAACGCGCCCGCCCGACTCGGCGACCGAACGGAAGACTTTGAAGTCGACCGTCTTCGCGATTTCCGTAACGTCTTTCAGCTCCATCCCGAAGCGCAAGTCCGGCGCGTCGTGCCCGAAACGCTCCATCGCTTCGTCGTAAGAGATGCGCGGGAGCGGGAGCGGAATATCGACGCCCTTAATTTCCTTCATCAAGCGCGCGACGAGGGAGTCGAGGAGGCCGATCATATCCTCCATTTCGATGAAGGACATTTCGATATCGAGCTGAGTGAACTCCGGTTGGCGGTCGGCGCGAAGGTCTTCGTCGCGGAAGCAGCGGGCGACTTGGACGTAACGGTCGTAACCGGCGATCATCAGGAGCTGCTTGTAAAGTTGCGGCGACTGCGGAAGCGCGTAGAACGAACCTTGCGAAACGCGGCTCGGAACGAGGTAGTCGCGGGCGCCTTCCGGGGTGCTTTTGCCGAGAATCGGCGTTTCGACTTCGAGGAAATCGTTTTCGTCGAAGAAGTCGCGCATCGTTTTGACAATGCGGTGGCGCAAGGTAAGGACGCGTTGCATTTCGGCGCGGCGCAGGTCGAGGTAGCGGTACTTGAGGCGCAGTTCGTCCGCCGGGACTTCCGGCGCGCTCGGGAGGAACGGAACGACTTCGGAGCGGTTCAGGACGACGAGCTTTTGCGCTTTGACTTCGATTTCGCCGGTCGCCATTTCCGGGTTGACGAGACCGTCCGGGCGCGCGATCACTTCGCCGGTAATTTGGACGACGTCTTCGTTGCGCAGCGTCTTGACCGATTCGAAGAGCGCCGCGTCCGCCGCCGCGTCGAAGACCGTTTGCGTTTTGCCGTAGCGGTCGCGAAGGTTGACAAAGAAAACGCCGCTGTGGTCGCGCGCCGAGTCGACCCAACCGCTCAAAACGACCGTTTCGCCGACGTTCGCGCCGCGCAATTCCCCGCAAGTTTTAGTTCGAAACACCGTATTTCCTCTTTTTTGCCTAATTTGCCTAATTTCCGGCGTTCGCCGCCGTTAAACGTTTGGGCGGGATTTCGACCGCGACGTTCAAGGAGCGCCGCGCGAACGGTCGAGACCGCCGTCCTTTTATTTTAGTTCAAATTTGCGATTTCGCCTAGCGCCCCGGGCGGGGACGGAGCGCGATTTCGTCCGGATTTTTTTCGAAATCGACGTTTGACGAAGCGGCGAAGAGGGCGCGCGAAACGAAAAAAAGGAAAAAACGGCGCGAAAAAAAGAAAAAAGGCGAGGACGGGAGAGTTTTGACGAAAAAAATTAACTTTTTTGCGAAAATATTCCGATTATTTTGATTCAGCGCGGGGCGTCGCGTCGGTCGGCCCCCTTTTCGAAACGTCGCGGGGCGCTATAATCGGGAACGCCCTGCGCTTCGCGTCGTTTTCGAGCGTCGGACGGCTTGGCGCCGCGTCGGCGCGAGAGCGAGGGAAAAACGATAAACGACTGAAATCAGAACGATTAGATTGAAAAATATTTATCGACGCGCCGCGTTGTTAACGAGGTAAGAATCAATGAACGATTTTCGCTCCGAAGAAACGAGATGGGACGACGAACCGTCGTTCGCCGCGCGGTCGAACGCTCCGTTGGCGCCGCGTTTTGACGACGAGCGCCGCGACTTGGACGCCGGTTTTCGAGACGGTTCCGTCGACGAGATTTTGAGCGTTGGCGACGCGTTCGATTACGACGACGCCGACGACGCGCTTTACGACGATTTCGACGACGACTTTGAGTCGGACGACTTCGACGACGATTTCGACGAAGATTTTGAAGTTCTGCCGGACGACGAGTTCAACGAAGCGATCGACGACGAGGACTACCCGGAGGAAGAGGAAGGCGGAGACGACGCGGACGCGTCCGAGTTTGCGTCGGACGACGATTTCGACGACTTCAACTCCGACGAAGACGTTTTCGACGAAGACTCCGACGACGATCTTTAAGCGTCGCGCTCGGCGAAAAAACGAGAAAACGCCGCTTGCAAAGAGCGGCGCGGCGAATTGGGCGAGCGTCGACGGACGGTCGCCCTTATTTCTTATTCTTGCGGCGCGACGCGGTTTCTTCAAACTCCGGGAAGTCGCGAAACCGGTTTCCGCGAACGCCCGCGTTTACTTTGACGAAGCGCCGCCGACGTTCGGGAAACGCTCTCGAAGAAGCGTTTCGAGTTTGTTCAACGTTCGGAAGTCGAGCGGCGACGCGTTCGCGTCGAGAACTTTGCCGTCGACGTCGACGATAACTCCGGCGCCGGGAAACTCTAACGAGAGATAAAGTTCGCTCAAATCGGCGTAATCTTTTTTCGCGCCGCGAGTTAAAGCGCGCGATAAAACGCCGCTCGGTTCGACTCCGAAAACGTTCGGCGCCGTTCCGGGTTTCGGCGGTTCCGTCGCGAGGTCGTAAAGGAGAATCGCGAACCCGGCGTCGGCGTATTGGTCGCGAAGTTTCGCGAAGCGTTCCCCGTTGTTAAAGCGCGCGCGATCTTTGAGCGCTTTTTCGCTCGTTAAAAACGCGGAATTGTAAACCGCGAAATAAACGACTTTGCCGCGATACGACTCCCTGTCGAGTTCCGCGCCGTCGGCGAGAACGCCTTCGACGGGAAATTCGGCGCCGGGAAGGTCGTCGACGCGAATTTGACGTTGCAAACGCTCCGCGACTTCGCGATCTTCCGGCGTTTCGAGCGACGAGAGGACGGCGTAAAGCTCTTTGCGGAACGATTTCGCTTCGTCCGGCGAAATCCAGTCGAGCGAGTGGGCGAAACCGACCGCGTATCCGGCCCAACGGTTTGAAAGGCCCGAGTTGTTGAACGGCGGGCGTACCCAACCGGCGAGCGCGCGTTTTTCCCCGGCGGTCGCTTTCGCGAGAATATCCGTTTCGAGCGTTCGCAACGCCGTTTCGAGTTCCGGCGTTAACGTCGGAGAGGCGGGGGGATAGGTCGCGTCGGACGGCTTTGGGAGTTGGCGAACGTCGGCGAGAATTTGATAAAATCGAACCGAGTAAATCGCGTCTTCGACCGCGTCGACGCGAGCGGCGGCAAATTCCGACGACGTCGCGTCGCGAGCCGCTTTTTCCTCGTCGAGAAGCGAACGGAGTTCGTCGAGTTTCCGGGCGTTCGTCAGCGCGTCGACGAACGAGTCGAAATAGCGGCGACGTTCCGGAAACGAAAGGGACGAATCGTCGGCAAGTCTTTTATCGAGCGACGTTAACGCGTTGAAAAAACGGCGCGCTTCCTCCGTTCCGGGGGAGGCGTAAAGCGGGCCCGCCAAGCGCGTTCTGGCGTTATAATGTTCCCGAAGCGCGAGGGAGCGTTTGTAATAAAATTCGGTCGTTTCGCCGTCCGGGACGTCGAAAAGGCTTTCGTCGAGCGGCGGCTCGGGCTTCTCGGCGTCTTGCGACGTCGGGTTCGGCGTTTGCGCGGCGCTTCGACGCGATCCGTTTCCGCCAAAAGCGCGCGGTTCGAGAGCGGCGACGAGGCGCGAATCGGGAACCGCTTTCGCTTCCTCTTCTTCGAGAACTTGTTTCGCTTCGTCTTGCGAAAGTCTTTCCGTGTAAGCGGCTAAGTAAACGCGGGCGTCCTCGTATGAGACGTCGGCGTCGGCGAGCAAGCGAAAGATCGTTTTTAACGCGGCGGCGACTTTCGCTTGCTCGGCGTTCGGCGCGACGCGCAAAAGTTCGAGAACGCGGCGCTGGTAAAAGCCGACCGTTTGGTCGGTCGGGACGTCGAACAACTCCGGCGTCGGCGCGAGCGCTTTGAACTCGGAGTCGGGGCGTCGCGAATGAGCGCTCATGCGTCCCGTTATTTGGGCGAACTCGTAAGCGTCGAATTGCCGCTCTTCCGCGACGACGACGCAAACGTCGAAATAACCGGCGGCGGCGCGTTCGCCGCGCTTAAAATGAAACGCCGAACGACGATACTCCGCGGCGCGTTCCTCGGCGGACGTTAAGTCGCGAAGACGCTTTGAGATAAGGTTCTGTTCGTTTTGCTCGTTCAGGAGGAGAGCGCGCAAGGCGTCGTAATCGTTCGCTTCGGTCAAGCGGTCGACCAAATCGCTCCAATATTGCGACCGTTCGTCGTCGGAGAGTTGGGGCGCGTCGGCGAGGTTGCGCAACGCGGCGACGCAAACCGGTCGCATTTCGGCGCTTAACGTCGCGAACGTTTCGGCGTCGACCGTTTCGCGAACGTCGCGGAGGAACGCGTCGGCGTCGGCTAAACGTTTTTGGTAAATTTCGACGCTCAGTCCGTCTTCGGGGACGGCGAAGAGCGCGCGTTGTTCCGGGGTAAGTTCCGAAACGGCGGCGTTTGGCGACGTCGTCGAATCCGGGAAAACGACGAACGGCGCGGATGCGGAAAAAGCGAGCGACGCGGCGCCGAGCAACGTTGTCGGCGTCGCGACGGCAAGTAGAAGGCGAGAAACGCGCATTGACGGGCCCTTTCGTTTTAGAACGCTCGTAAATCGCAAATCGTTTTTGGCGCGACGGTTGCGAAAAAAAAGTTTGCGAACCGAGAACCGACGAGCGTTTGCCAAATTTATTTTAGCGACAGAAGATAGCGGCGTCAAGCGACGTCGCGCGATTTCGACTAATTTTTTTCTTAAAATGACTTGCGTTAAAATCGTCGGAAAAGGCGGGCGCGCGAAAGTCGGAAAACCCGACGTAAAACGCCGCGTCGAAACGCAATCGATTCCGACGCGGCGCCGCGTGTTGTCTGTTGTTGTAAGCGTTAAGAATTAACGACTTACTTGACTTCCGGGAATTGTTCGCCGAGGAGGCGTTCGAGTTCCGGGCCGCGAGCGTTCGTGCTGAGGACTTTGCCGTCTTTGCCGACGAGAACCATCGTCGGAATCGAGTTGACGCCGTAATATTCGCTGATGATAACGTAATCTTTTTCGGCGTCTTGCGTCAGTTTGCGCGACGCGGTCTTCCAAGGCAGCTTGCGGTCTTCTTCGAACTTGTGCAAGCGTTCGAGGTCGTCGTCGATGCTGTACCCGAGGATTTCGAACCCGGCGGCGTTGTATTTTTCGTACATTTTCGTCATATTCGGGATTTCGCCGATGCACGGGCCGCACCAGGTCGCCCAGAAGTCGACCAAAACGACCTTGCCGCGGTAAGATTTCCAGTCGATTTCGGTTCCGTCGAGGTAAAGCCCTTCGACTTTCATTTCGTTCCCGACGAGGTCGGCGAAGCGGATTTTCCCTTCGAAGCGCGTCGCGATCCGTTTGCGGCTTTCGTCGTCGGAGGCGGCGAACGCGGCGCAGAGGTCTTTCAACATCGGAACGCCGATCGCCGGTTTCGAACGGGCGAGGTCTTCGAGAATCGACGGCGTTCGGGACGCCCAGTAATCGTCGGTTTTCGCTTTTTCGATCAACTCGGTTCCGAGTTTCTTAATCGCGGCTTCGTCGTTCGCTTCGATCGCTTTGTCGACGGAAACGCTCGCGACTTGGAATTTCAAGAGGTCGACGCGGCTTTGGTCGACCGGGTCTTTCGCTTCTTCGGCGGCGAGGAGCGCTTTCAAGCCGTCGAGGTCGCCGACGTAACCGAGCCCGGAGACGTAATTGCGGAAGTAGACGGTTCGGTCGGCGGCGTCGATATCCGGGAGTTCCGAAAGATATTTGTAACAGGTCATCGTCGCGACGTTCGCTTTGAGGTAAAGCGCGTTCATATCGGTCGCGTCTTGGCGGAGCGCGTTGAACGCTTCGCGAATTTTGTTCATTTGTTCTTTGTAAAACGCTTCGTCCTTGCCGGCCGGAACGTCGAACGCGCTTTCGTCGACCGGAGCCTTTTCGGCTTGCGCGGCTTCGTCTTGAGCGAAAACGGAAGCGACCGGGGAAACGGAGAACGAAGCGGCGCCGAACAGGGCCGACGTCGCGGCGACGCTAAGGAGCAAACGAGAAAAACGCATCGGGGCACTTTCTAAAGTAAAAGGGCGAAGCGGCGAACGTCGCGAGCGCGCCGTCGCTT
>JAGBDD010000096.1 GCA_017937685.1 Thermoguttaceae bacterium | reverse complement strand
TTCCGCCGCGACGAGCCGGAATGGGGCGAACGCTCCGTCGCCGCGACGCTCCGCGATATGCGAATCAGCCGCCGCGACGCCGCGCTCGCCGGAGACGGCCCGAAAGCGATTTGGCCGATTTTGCAGTCGTTCAAAGGTTGGGGTTGGACGCGCTTTCCAACGTTCCGCGAGTTGAACGCGACCAGCTTCGCCGCGCTCGCCGCCGGAGCGAACGGAATCGTTTGGTACACTTACGGCGATCAAGTCGAGCCGGAACGGAACTTGCCGAATTACGGAAGCTGCGCAAACCCGGAAGTTTGGAAAAACTTAACGACCGTCTCGAAACGAATCGCGTCCCTTCAAACGGTTCTCGTCGAGCGAACGCGCCCGGAACTCCAACCGACGGCGACCGTTTTAAACGGCCCGGAACTCGACCCGCTCGGCGGCCCGTCGGTCGTTTCGCTCCTGAAAGTTAGCGGCGGTCAAATTACCGTTGTCGCCGTCAACGCGTCCCCAAAGCCGGTCGAAGTCCGTTTCGACTTCTCCGCGACCGCGCCGAGCGACGCTCAAATCCCCGTCGAACGCCTCTTCGAAGACGGCGCGACGGCAACGCTCGACGGCGGTTTCCTCGTCGACCGTTTCGAAGGTTTCGACGTCCGCGTTTACCGTTGGCCCGCCCCGGCGACGCTCGCCGCCGAGTAAAAACTTCCGCGACGGAGAAAACGCCGCGTTCGTTCGCGTTTGCGGCGTTTTTTCCCGCGAACCGCCGCCCGTTTTCACCGCCTATTAATATATATTGACAAAATCGCCGGTTTCGCCCGCTTTCCCTTCCGTCGAAGCGCGTTAAAATCGGCGTTTTAGGCAAACTAGCAAAACTCGCTTTGTCAACGTTTTTTCCTTTTTTCGCCGCCAAGTTTATCGTTTATTAATATATTGGCAAAATCGCCGGTTTCGCCCGCTTTCGCTTCCGTCGAAGCGCGTTAAAATCGGCGTTTTAGGCAAATTAGCGAAACCCGTTCCAACGTCGTTTCGCTCTTGAAGCGCGTTAAGCGCCCGCGTCGGGGACGACCTCGACGCGGTTCCGTTTCCTTAGGGACGACCCTAACCGAGACAAAAATCAACTCTTTAACGATGAATTGGATTTTGCTCTTTATCGCCGGGCTCCTCGAGTGCGCCTGGACGGTCGGAATGAAGTATTCGCGCGGTTTTTCCGCTTTTTGGCCGTCGTTGGCGACGCTTGCGGCGATGTTCGGCAGCGTTTGGCTCCTCTCGACGGCGATGAAAACGCTCCCGATGGGCGTCGCGTACCCGATTTGGACCGGAATCGGAATCGTCGGCGCGGCGGTTTTGGACGTCGTTCTCTTCGGCGCGCCGGTTTCGCTTCCGAAAACGATCTGCGTCGCGTTGATTCTCGCCGGAATCGTCGGATTGCGCCGCTTCGGTTGACGCGTTTTTCTCCGCCGTCTCGCCGCTTGCGTCGACGCAATTTACGCGACTTGCGCCGCTTGCGGTTTTACGCCTATCGACGCAATCGACGCAAGCCGCGCAGTCTATCGTTTTTACGTCCGCCGCCGCAAACCGCCTATTTTCGCCGTTTTCCCCAAACCAACGCCGATTTGCGCCGTCGAGCGTTCCCCGTTCGCGGTTCGTCGACGGCGTTTTTTCGCTTCATTTACTCTATTTTACCTAACCGGCGCGTTTTCAAGCGTTTTTTTCGTTCCGGAACGCCGTTCGAAGGGCCGCCGTCCTCTTGTCGCTTTTCAAAAAAGGCGTATAATGGACGATAGCGTCGGGCCGTTGCAAGCCGACGCCCGACGCCGCGCCTCGAACGCCGACTTTTCGCCGCCCGAACGCGCCGGCTTTCGCATTCCACCTATTACCCCCATTTTATCTCTCCAAGGAGACCATAAATGTCCGAATACCGAGTCGAACGCGACACGATGGGCGAAGTCCGCCTTCCTCACGACGCTTATTACGGAGCGCAAACGCAACGCGCCGTCGAAAACTTCCCGGTTTCCGGTTCGCGCATCGCTCCGGAACTGATTCACGCGATCGGCCTCTTCAAATGGGCCGCCGCTCAAGCGAACGCCCAACTCGGCCGCTTGACGAAGGGTCGCGCTCCGCTCGGTGAAAAAGAACTCGCCGCGTTGTACCAAGCCGCTCGCGAAGTCGCCGACGGCAAACTCGACGCCGAATTTCCGATCGACGTTTACCAAACCGGTTCCGGCACCTCGTCGAATATGAACGCGAACGAAGTCATCTCGAACCGCGCGCTCGAACTCGCCGGTTACGACCGCTTCTCGCAAGAAAAACCGATTCACCCGAACGACCACGTCAACTGCGGTCAATCGACGAACGACTCCTTCCCGACGGCGATTCACGTCGCGGTCGCGGTCGCGATTAAAGAACGCCTCATCCCGGCGCTCGAAAAATGCCTCGCGATTCTTAAACGTCAATCCGCCGAATGGCAAGACGTCCTCAAAATCGGCCGCACCCACTTGGCCGACGCGACCCCGTTGACCCTCGGTCAAGAATTCGGCGGTTTCGCCCGTCAATTCGAACTCGCGATCGAACGCTGCCATCTCGCGATCGAACAAGTTTGCGAACTCCCGTGCGGCGGCACCGCCGTCGGCAGCGGCATCAACTGCGACCCGAAATTCGGCTCCACCGTCGCCGCGATTCTCGAAAAAGAAACCGGAATCGCTTTCCGCGAAGCCGCCGACCACTTCGAAGCGAACGCCCAACGCGACGGCCTCGTCGCCGCGCACTCGCTCCTCAAAGCGGTCGCGACCACCCTTTCGAACGTCGCGAACAACATCCGTTGGCTCGGCTCCGGCCCGCGTTGCGGCTACTACGAAATCATCCTCAAAGACCTCCAACCGGGCAGCTCGATTATGCCGGGCAAAGTCAACCCGGTCGTCTGCGAAAGCGTTATGCAACTCGCGGCGAAGGTCGTCGGGAACGATACGACGCTCGGTCTTTCCGGCGTTTCGGGCGGTCAATTCCAACTCAACATTTTGATGCCGGTGATGGCCGACGCCGCGCTCGAATCGGTCCGCATTTTGGCCGGCGGCGCCGACGTCTTCGCCGACAAGTGCCTCCAAGACATTCAAGCGAACCGCGAAAAATGCGCGTCCGCCGTCGAACAAAGCCTCTCGATCGTTACCGGCCTCAACCCGTACATCGGGTACGAAAAAGCCGCCGCGCTCGCGAAAGAAGCCTTCAAAACCGGCAAAACGATCCGTCAACTCTGCGAAGAAAAAGAAATTCTCCCGCCGGATCAACTCGCCGAAGGTCTCGACCCGATGCGTATGACGAAACCGCTCCAAAGCTGAGCGTTGAACGGCGTCGCTCTCGGTTGACGGCGCCAGTCGTTTAACCGACGTCGAACCAAGACTTCCCCGCCAACCGTCGAGCGTTCCTTCGCGGCGCGCTCGACGGAACGGGGGCGTTTTGTCCCAACGTCGCGTTTTGTTCCGCGGAACGCGACGTTTTTCGCGCCGTTTTCGGCGACGCGATTTTGCGTTTTCACCTTGTCGTTTATTTTTAAAACCTTCCGCCGTCCCGACTTTTCCGCCGCGTTTGCCCTTATTTTTTTGCGATGTCCGCCAAAGAAAACGATCTTTACCGCCGCGCTCTCGACTTTCTTTACAAACGCACGAATTACGAAACGTTTCGGAAAATCCCTTACGAGGAAATGCGACGCAACCTTTTACGATTAAAAGACTTTCTCGCGTTCCTTGGAAACCCGGAAAAGAATTTTAAGATCGTCCATATCGCCGGAACCAAAGGCAAAGGCACGACTTGCGCTTCGCTCGACGCGCTCCTTCGCGCTCGGGGGCGTCGCGTCGGGCTCTTTACGTCGCCGCATATCGAAGAGTTGACCGAACGCTTCCAAATCAACGGAAAGCGTTGCGGCAAAACGTTTTTCGCGGAAACGCTCCTCGAACTCGCCCGACTTTACGCCCGCTTTGAAAGGGAACGCGGCGACTCTCGCCCGTTGACGTTCTTCGAATGGTCGCTCGTCGTCGCGCTCGTCCTCTTCGCCCGCGCCGAAGTCGACGTCGCGATTCTCGAAGTCGGGCTCGGCGGCAAATTCGACGCGACCAACGTTTGCGACGCCGACGTCGCCGCGATTACAAGCGTCAGCTACGACCATTGCGACGTTCTCGGTTCGACGCTCGAAGAGATCGCCGAAGAGAAAGCGGGCATTATTAAGTCTCCCGCGCCGGTCGTTTGCGGCGTCGGTTTTTCGCAAGTTTTGAACGCTCGAACGGCGCGTCTTCCCGGCGCCGCCGCGTCGCGTCGAATCGAACCGGAGACGACGATTTCCGCCGCCGACGTTGAAACGGTTCGCGCCGTCGTTCGCCGTCGAGCGGAAGAGTTCGGCGCTCCGCTTTATCAAATCGACGCGATAAGTCCCGAAGTCGCGGCGCTTCCGTCTCCTCCGTTCGACGACTCGCGACGCTGGAACCTTGAAATCGCCCTCAAAATTTTAAGCGTTCTCGAACCGGACGCGCCCGCCCTTTCGTCGGAAACGCTCCGCCAAGCCGCGTCGCGAATCGTTTTGCCTTGTCGTTTCGAACAAGTTTCGCAATCGCCGGCGGTTTACGTCGACGGAGCGCACAATCGCGCTTCGGTCGCGGCGTTCGTTCAAGCGGCGCTCGAACGCTTCCCGAACCGCAAAATCAAAATTCTTTTCGCGACGACGGTCGGCAAGGACGTTCGCGGAATGCTGGCCGAAGCGGCGCCGTTCGTCGACGAAATTCTCCTCACCGAGCGTTCGCAGGAAGCGCGCGCCCTCCCGATCGACGAGTTAATCCGCGCGACCGAAAGCGTTTTAGAAGAAGGCTTTGCGGAAGACGATCCGGCGCGCCGCAAAATTCGCGTTATCCCGGATTTCCGCGCCTTTCTCGCCGACTATTTCGCGCGGTCGCCCCGTTCGGACGAGGTTCTTTGCGCGATCGGCTCCTTTTATTTCGCGGCGGCGGTCAAAGCGACGGCGAAAACGGCGAAACGTTAACGGTCGACGCGGCGACCGAAAAAAAGCGAGCGAGCCGGTTCGCTTCCGCTTGCCGACGCGCTCGCTTCGTTCCTTTTTACTCGACGCCGTCCGTTTGGCGAACGCGTCGTCGCGACGTTAAACGCCGCCCGCCGCTTAATAAAAGTCCGGAATTTCCAACTTTTCCTCTTCCGCGATGCGGCGCATTTTTTCGAGCGCGCGGATTTCGATTTGACGCACGCGTTCCTTCGTTACGCCCATACGTTGCCCGACTTGTCGCAACGTTTTCGGTTTCGAGTCGACGGAGCCGAACCCGTATCGCATCTCGACGATCGCGCGTTCGCGTTCGTTTAAACCGCTCATAAACCGCTTCACTTGCGCCGTTCGCTCGGTGTAAACGCGTTCCGCTTGGCGGGGCGCCGACCGATAATCCGGCTTCAGTTCCAAGAGCGCGACGTCGCCCGGGCGGAACCGCTCGACGCGCTTCCGTTCGTCCGGAATCGTTCGCGCGAAATTCCGATACAGCGCCCAAGTCGCGTAAGTGCTGAATCGGTTTCCGGTCGTGTAATCGAATTTCTCGACCGCTTTCATCAGCGAAACGTTCCCGTCGCTGACCAACTCGTTGAACGAGAGGAGCGAACCGGCGCCGTATTTCTTCGCGACCGAAACGACGAGCCGCAAATTCGCCGAAATCAAGCGTTTTTTCGTCGCGACCGCTTCGTTCCACAGGCGTTCGATTTCGTCCATCGCGCACATTTTCGGTCTTTTCGGATCGAGCGTCGCGCGCAATCGAGCCGCTTTAAATTTGAGGAAGTTGAATTTTCGAAACAAAAACGCTTCCTCGGCGGCGCTCAACAAAGGCGAATCGTCGAGCCGCGACAAATACGCCGATTCGACGCTCGCCGCCGCGCGCGGTTTGCCGATCTTTTCCTTCGCGACGCTCGAACCGCCGTCGACGCGAATCGCGACCGTTTCGTCGGCGTTCGTCTTTTTTTCTTCGCCGAAAACAAGCAACGCGCGCTCCGTTTTCGGCGTCGCTCGCTCAAATTCCGGGCTCGCGACGTAATCGAGCGGCAACGCGAAAATTTTCTCGGCGCGGCGCGCTCCGACCGCTCGATAAATCGACGCGACGGCGCGACCAAACTTTTGCGCCAACTCCTTGATCGAAACGCCGCGACAAAATTCTCGATAAATCTCTTCCTTCATATCGTCTTTACGCGAAAATTCGGAACGCGACGACGCGACCGTTCCGCTCGACGATTCGCGCAAATCGTCGATGTTTTCGTCAAACTCAAACGCGCCGCGTTCGCAACGAACGTTCGCAAATCTCCGTTCGGCTCGTTTGATCTCTTTTGCAATCGACTTCACCATTGTCGTTATCCTAAATTTTCCTGTTCCCGCCGATCGACCGCGGCTTCTTGCCTCCGTCGACCGACTCTCCCGTCGTCGAAACTTACGGCGACGACGAGTTTCAAAGTTAGTTGCCGTCTTCCTTTTTTTCTTGCTAAAAAATCTTTATCTTTTTTCCTTTTTTCTAAAATCGCTTCTTGACGCCGCGCTTTTCCTCCGTATATATTTAATCATACGTCGGCGGCGCTCGGACGATTCCGTCGCCCCTCCGTTATATTTAGACGACCTGCCGAGTGGAAATTGCGCGAGGATATAAAAAAAATCCAAAAAAATTCGTTTTTCTTTTTACAGCCCGCGTCGCAAAACGCCCCCTATATTCTTTATATATGCATATAGAGCGCAACGCGCGCAATTTTTTTGCCGTTTTTCCATCTTTTTTCCAAAAAAGTTAAATCGAAACCGCGCAAAACGCCGACGCGAAGAAAAAAACGAAAAAAACGCCGACGCTTAAACGTCGTCTTTTACCCATATTACCAACTCAGTCCAACGCCGCTCGCCCGCCGCCGCGCAAGCCTCCTTCCCTGTCGACGAAGCGCGCCGTCGCGACCGCGGCTCGACGTTTCGACTTTCCGATATTTTCGTTTCCCGGAGAACCGCGATATGCCGCCCGTCGCACAACGCCTTTCGTTCGAACAACCTATTTTTGAGATGGAAGCGCGCCTCGAAGCGTTGCGCAAAAAAGCCGATTCGCCCGAAATTCACGAAGAGGTTCAACGTCTGCGCCTCGGACTGGCCGAGCTGACGAAAAAAGTTTACGCGAACCTGAACGCTTGGGAAACGGTCGAAGTCGCGCGGCACCCGGAGCGTCCGCAAACGCTCGATTACATCGACCTCGTGTTCGACGAGTTCGTCGAGTTGCACGGCGACAAAACGTTCGGCGACGACCGAGCGATCCGCGTCGGTTGGGCGAAACTCGACGAGTTCAAAGCGATGGTGATCGGACACCAAAAGGGGCGCGACGCTAAGGAACGCGTTCAATGCAACTTCGGTTGCGCGCACCCGGAGGGGTACCGCAAAGCGATCGCGAAGATGCGAATGGCGGCGAAGTTCGGGCTTCCGATTATTTGCTTCGTCGACACCCCCGGCGCCTACCCCGGCGTCGCGTCGGAGGAACGCGGCGTCGCGCAGACGATCGCGGAGTCGATGTTCGAGATGGCGACCCTTCCGACGCCGATTATCGCGGTCGTTATCGGCGAAGGCGGGAGCGGCGGCGCGATCGGAATCGCCGTCGGCGACCGCGTCGCGATGATGGAGTTCTCGTATTACAGCGTCATCAGTCCGGAGGGGTGCGCGGGCATCCTTTGGAAGAGCGGCGAACACAAGGACAAGGCGGCCGAAGCGCTCAAATTTACGTCGAAAGACTTGCTCAAATTCGGCGTCGTCGACGACGTGATCGAGGAGCCGGTCGGCGGCGCGCACCGCGACTGTCGTTTGGCGGGGTTGCGAATGAAGCAATATTTGCGGACGCAACTGCGCGAGCTGACGAAAATCCCGGTCGAACGCCTCGTCGAAGAGCGTTACCAACGCTTCCGCAAATTCGGCGTCTTCGAATGGGCGACCGACGCGCAAGAGTCGCAAACGTCGCAAGAGACGCAAAACTGAAACGCCGAACGGCGCCGCGACCTTGCCGAGAGCCGTCCCGCGGCGCGTTTTTTCTCGCCTTCCCGATCCTTAAATTTTGCGCCGCCCGCCCGACCGCGCTCGCCGCCGCCCGCTTTCCTTTTCGCGAGGAATTTCGCAATGTTAATCAAAGTTAAAACGTTTTCGCTTCAAGGCGTTTCCGCGACGCCGGTCGAGGTCGAAGTCGACGTTTCGGGGCGCGGCGTCGCGAAAAGCAAGGAGGACGAAGGGAAAACGACGATCGTCGGTTTGGCTGAGACGGTCGTTCGCGAGAGCGCGTTCCGCGTCAAGTTGGCGATCGCGAACAGCGGTTTCGGCGTTCCGGCGGGAGACGTCGTCGTTAACTTGGCGCCGGCGGATTTGCCGAAACACGCGGCGTCGTTCGACCTGCCGATTTCGCTCGGCGAGATCGCGGCGTCGGGGCAGTTCGCGTCGGAGCGTTTGGCGGAATACGCGGTCGTCGGGGAGCTTGCGCTCGACGGCTCGACGCGGCCTTGTCGGGGCGTTTTGGCGTCGGCGCTCGCGGCGGCGCGGGCCGGTTTGCGCGGGATTCTCGTTCCGGCGGCGAACGCGAGCGAAGCGGCGATCGTCGAAGGAATCGACGCGATCCCGATTTCCCGCTTGAACGACGCGGTCGGCTTTTTGAGCGGCGCGCTCGAAATCGAACCGAAAGCGGGCCTCTCCGACGCGCTTTTCGAGCGGCTTTCGCAATACGACGTCGATTTCGCCGACGTTCTCGGCCAAGAAAGCGCGAAACGAGCGGCGACCATCGCGGCGGCGGGCGCGCATAATATGCTGATGATCGGCCCGCCCGGAACCGGAAAAACGATGCTCGCCAAGCGCGTCCCGACGATTCTTCCGCCGCCGACGCTCGACGAAGCGCTCGAAACGACGCAAATTTACAGCGCGGTCGGAAAATTAAACGGCGAAGCGCCCCTCGTCGCGACGCGACCGTTCCGCGAGCCGCACCATTCGATCAGCGCGCCCGGGCTCGTCGGAGGCGGCGCGAAACCGACGCCCGGCGAAATCAGCTTGGCGCACAACGGCGTTCTTTTCCTCGACGAACTCCCGGAGTTCCGCCGCTCGACGCTCGAAGCGATGCGTCAACCGCTCGAAGACGGCAAAGCGACGATCTCGCGCGCCGCTCGGAGCGAAACGTTCCCGGCCGCTTTCGTCCTGATCGCGGCGATGAACCCCTGCCCCTGCGGATACCGCAACGACCCGCGCCGCGCTTGCCGTTGCTCGGTCGGGCAGATCGAGAAGTATATGGCGCGCGTCAGCGGCCCGCTCCTCGACCGAATCGATATTCACATCGAGACGCCGCCGGTTTCCTATCTCGAACTTTCGTCCGACGCGCCGCGAACGTCGAGCGCCGAAGTTCGAGCGCAAGTCCTAAAAGCGCGAGCGATTCAAGCGAAGCGGTACGCCGGAACGTCGATTCGAACGAACGCGCAAATGCGCCGCCGCGAACTCGAACGCTGGGCGAAACTGAACGACGCCGGGCGCTCCGTTCTCGAGTCGGCGATGAACGATTTCGGCTTTTCGGCCCGGGCGCACGACAAGATTTTGCGCGTCGCTCGAACGATCGCCGACCTGGAGGACGCGGAAAATATCGAAACGCCGCACCTCTTCGAAGCGATCGGCTACCGCGCGCTCGACCGCAAACTTTGGACGTAATTCGGCCTCGAACGTCGTTTGCGTCGAGCGGTCGTCGTTCCGTTTTTCAAAACCGCGCTTCGACGCCCGCCTCGCGCCGTTCCCGAACCTTTTTACCAAAATATTTTCGCAACTATTCGACAACTATTTTCACTCGACGTTTAACGCGACGCTAAATCGAATTAATGAACGCTTCCGAAAATTGCTTCGAAACGCCGGAACTTGCCGACGCGGCCCGTTGGCGCCAAGAAGCGCGCCGTTTGCAAACGCTCGTCGACGCGGGCGACGTTTCCGCGCTCGAACCGTCGGCGCGACTTTACGAAGACGGTCGCGGCGTCGAGCGCGATTGGCGCCGAGCGTTCGAACTCCGGCGACGCGGCGCGGAAGCGGGCGACGCGAACGCGCAAACGGGTCTCGCGCGAGCGTTTCGGTTCGGACTCGGCGTCGCGCCGGACGTTCGAGCGGCGTTCGATTGGGGCGTTCGAGCGTTGGAGCAAGGCGCGTTCGACGAGCGACCGGCGGCGCTCGGACTCGTCGGCGAAATCTTGTTCGACGGCGAGGGCGTCGTCGAGCGCGACCGCGAACGCGCTTTTTCGTTCTTTTGGGAGGCGCGAACCGGCGACGACGCGGCGGCGCTCGAAGGTCTCGCCGTTTGTTATCGGGACGGCGTCGGCGTTCCTCAAGACGTCGAAGCGGAGCGCGCTTGGCTCGAGCGAGCGTTCGAAGCGGCCTTGCGGAAAGCGGAACTCGGTTCGGCGGTCGACGCGTCGTTCGTCGCGTTCGCGTTTCGGGACGGTCGCGGGGTCGAGCCGAACCCGGAACAAGCGTTCGCTTGGAGTTTGCGGGCGGCGGAGGCGGGACTCGGCGTCGCGCTTTACGACGTCGGATTCGCGTTCGAGACGGGTCTCGGCGTCGAGCGCGACGAGCGGCGAGCGTTCGAATTTTATCGGCGCGCGGCGGACGTCGAGAATCCGGACGCGCTCTGTTCGCTCGGGTTGGCGAGTCTTTACGGACGGTCGTTTTCGCAACCGGTCGACGCAAGCGTTCAGCAAGCGGCGACCGCCGTTCCGCTCGAAATCCCGGTCGACCGCGACGAAGCGTTGCGGCTCTTCGAGCGCGCGGCGGCGACCGGTTTTTCTCCGGCGTTTTACTTCCTCGCGATCTTCGCTTGGAACGGTTGGGGACGCGACGCGAACGTCGACGAAGCGTTGCGGCTGTTGCGTCGAAGCGCGGCGGGCGGCTTTGCGACGGCTCAAACCGAACTCGCTTATCAGTTGCGCCAAATCGGCGGCGACGCCAACGAACGCGAAGCGGCGCGTTGGCTCTTCGAAGCGGCGGAACGCGGCGACGCGCAAGCTCGGTTGACGCTCGGTCGCGAAACGGCGGACGGTTCGTTCGACGACCGCCGGGCGCAAGATTGCGTTCGTTGGCTCCGTTCGGAAGCGGAAGCCGGTTCGGCGGAGGCGGCGTTTTTAGCGTCGCGTTGCGTCGCCGTCGGTCGCGGAACGCCGCGCGATTCGGTCGAAGAACTCCGTTTGCTCGAACAAGCGGCAAGCGGCGGCTTTCCGGAAGCGCAAAACGAACTCGGACTCCGCTGTTCCCAAGGTTGCGAAGGCGTCGAGCGCGACGACCGTCGGGCGTTCGAACTCTTCGGCGCGGCGGCGATCGGCGGCGACGCGGCGGCGACGGCGAACTTGGCGTATTGTTGCGAACGCGGCGAAGGCGTCGAACCAAACGCGGTTTGCGGCGAATATCTGTTGCGCGTCGCGGCGGAACTCGGCGAAGGAAGCGCCGCCGTCGAACTGAGCGACCGTTTGCTCGAAGGACGCGGTTGCGAACGGAACCGACGTTTCGCGATCTTTTGGCTCGAAGCCGCGGCGGCCGCCGGCGAAATTGAAGCGACGCGGCGTCTTGCGCTCCGTTACTGGGAAGGCGACGGCGTTCCGCTCGACCGCCGCCGCGCGCTCGCCGCTTGGACGGTCGCCGCGCAAGCCGGAGACGAAGACGCGTTGGAGGAATTGTCGCGGGCTCGACTCGGATTGCAGGTCGCTTTCCTCTTTTGCTCGAAAATTCGCGACGACGCGACCCAAGCGAAAACGGCGAATTGAACGCGATTTCGAACGACTTCGCCCGTCGCAAACGCGAACCGTTCGACGTTTCGCCAATCGAGCGTTCGTTCTTTTTCGAACGTCGCGGCGTTTCGCTTGCGCCGCTCGTCGTTTCTTGCGCCGTCATTTTCGCCCGCCCCGTTGAAAAAAGCGTCGAGCGCTTTATAATAAAAGAAATTTGCGCAAGGTCGGCCCGGTCGCCGCGCGCCTTTCGGAAGCTCCGCTCGCGAGTTTCCGACGCCCTTTCGAGTTTCCTTCCAACCTTCGAGGAAAAGCCAATGTACAGTAAAGACGAATTATTGAATCTCGTTCGCGAAAAATCCCTCAAATTCGGCGATTTTATCCTCGCGTCCGGCAAAAAAGCGAAATACTACCTCGACGGTAAGCAAACGACGCTCGACTCGCGCGGCGCGACGCTCGTCGGCGAAGGGATTCTCGAAATGCTCCTCGCCGACGGCGCGCTTCCGAAAGCGGTCGGCGGGATGTCGATCGGCGCCGACCCGATCGCCGCGGCGGTCATCACCGTCGCCGGGCTTCGCGGGCTCGACCTGAAAGCGTTCCTCGTTCGCAAAGAAAGCAAGGGACACGGCACCAACAAATACATCGAAGGCCCGATCGGCGCCGGCGACGAAGTCGTCGTCGTCGAAGACGTCGTTACGACCGGCGGTTCGTCGCTGATCGCGATCGAACGTTTGGAAGCGGCCGGAATCAAAGTCGCGGGCGTTATCGCGATCATCGACCGAATGGAAGGGGGCGCGCAAGCGTTCGCCGACCGCGGTTACCGCTTCCGTTCCCTCCTGACGATCAAAGATTTCGGAATCGACCCGCCGGAAGCCTGAAAACGTTTCGTTTTTGGCTCGTCCGCTTCGTCGAGCGGCGAGAATAAAGACGTTCTTGTCGAGAAATAACGAAGAGCGCGACGCGGCGTTCGGTTTCGCCGGTCGCGCTTTCGCCGTTTGAAAGCCGAGGTTCGCCCCTTGTCCCAATACGTTTGGAAGTTCCGCTTGTTCGGCGTTCCGGTCGCCGTTTTGCCGAGTTTTTGGTTCCTTTGCGTCGCTTTTTCGCCCTTTTTGAGCCGAATCGACCCGGAAACGCCTTGGGTTTGGGGGCTTCTCGGCTGGACGGCGGCGACGACGCTCGCGTTCCTGTTGCACGAGTTCGGACACGCGCTCGCGGCGAAACGCCTTTGGAACGCGTCGCCTGAAATCGCGCTCGGAATCGGAACTTCGCCGAGCGGAGCGTCCGTTTTCGGCGGCGTTACGAGTTGGCGCCCGATTTATTCGAAAAAACCGACGAACTGGGAAAGCGCGCTCGTTTCGTTCGCCGGAGCGGGCGCAGGTTTTCTCGGCGTCGCCGTTCTTCTCGCGGTCGCGTTCCTTTGCGGTTGCGACTTTACCGTCGGAATCGCCGCCGGAACGCCGCTTCCGATCGTTTTTCCGACCGAATGGGCGATCGGCGTCGACTCGGGCGAACCGCTCGCCGCGTTTCTCGGCTATTTCGTTTTCGGCTTTATTTGGATTTGCGTTTTTTGGGGCGCGGTCAATCTCGTTCCGGTTTATCCGCTCGACGGCGGCCAAATCGCGACGGCGTTGGGCGCGCAACTTTCGCCGAAAAACGGCGTTCGCAACGCGTTGACGCTTTCAGTCGTCTGCGCCGCCGGGCTCGCTTACTTCTTTTTCTCGCGAGGAAGCGTTTTCGCGGCGTTTTTCTTCGCTTACCTAACGTACCAGAATTACGCGATATTGCAAAACGCGACGCGGCGTTGACGACGAACGTTCGACGACGCTCGCAACGGGACAAAACGCCGCTAACGCGTTCAAAAAAACGTTGTTTTCTCCGTTATTCGAACGCGTCGTTCGACGATCTTTTCAAGACGACTTGACCGCGCGCCGTTTCGATTAAAAATTCGCGTCTTTTAATCGAGAACGCCGAACGCCGTTAACGCGACGACCTTCAGAACTCGTCGCGCTTATTATACGCCTTCGTCGGCGTTATTTCGTCGCGAGAAGTTTTTCAAGAACAAAGAAGCGTTCCGCTTCGGCGGTCGCGACGGAGTAACGCGCGCCTTCGGGAAGCTCGACGCGCTTCTGAGCGAAGGGGCCGACGCGAAGCGCGCGAACGGTCGGAGCAAAATAAACGTCGGCGTTCTTTTGTTTGGAAGCCGGTTGATTTTTAGCGTTCATCATTTTAGAAAACCTTTTCGAACGTTTAAAAATTCGCTCGAACGCAACGCGACGACGCGCGCCGCCGAGCGTTTAATTTCTCGCGGTCGTCGTTCGGCTCGGCGCCGAGCTCTTAAACGCGGCGAGGCGGCGAACGCGCAAACGACGGATAAAAGTATAATCGTAAAACCGCAAGAAAAAAACCCCCCGTTTTCCTCGAAAAGCCCCCTCGACGCCAAAATTTCCATTAAGCCAACGCGCGCAAACGTTACAAACGTCTTATTCCGAAGCCGCCGTCGTTACAATCGGCGCCGTCGCGCTAATCCTAAACTTTTTCCTATTCCCCTTAACAGAAAGCGACCGTTTTATTTACCGCCGCTCCTGTAAATTAACGACGGAAATCGCGAACCACCCCCGAGAAACGCGCGCCAAGCCCAACGCCAGCCCCGCGAAACGTTCGTCGGAGTCGAAAATTTTCGGACGCAAGTCGAACGCTTTCGACGCCGGAAAGACCTTGGAAAAGATCGAACGCAACGCGAGTTGAGCCCGCATTCCGCCCGGGCCGTCGAGTTCGACGACGCCGTCCCGCTCGAAAACGGTCGCGCCGTCGTCGGCGACGGTCGGTCGATACGAAACGCGAACGTCGACGTTTTCCCAACTTTTGTCGCCGAGCGTCAATTCCGCGAACTTCAAGCGCAACTCGACGCGGTCTTCGCAAAACCGAACGACGACCGGATCGATTTCGGCGAACGACAAAAGAAGTTCGTTTTCCTCGATCGCGACTTCGGCCAACCCCGGTTTGTTCAACTTTTCGGCTAAATGCGCGAGCGTTTCCGCCGGCGTCAACGTTTTCCCGCCGAGTTCCAAACGCTCCAACGCGGCGTTGACCGCCGACTCGTGCAGCTTGACGTCGGCGAAGGCGCCCGGAAGCGTCGGCGGCTCCGTCGTTTGACAGCCGAGCGAAAAATCGGTTCCCAATCGCAACGACGCGAGCAACCATTCGTCGGTCGTTTTCGAACGCTGCGTTTTGAGCGAAAGCCCGAGCCGCTCCAAATCGGCGAAAAAGTTCGCGCGCATCCGAGCGTTGACCGCGTCGAACCGTTCGTTCGCCTCGGCGTCGATCCGCGCTCGAGCTTCGCGAGCGACTTTCGTCTTCAGTTCGGAGCGGATCGCCCCCTGCTTCGCCTCGTACTGACTCCGCACCACTTCGCGCGTCAAATCGCCGACCAACGGAATGAAGTCGACGTCCGTCTGAACGCCGCCCAGCTTATTGATCGACTCCGCCGAAACGACCGCGGGCGAATACGCGAACCCGTCGTCGCGCCATTCGAGCGTTTTTTTCCCGACGTAATTCGCGTAACTTTGATTGTAAACGGTCGCCGGAAAGACGTTCGAACTCGTCGACGCGACGACCCGCCCGTAAACGTTCAAATTCATCAGCAGTCGCGACGGATCCGGAATCAGCTCGATTCCGACCTGAACGTCGGAACGCCGCCGTCCGACGACCGGATTGTTCAACGCCGTCTCTTGCACGACGCTAAATTCCGGGTCGCGCACCGGCAAAAGGCGGTTGATCAACGCTTCGGAAACATACGCCTTCGCGTTCGGATTATCGTACACGACGTCGAACGCCTTCCCCAAACGACGGCAAACTTCGGAACGCGACGTTATCGTCCGCCGCGCGCTTTGTTGCAACGTTCGCCCGATTTCGCCGCCGGCGTCGCGTTCGTATTTCTCAAATTCGAGCAGCAGCGCCAACGGTTCGGCGCGGTCGCAGGCGAACGGCGCGACGGTCGCGACCCAAACGTCGAGCGGCGAACGTTCGAAAACGCGGCGTTGCTCCGGCGTCATCGGCGTTTTTTCGATCTTATAACAAACGGAATTTAAGCGGTCGCGCAAAAAGTTCGTCCGCCGCGTTCGCTCGACGGCGACGGAATCGCTCGCGCCGGAAACGCCGCCCGGCGCCGACTTCGGCGACGCGAGTTCGAGCGTTCGGTCGACGTCGGTCAAGAGCAGGTCGATTTCAAAGCTCGTTCTCCAGTTGCGCCCAACCTCGGAATCGCCGAAAAACGCTTGCGCCGCGGCGGTCGTTTCCCGAATCCGCGCGAGTTCGGCGGTCGAAATTTCGGTCGCTTCGACCAGTTCGCCGCGATTCTTCGCCGCGAAAACCTCGGCGGCGCGTCCCCAAACGAACGCTCTTCGGTCGAGCGCGCAACGAAACGACTCGAAAAGCGTCAATCGTTGTTCGAGCGAATAACGCGTTTCCAACGTCGACGCGCCGTCTTTTTTCGCCGCGGCGCCGTCGTTCGCGTCGCCGAAAACCGCGACCGCCGTCGGCGCCGGGTCGGCTGCGACGATCGCGTCCTTAATTCGCTCCGAAGCGGCGATTTCCGCTCGAAACTTTTTAATAATCGCCGCCGCTCGCTCCGGCTCGGTCGCTAAAAGCGGCAAAATCTCGTCGACGCGCAAGAGCGCCGCGTTCGTCCAATCGGCGGTCGGCGGATAGTCGATAAAGAGCGACGAATACGGGTCGAGCGCGAAAAAACACTCCTCGGCGATTTGCTCGACGGTCGCGGTTTCGTCGTCCCAACTCGCGTCGACGTCCAGCTCGCCGTCGAGAGCGTTTTCGTTCGCTTCCGGTTCCGCCGAAAATTCCGCGACGTCCTCGATCTGCAACGTCGGCCGATTCGGGCCCAAGGAAATCGGGCGCGACGCGTCGACGGTCGGGCCGGTCGCTTTCGACGAATACGCCGACGACGTTCGAGCGGCGCGCGGCGTTTGCGGTTCGGCGCTCGAACCGTCCAACGAGTAAAACGGAACCGCGACGCTCGGCGTTTCTTGCGCGCTAAGCGCCGACGACGGAAAAAACGCCGCTAAAGCCGCCGTCAAAACGACCGCGCCCTTCAAGCGGCGAACGTCGCTCGACGCCGCGCGTCCTTTTCGCGACGGCGCCGCGCCGCGTCTCTCCTTATTCCTTAAGTTTCGCATATAACGTCGTTGGCAAAAATGAACGATAACGCCCGACGACCGTCCGCGAGCGCTTTCGGTCGACTCCTTCCTTTTGTTTATCGACCAAAACGCCGTTTTTGTTAAACGATTTTAACAAACAAAACCCTTTTTCCGTTTCCAAGGGTTTTACGCGAAAAACCGTTGACAAGAAAAAAAAGGAAATTCGCCGCGCCGCTTGTTTTTTCGACGCGCTTCCGTTATAATCGAAAAATCGGCGCCCGACGCGGCGCGGTTCGGCCCCTTTTCGACCGAAAATTCAATCAACGCGCTTTCGAAAGAAAAACAAGATGAAAATCAAAAAATTTGGTATCGTCGGTTGCGGGATGATCGCGACCTTTCACGCTCGCGCCATTCGCGAAATCGGCGCCGAACTCGTCGCTTGTTGCGACCGTCTTCCGCTGTCCGCCGAACGCCTCGCGAAGGAGTTCGGGTGCAAACCTTATTCCGACTTAAAAGCGTTCCTCGCCGACCCCGACGTCGAAATCGTTACGATCGGCACCCCGAGCGGCGCGCACCTCGACCCGGCGGTCGCCGCCGCGAAAGCCGGCAAGCACGTGATCGTCGAAAAACCGCTCGAAATCACCCCGGAACGCTGCGACGAAATCATCGACGCTTGCGACAAAGCGGGCGTCGTCCTCTCGACGATCTTCCCGAGCCGCTTCCATCCCTCCAGTATCTTAATGAAAGAAGCGGTCGAAGCGGGTCGATTCGGCAAGCAAACGCTCGGCGACGCGATCGTGAAGTGGTACCGCACCCAACAATATTACGATAGCGGCGTTTGGCGCGGCACTTGGAAGCTCGACGGCGGCGGCGCGCTGATGAACCAAGCGATCCACAGCGTCGACCTCCTCCTTTGGCTGATGGGCGACGTCGCGGAGGTTTCCGCGTTGACCGGTCTCGTCGCGCACGAAAACATTGAAGTCGAAGACGTCGCGGTCGCGTCGTTGCGCTTCAAAAGCGGCGCGCTCGGCTTGCTCGAAGCGACGACGGCGGCTTATCCGGGCTATCTGAAACGCATCGAGCTGCACGGCGACAAAGGCTCCGCCGTCATCGAAGAGGAAGACGTCGTCAAGTGGGACTTCGCCGAGTCGCGCCCGGAAGACGCGGAAATCCGCGAATCGATGACGAACCGCCTGTCCGGAGGAGGCGGCGCCGCCGACCCGGCCGCGATCGGGCATCACGCGCACGCCAAGCAATTCGCCGACGTTCTCGACGCGATCGAAAACGGTCGAACGCCGAAAATCGACGGTCGCGAAGGCCGCCGCAGCGTCGAAGTTATCTGCGCCGTTTACGAAGCCGCTCGCAAGGGCGCGACGGTCAAACTCGGCTAACCGCTTTAAACGCAACGGGAATCGCAACGATTCCCGTTTTTTTTTCGGAAAAATTTGAAATTTTTGCATAAACGCTTGTTTTTTGTTTTCTCGCCCGTTAAAATTACCTTTAAGTTTATTCTCGCGCTTCACGCCGAAAAAATATTCGAAAGCGCGGTTTCCAAACGACCTATCGTTTCAACGTTTGTTTTTAGTTTCTTTTTGTTTACAAAAGGGGTTATTATGACGCGTCGCCGCCTGTTAAACTGGAAAGTGAAGGGCAATCCTTACCGTTCAGGTTTCACTCTTGTCGAACTCCTCGTCGTCATCGCGATCATCGGTATTTTGATCGGTCTTCTTCTCCCGGCGGTGCAAGCGGCCCGCGAAGCCGCGCGTCGAATGCAATGCACGAACAACTTCAAGCAGTGTATGCTCGGAATGCACAATTACGTCGACGTTCACGAAGTCTTTCCGGTCGCGTCTTTCACCGGCTCCGGACGGGCGCACGAAACGACTTGGGCGCGTTGTCTCCTGCCTTACATCGAACAAACGACCCTCTACGACGGCATTCCGACCAAAGCCGGAAACGCCGGTTGGGGCGCCAACGACTCCTAATTTCTGCAAAAAACGCGTTACGACGTACTGTTGCCCGAGCGACACTTGGCAAATGTACAAAGACAACGCGAACGGTTGGTGTCAACATAATTACGTCGTTTGCGTCGGCAAAACCGGCACGTCGCAATGGAGTTCGTCCGGCGACGCGACCGTTATCAACGGTTGGCGCGAATGGGTAACTTACGGCGACCGCGTCGTTCAGTATAAAGAGGCGATTTTCCGTTGCGGCAGCTACCAAGGTCAAGGTTACCGTTGCCAACCGATGGCGGCGATCACCGACGGAACGTCGAACACGATGGCGATGTCGGAAATCATCCAAGTCAGCAAATCGCAAGACATTAACGGCAAAGCGACCGCCGACGAACGCGGCAACCTTTGGTATCCTTGGGGTTGCGCTTACTCCGCGTTCTTCACGCCGAACACGCAAGAAATGGACTACCTCGGCTGCATTCCGACCCGCGCCGCGAACGCTATTTTCGCGCCGGCGACCGACAAAACGCTCGACGCGGCGATCATCATCTCGGCGCGCAGTCGACACTCCGGCGGCGTCAACGTCGCGATGGCCGACGGTTCCGTTCGTTTCGTTAGCGAAACGATCAACCTCGACGTTTGGGCGGCCGCCAGCACGGCCAAGGGCGGCGAAACGGAAACGTTCTAATCGGTCGATTCGACGTTTTAACGCTTTAACCGCCGTCGCCGCGACGTCGGCGAACGCTTTTTCCGGCGTTTTTCGCTTCTCGATTTTCGGCGACGGCGCTAATTTAGGAGCAACGATTAATGAAAATTCGCGTTTTATTCCAAATCGCGTTCGCGTTTCTTTGTCTCGCCGCGCTCGGTTGCGACGCGGGCGTCGACGGACGTTACCCGATTTCCGGAACCGTTCAATTCGGCGGCGAACCGTTGTCGAACGGGCAAATTTCCTTCCAACCGACCGGAGGAGGAACCGCGCTTTCGAGTTCGGCGGCGCAGGTGATCAAGGGCAAATTTGAAATCCCCGCGTCGAAAGGCCTTGTTCCGGGCGAATATTCCGTCGTTTTGATCGCGGAAGAGCCGTCCGGGCAAAAGTTGCAAGGGAGCGACGGCGAAGGCGGGACGTTCGAATACGACGAAATGGTCTCGTATGTTCCGGAAGATTGGGGCCGCCTTTCGAAACAAAAAGTAACCGTCGAACCGAAGAAAAACGTGTTCGACTTCGACGTTCCGCGCGCCGACGCCCCGGTCGCGGAACCGGAGGCGACCGGTCGTCCGGGCGGCGGCGCCTGACGCGATTTCCGGCGACGTTTTCTTTCGTCGTCGCATTTTAACGCCCAAACGCCGCGTCGAGCGTTAAAACTCGACGCGGCGTTTCTTACGTAAACTCGCTATTTTCGCCGTTTTTCGCCGTCTTGTTATTTTTCTTCTTTCCTTTGCTTCGCTCGCTTTTCCTAATCTCCCCGCTTTCCCCGTTTAACTAATTCGCCCGAACGACCGGGAGCGCGTTCCAGTCGGTCGTATACGACGGCGAGACGAAGCGGGCGTTCGGCGTCCAACGCGGCTTGATTCCGTCCGACGCGAAAAAAACGCTCTTTTTCCCGAACGTCGCGTTCGCCTTGTCGAGCGCTTCGCAGAGCCGCCGGTCGCGCTCCCTCCGTTCGACGGGGCGTTCCGGGTCGGGCTCGAACAGAAAGCGCCGCGACGCCGCGACGCTCTCGTCGACCGTTTCGAGCGCGACGACGCCCGCTTTCCGCCAAGCGAGTTTCGGGTCGAAAAGCGTTCGCGTCAATCTCAGCGCCGCCGACAAAAACTCCGGCGTCGAGTTCGTCGGTCGCGCGAAATTGACGGCGAGTCCGACGTTGCGCCGCGGGACGTTCGGGTCGCGCCCGCTTGTCGACATATAGACGTAAACCCCGGAAGCGGCGATCTTTCGAGCGCGCATCTTCGCCGTCGCCGTCGACGCGAAACTCGAAACGGCCTCCTCCATTTCGGCGAGCGTTTCGACGGTCGTCCCAAACGAGCGGGAAATTTGGAGCGATTTTTGTGCCTCCGGTCGCGTTTTCGAGTCGAACGTCCGTTCGCCGCGCAGTTCGCGAACCGTTTTTTCTTGAACGATCGAAAAATTTTTCCGCATATAAATCGGGTCGACGCGCGCCAAATCGAACGCCGTTCGAAGCCCGAGCCGCCAAAACGCCGGGAGCAACCGCCGTCCGACGCCCCAAACGTCGCCGACCGGGAGCCGCTTCAACTCCCGTTCCCGCTCTTCCGGGTCGAAAAGGAGCGCGAACTTCCGCCCGGTCTCGACGCCGTCTCGTTTCGCGATTCGACTCGCCGCCTTCGCCAACGTCCGGGTCGGGCCGAGTCCGAGCGAAACCGGGATTCCCGTCCAACGCCGAACCGTTTCGACGATTTCCGCCGCCGTCCGCTCGATTTCCCGCCGCGTTTCCGACGGAAGCCGCTCGTCCGACGCGCAAAACTCCCGCCAATCGACGCCGCCGTTTTTATCGTTTTTCCCCAACCCGCTCAAACCGCGCAAACCTCCCAAATCGCCGCCGTTTTCCGCCGTCGTTTCGGAACCGCGCAATCGCCCGCTAGAATCGCAAAACCGCCCGGTTAAATCGAGAAACGCTTCGTCGATCGAGTAAACGTCGACGCTCGGCGTCCAGCGCCCCAACGTCTCGACGACGCGGCGGCTCAAATCGCCGTAAAGCGCGAAATTCCCGGAGCGAACGACGACGCCCGCCGTCCGCGCCAACTCCCGAATTTGGAAAAACGGCGCCCCCATCGCGATTCCGAGCGCCTTCGCTTCCGGCGACCGCGCGACGACGCAACCGTCGTTGTTCGACAACACGACGACCGGGCGGTTCTCCCAATCGGGCCGAAAGACCTTCTCGCAAGACGCGAAAAAGCTGTCGCAGTCCAAAAGTCCGATAATTTTCATCGCCGCGCCTCGCCGTTTTCAAACGTTTTCAAATTCTCGGCGCTTCCGTTGATTTTTACAGCGCCGACGTCCGCAAAACGAACCGCCAAGTTTGCGCTCGACGCCCCGTTCGCCCATTTTTCCCAATTTTTTCAAACGCGCTTCCCGAGTTTAAACCGCCAAATTGGCTCGCGTCGCCGATCTTACCCCAACGCTTTCAAGCGCCCCAATCGCCCAACTTCAACTTTCGCCCGCCAAGCGACGCAACGACTCCGGCGCGACAAACCGAGCGCCCGCGCCCGCCCAACGCTCCGCCGCCGCCAAAATTCGCCGCAACCCGAACGCCGCCGCCCAATAAAAAATCCCCCCTTTTTCCGGCGGAAATCCGAGCGCGAGAACGAGTCCGGCGTCGGCTTTGCGAAACGTTTCGACGACGCCCTCCTCGACGAGCCGCGCGCTTTCGAACAAAATCGCCGTCGCGACGCGCAACGCAAGTTCTTCGTCCGACGCGTCTTGCGCTCCGACGTCGACCGCATCCGCTCCGCTCGCGAACGTTTCTCCGGCGCGAAGTTCGGCGAGCGTTTCGGCGTCGAAATCGAGCGTCGCGTCGTCGGCCCAACTCGTCCCGCTTTCGAACCGATAAAAGCCGCGCCGCGTCTTGCGCCCGAGCCGTTCGCGCCGCGTCAATTCCGGCAAAATCGGCGAACTCGTCGTCCGCTCCGGAAACGCCTTCAAAAAAGTCCAACCGGCGTGCAGCGACACGTCGAGCCCAATTTCGTCCATTATTCTAAGCGGCCCCGCCTCGAACCCGAACCGTTGGCAAACCGCCTCGACGCGCGCCGCCGGAACGCCTTCGTCGAGAAGCGCAAGTCCTTCGTTCAAATAAGGTTGCAACATCCGATTGACCAAAAAACCGGGGCCGTCCCCGACGATAATCGGCGTCTTGAAAATTGCCGCGCCGAGCGCCGCCGCCTCCGCGACCGTTCCCGGAGCGGTAAAAGCGCCGCGCATTACCTCGACGAGCGACCGACGGCAAACCGGATGAAAGAAGTGAAAACCGCAAAAGCGCTCCCGGTTAACGTTCGGGTTCTCCGCCGCGGTCGGGAGCGCCGCCGCCAAATCGGAAACGCAAATCGACGACGTGTTCGACGTCAACAGAATCGGCGCGGTCGTCGTCTTCGCCAACATCTTGTAAAATTTCGACTTAATCTTAATCTTTTCCGGAATCGTTTCGACGACGACCGGGCGCGCCGCCAGTTCCGCAAAGGAGTCGGAAGTCGTCAAACCGTTTGCGACGATCTCCGCGACGAGCCGTTTTTCGGTCGCCGAATCGCTTTCCGCGACGCCGCGACGCCGCCGCTGTTCCGCCAGCTCCGCCTCGATTCGCTTCGGCGCCGTTTCGAGCGCGGTCGCGAACGAGTCGAACGCCAACACCGGGAACCCGGCGCCCAAAAACGCCGCCGCGATCGAAACGCCCATCAGCCCGGCCCCCGCGATTCCGACGCCGCGCGCTCGCGCTTCCGCCGTCGTTCGCGCCGCGACGTCCGCAAAGTCCGCCGCGTCTTCTTTGTTTGCCTCGCTTCCCCCGTTTCCGTCGTTTAACCGCCGAAATCCCAAAAGCGCCGCCGAACCGCTCGCGTTAAACTCCGCGAAAAACGGCGCGTTCGCTCCGAAACCGCCGTCGAATCCGCGAACGTACTCCGCCGCCGAAATCGCCCCTTCCAACGACGCGGCGCCCCAAACGCCGGTCTCCGCTTTCGCTTCTCGCCGCGACTCTTCCGAACTCATTTCAGCGTCCCAACTTTCCTATTTTCGCTTTTTTTCCAAAAAACGCCGTCAAACGGCAAAATTTACGCAAACTTTAACGCCGACGTTCGTTCAAACGCGTTTTTTTTCAACGTCGGCGCCGTCGTTTACCGCTCCGCATTATACCGCCGAGACGCGTTCGCCGCAAGGGGCAAAACGCCGACCCTACCCAACCGGCGTCCTGCCTTGCGCCGCAAACCGCCGCCCAACTTTCTCCGACGACGCTTCGCTCAACCCCCAAAACCGCGACGCTAAAAAATTAACGTCCGCTTGTCGACATTTTATCGTCGGTCAACGCGGGTCAGACGGCTAAATCGTCGATTTGCCGCTCTTTGCCGAACGCGTTTTCCGACGAATCGCGCCTCTTTTCCTTCTCGCCGACGCTCGCGTCGCTCCAAACGGCCAACGCAAACGTCAACGGCCCGACGCGCCCGACGAACATCGCCGCCGCGACGATTAATTTTCCGACGGTCGAAAGTTCCGAAGTAATTCCCGCGCTCATCCCGGCGGTTGAAATCGCGGAAATCGCTTCGAAAAAGAGCGCGTCGAAAGGCAAATCGGGTTCCGTCGCGCAAAGCAGAATCGTCGCGACGCTCCCCGCGACGACAAAAATCGCCGCCGACGCGACCGCGGTGAAGAGTCGGCAAGGCGGTATCGTTTTTCCCCAAAAGGTTACGTCGTCCGGACGTCCGCGCACAACGCTCGCGACGATCGCCGCGAACGCGCTGACCGTCGTCGTTTTAACGCCCCCGCCGGTACCGGACGGCGCCGCGCCGACGAACATCAACGCGACCAAAATCGTTCGCGTCGCCGGCCCGAGCGCGCCTACGTCGAGCGTGTTGAACCCGCCGGTCGTCGACGCCGCCGTTACCTGAAACGCCGCCGCCAACAACGTCGCGTCGGAAGCCGTTTCTCCGCCGCTCAACCGTTCGAACAACCAAAACGCGACCGTTCCGCCGAGAAAAAGCGCCGCCGTCAAGTAAAGAATCGTCTTCGACGTCAACGTAATCCCTTGCCGTCGACCGCGCAAATTTTCCCAGCAGTCGACCGGAACGATAAAACCGATCGCGCCCGCCCAACTTAACGTCATCAGCGCGACGTTGATCGCGACCGAGTCTTTAAAACCGACGCAACCGTCGGAAAATAAGCTAAATCCGGCGGTCGCGAAAGCGGAAATCGAGTGAAAAACGGCTTGCCAAAACGGTTGGTCGACGCCGACGATTTTGAACTCGCGCCAAAGAATCCAAGCGCCGATCGACTCGATTAGCGCCGAGTAAACAACGACCGCGACGACAAATCGCCGCAACGAAAAGCCGTCCGGCAACGAAAAACTCGCTCCCAAAATTCGCGTTCGGGTCGGCGAAAGTCGGTCGCCGCGCGCCAAGATAATGCAAGAGGTCAACGTCATATACCCGACGCCGCCGACCTGAATCAACGTTAAAAGAACGAGATTTCCCCAAAACGTATACGTTTCGCCGACCGCTCCGACCGTCAGCCCGGTCGTCGTCGCCGCCGAAACGACGTTGAAGAAACAATCGACGCAACTCGCGTCGCCGCGACGACAGCAAGGAAGCGCGATCGCCGTCAAACCGATAAGAACATAAGTCGCGAAACCTAAGGTCAACAAACGAAACGGCGTCGCGCGCCGCCATTTTCTTCGCAAAACGACTTTTTCGGCGCGCCAATTTCGCTTTATTCGGCGCGCCCGATCTCGATAATCCATCTTTCCGTCTCGATAAAGAACGGACGTTCCGCCGTCGACGACGCTCGCCGCGCGTTCGGAAACCGCCTTCTAAAAAGCGGTCGTAAGGCTCCCGTCCGAATTAGAACCGAAACGAAGTATAACGGAAATTTAACGCGACGCAAGCGCCGCGACGAGAGTTTGCGCAAAATAGAGAAACTACGCAATCCAAAAATCAAAAAAATTACGCGCTCGCGTTCTCAAAGCCGACTCAAACTTTAGTTTTAACGCGAACGCGACCGCTCGCTCGAACGCTCGGCTCTTCGACTTCTCGAAGCGCCGACGCTCGAACGCGGTCGCGTTTCCGTTTTAATCCGAATTTCCGCTTCGCCGCTCGATTCGCGCCCGTTAAGCGCCGTTTTTCGAGCCGCCGCGTCGCTTAGTTCATCGGCGCTAACGATTCGCGGTAAATCTTCTCGACCGTTTCGCGGGTCGCTTCGGTCGGGGCGACGGCGAGAAGCGCGGTCAGCGACGGGGTCGAGAAGACCAAGTCGACGAGCTTCGGAACGTCCGCTTCGCCGAACCCTTCGTCGGTCAGCTTGCGATTCGCGCCGACGCTAAAGAGCCATTTTTCAACGCCTTTCGCGACGTCTTCCGCTTCGCAAGCGCAACCCTTCAAGCCCGGAACGATCGGCGCCAAGACGTCGGCCAAGACCGCCGCGCATTTCGGATAAATTTCCTTCAAAACCGCCGGAAGGAGAACGCCGAGCCCGCAACCGTGAATAACGTCCGGATTGACGCCGCTCAACGGGTGTTCGAGCGCGTGCGTGTAGTGCAGGAAGCCGTTGTCGAACGAAATCCCGGCGATCAAGGCGGCGTAAGCCAGGTTGTAGCGCGCGACCATATCTTCCGGATTTTCCAACGCCGCCGGCAAATAATCGACGACAAGCTTGACCGTTTCGCGCGCCAACGTGATCGCCAACGGGTTCGAACAGGTCGTCGTCGCCGCCTCGACCGCGTGATTCAACGCGTCGACGCTCGTGTACAAAATTTGCGTTTTCGGCAACGTTTTCATCAATTCCGGGTCGTCGATCGACCACGTCGGGTAGATGCATTCGTAAGCGATCGCCGGTTTGTGTTGCTTGGCCGGAATCGAAGCGACGGCGACGCGGTTCCCCTCGGTGCCGGTGCCGTGCGTCAGGTTGATCGCGAGGATCGGCGCGGCTTCGGTCGGCGCAAACGCATACGAGTAAAGGTCTTCCGCCGTTTTCCCCGGATTTTTGAGCAGAATCGCGACGCTCTTGGCCGCGTCGATCGGGCTCCCGCCGCCGATCCCGACGACGCCTTGCGCCCCGAACTCGACCGCGACTTTCAACGCTTCGTCGATCGCCTCGACCTCCGGATTCGGACGGTTTTTGTCGAAGAGAACGTACTCGACGCCCGCCGCCTCAAACGCCGCGGTAATCGTCGGCCAAGCGCCGCTCTTCTTGTACGCCGACGGCGACGAAACGACGATCACTCGGTCGACGCCCCGCGCCTTCATATCGCGAGCGACGTCGGCGACCTTTTGAATCGCGCCGCAACCGAAATAAATCAACGAACGCGCCCGAATTTCCTTCACGTCGTTCAAGTTCAAATATTTTTCCATCATTGGTCGTTCTCCTTATCTATTGGCGTTTTCGGCGTTTCGGAAAAGCGACGCGCTCCCGTTCGTTTTCCGTTTGCGAAGCGCGTCCGACGACGCGAAACGTCGCCGCTTTTCCCTATTGTACGCGACGCCCGACAAAATGGAAGCCGAACGCCCCGCTTTCTTGCGGAAAAACGCGAAATCGCCCCCTTCGCCTCGTCGACGCAAGCAATTATAAGCTCGTCTTATATATTAGCGTCTCTTATACATTAGAAAAACTTATCGACCTCGACGTTTCCCTTCTCCGTCAACCTTGCGCCGCCCGCGTATTTTATCCATCTTCCCCACGTCGCGCCAACCAACGCCTAAAATCGGAAAAAAGAAGGGAAAAAGACAATTTCAACGCTTTCCCCCGATTGTAAAAAAAAGCGAAACGATTAAAATAACGGAAGAAAATTTTGCGTCGACCGCCCTCGGAAGCGTTTCGACGGCGCTCTAAATTACCTAATTTAACGCGCCGTCAAGTTTCCCCCTACTTTTAACGGTCGGCGCCCGTCAAGTTTCAAAAAATAACGCTAAACGGAGAATAAAAGACATGAGACGAGCGAAGATCAGCGTCATCGGAGCGGGCAACGTCGGCGCCACCACCGCGCAATACTGCGCTATGGCCAACTTGGGCGACGTCGTCCTTTTGGACATCCCGCAAGCCGGCGATATGCCGAAAGGCAAAGCTCTCGACCTGTTCGAAGCCTCCCCGCTTCTCGGCTACAACGCCAACATCACCGGCACGAACGATTACGCCGACACCGCGAACAGCGACGTCGTCGTCGTTACCGCCGGCATTCCGCGCAAACCGGGTATGAGCCGCGACGACCTCCTCGCCACCAACGCGAAAATCGTCTCCTCCGTCGCCGAACAAATCGCGAAAACGAGCCCGAACGCCGTCGTTATCGTCGTCAGCAACCCGCTCGACGCGATGACCCAACGCATGCTCGAAGTTACGAAGTTCCCGCCGGAACGCGTCATCGGTCAAGCGGGCGTTCTCGACGCCGCTCGTTTCTGCGCTTTCATCGCGATGGAACTTAACGTCGCGGTCGAAGACGTCAACGCGATGCTCCTCGGCGGTCACGGCGACACGATGGTTCCGCTCGCCAGCTGCGCGTCGGTCAACGGCATTCCGGTTACCCAACTCATCTCGGCCGAACGTATGGCGGAAATCGTCGCTCGCGCCCGCACCGGCGGCGGCGAAATCGTCAAACTCCTCGGCACCGGCAGCGCGTTCTACGCTCCGGCCGCCGCGACGGCCAGCATGGTCGAAGCGATCGTTCGCGACCAAAACCGCGTCGTCGCGGTCGCCGCGTACTGCGACGGCGTCTACGGCGTCGACGGCTACTACGTCGGCGTTCCGGTCGTCCTCGGCGACGGCGGCGTCAAGAAGATCGTCGAACTCCAAATGACCGACGAAGAAAAAGGCCTCTTCGCGAACAGCGTCCAAGCCGTCCGCGACCTCGTCTCCACGATGCACGGCCTCGTCGGCTGAATCCGCTAACCGTCGAAAGCGAACGACTTCGCGCCGCGACGTTCCCCGACGAAGCGGCGCGCTTTCCCGTTCGTTAAACTTCGACGCGCGATTCGAACGTTTCCGCCTAACGTTAAAAGCCGCTTGTTTTTCGAGCCGTTTTTAACGTCGGGCGGCGTTTTTCTTGCGTCGTTTCCAAGAGCGACTTCAACGCGGTTTCCGCTCGAGGAGCGCCGAGGAGTATTATGTCGTCTCCGCGTCTTTCCTTCGCCGGTCTCGTCGTTTTGTGCGCCGTCGCGACGTTCGCGCTTTTCGCCGTCGCCGTTTACCGCGATCCGAGCGTTTTGACGACGTTTCCGCCTCCCTGCGTTTTCCGCAAAGCAACCGGAATTTATTGCCCCGGTTGCGGTTCGACGCGGGCCCTGCGAGCGTTGTTCAAAGGCGATTTCTTCGCCGCGCTTCGTTATAATCCGTTCTCGGTCGCCGCTCTTTTCGCGCTTCCGGCTTTTCTCGTTCTCCGCCGTCCGCAATTTCGCGTCGTTTATTATCGCCTCGGCGTCGTCGTTTGCGCCGTCGTTCTCGCCTTTACCGTTCTGCGCAACCTTCCGCTCCCGGCGTTCGACTTTTTGCGCCCGCCGACCGCCCGCTAACCTCCGCTTTTTTGCATATTTTCTCGCTTATTATAAGCGCGGCGCTGAAGCGCCGATTTCCTTTTTCAATTCGCCCCGCCTTGTTTTTCTCCGCCGCGTCGAGTAAAATGAAAACGGACGTCGCGTTTTGCCGTTCTAAATTTCGCTAAATTTTCCATTATCTCACTTTTTACCGCGCGAGGTTTGTTATGTTTTGCCCGAAATGCGGAAATCCTCTCCCCGCCAACGCGCGTTTTTGCCCGCTTTGCGGCGTCGCGGTTCGTTCGAACGTTTCGCCGGGAATGGAGTCGCCGCTCGGTTCGGCGTCGTTCGGAACGTCCGACAATTCCGAAACCGCTTACAACGCCTCGAACCCCTACGCGTCGTCCTCGGCGCCCGATCCTTACGCTCCGTCCGATTGGAGCGAAGCCGCGAACGTTCCCGATTACTTGATTTGGAACGTTTTATCGACGCTTTTCTGCTGTCCGCCGCTCGGAGTCGCCGGGATTATTTTTTCGATTCAAACGAACTCGGCTAAAACGCGATGCGATTTTGAAGCGGCCAAGCGTCATTCGTCGACGGCGAAAACGCTCCTCGTCGTCGGCGCCGTCGTCGGCGGGCTCCAAATTTTGCTTTCTCTCGTTTGGATCGTCTTGACGACGGCGGTCGAAATCGGTTCTCTCGGCGCGCTTTAGCAAACGTCGCAACTTTCGCATTTTCCCTATTTCCCCCAACCCGACTTCGCCGCTCAACAAACCCAAAATCGGCGACGTTAAAACCGGTAATTTATTCAAAATATAGGGCTTGCAGTTAGAAAAGGCTTTCTTTTTTTCAAGAAAATCGGGAAAAAATCGAGCGTTCGTCCCGTTCGCGTCGCGGCGTATCCTTGACGAAAACGCAAGAAGCGCTAAAATTTTAACGATTTTACCTCGTCCCGGGCAATTCGAAAATCGCGCCCTCTCCCCCCCGACGCAACCCCGGTCGACGACGAAACGAAAATCGCTCCGACGCGTCGCCTTGCCCGCATTCCAAGCGGGAGTCGGCGACGCGACGCCAGAATAACGCAACACGGGAGAATACCAATGCCGAAAATTGTCGTTCTTGACCCCTTGGCCGAAGACGGTTTGAAAATGATGCAAGACGCCGGGCTCGAATACGAAGTTCGCACCGGCCTCAAAGGCGAAGAACTGCGCCAAACGCTGACCGAATTTGACGGCGCGATCTGTCGCAGCGGCGTCAAAATCACCGCCGAAGCGCTCGAAGGCAACAAACGGCTCAAGGCGATCGCTCGCGCCGGCGTCGGCGTCGACAACATCGATCTCAAAGCGGCGACCCGCGCCGGCGTCGTCGTGATGAACACTCCCGGCGGAAACACCGTCTCGACCGCCGAGCAAACGTTCGCGCTGATGCTCGCGCTAAGTCGCAACACCTGCGCCGCGAACCAATCGCTCGTCGAAGGTCGTTGGGATCGCAAAAAATTCACCGGTCGCCAACTCGGCGGCAAAACGCTCGGTATCGTCGGGATGGGGCGCATCGGCCAAACGGTCGCCAAGTTCGCGAAAGCGTTCGATATGAAGATCGTCGCGTTCGACCCCTACCTCTCCGCCGCTCGCGCGCAAGAATTGGACGTCAAACTTTACGACTCCGTCGCCGAATTTTTGCCGATTATCGACTATTTGACCGTTCACACGCCGCTGACCGACGCGACCCGCAACCTGATTTCCGATAAGGAAATCGACGCGATGAAGCCGGGCGCCTGCTTGATCAACTGCGCTCGCGGCGGCATTTACAATATGGACGCGCTCGTCCGCGGCCTCGATTCCGGCAAACTCGGCGGCGTCGCGCTCGACGTTTACCCGGAAGAACCGTATACCGAAAGCCCGCTCTTCGGCCGTCCGAACGTCGTTTGCACCCCGCACCTCGGCGCCAGCACCGCCGAAGCGCAAATGAACGTCGCGTTGGAAGCGGTCGAACTCTTGATCGACTACCTGAAAAACGGCGTCATCCGTCAAGCGGTCAACTTCTCGTCGCTCGACCCGAAAACGCTCGCCGAGCTTCACGGCTCGCTCGACTTGGCCTACCGTCTCGGCGTTTTCGCGCAGCAAGTCGCGCCGGGCGCCGTCTCGACCTGCAAAATCGAATATAAAGGCGAATTGGCCCGCAAAAACACGACGCTTATCACCTCGGCGTTCTGCTCCGGCTACCTGACCGGCGTGATGGGCGAAGAAATTAGCGTCGTCAGCGCGGCGCCGATGATGCAAGAGCGCGGCTTGAAAGTCGTCGAAGAAAAATGCGCGAAAACCGGCGACTTCAGCTCGGTCATTTCGATCGAACTCGAAACGGACAAAGGTTCGGTTTCGTTCGCGGGCGCGTTGTTCGGCGCTTCGATTCCGCGTTTGATCCTTTACAACAAGCTCCGCATCGACGCGCATCTCGACGGCGCGCTTCTCGTTACGACGCAACCCGACCAACCGGGCGTCGTCGCCGCGTTGGGCGCGACCTCGGCGAAATACGGGGCGAACATCGCGCATATGACGCTCGGTCGCAACTTCCACGCGCCGGACGGACTCGCGGTCAGCGTTTTGGCGCTCGACGGCGTCGTTCCGCCGGAACTCGTCGCCGACGTCGCCGCGTTGCCGCAAATTCACAGCGTCGTCGCCGCGCAACTCCCGGAACCGGGCCAATATCCGTCTTGGATGAACTGACGTTTCGCCGTCCGTTCGTCCGTTAATCGAACGCTTCCGCGCCGTTGACCGCGTCTTTGCGACGTCGGTCAAACGGCGTTTTTTGCGTTTTCGAACGCGTCGAATTTCCGCGCTTTCGCCCGATTTTCGACGCTTAAACCTTTACCATTCCTCCTAATTTAACCGATATTTCTTCCGAAAGGCCTTCGATATGACCTCCGAACGCGCTTCCCTTTCTGCCGCTTCGAACGCGGACGCTCTCCGCGCCTCTTCTTCCGCCGCCGTCGACGCGGCCCCTTGGGAGTTGGTCGTCGTCGGAGGGGGCCCCGCCGGATTGGCCGCCGCGGTCGCCGCTTTCGACTCGGGTTTGAAGCGCGTTTTGATTCTCGAACGCGAAAACGAACTCGGCGGCGTTCTTAACCAATGCGTTCACAACGGTTTCGGTCTCCGCCGCTTTAAGGAGGAGCTGACCGGGCCCGAATACGCCGGCCGCTTTATCGACGAGATTAAAAAGCGCGAAATCGCCGTCGAGCTGGAAGCGACCGTTTTGGACGTCGCTCGCGAAGACGGTTCCGAGGCGCCGCTCGTCGTCCGCGCCGCCTCGCCGACGTTCGGCTTCCGAACGATTCGCGCGAAGTCGGTCGTTCTCTCGACCGGTTGCCGCGAACGCACCCGCGGCGCGATCGGCGTCCCGGGCGACCGCCCGAGCGGCGTTTTCACCGCGGGCGCGGCGCAGCGTTACGTCAACCGCGAAGGAGAGCAAGTCGGCCGCCGCGTCGTCATTCTCGGCTCCGGCGACATCGGGCTCATTATGGCGCGCCGCCTGACGCTCGAAGGCGCTAAAGTGTTGGCGGTCGTCGAGTTAATGCCGTATTCGAACGGTTTGACGCGCAACGTCGTCCAATGCTTGCAAGACTTCGATATTCCGCTTTACTTGGCGCACACGGTCGTTCGCGTCGAGGGCGACCGCCGCCTTGAAAAGGTCGTCGTCGCGAAAGTCGACGAAAAACGCGCGCCGATTCCCGGAACGGAAATCGAATTCGACTGCGACACGCTCCTTCTTTCGGTCGGTTTGATTCCGGAAAACGAAGTCGCTCGCGCTGCGAACGTCGAAATCGACCGCCGCACCAACGGCCCGGTCGTTTCGCAACGTCGCGAAACGTCGATTCCGGGCGTTTTCTCTTGCGGCAACGCGTTGCACGTACACGACTTAGTCGACTTCGTTTCGGAAGAGGCCGAGGAAGCCGGTCGCAACGCCGCCGAGTTCGTTCTCGGAACCGCGCCCGCCGCCGACGCCGCGACGCCGATCGCCGTCCGCAACGGCGCTTACGTCAATTACGTCGTTCCGCAACGTCTCGACCGCGACGCGCTTCCGGAGCAAATCCCGCTTTTCTTGCGCGTTTCGAACAATTTCGCGAACAAGCGCCTCGTCGTCCGCGCCGGCGACGCTTCGGGCCCGATTTTGAAGGAACTGCGCCGTCAACGCGTCGCGCCCGCCGAAATGGAGCGAATCGTTTTGACCCGCGACGCCGTCGCCGGTCTCGACGCCGACGAAATCGTCGTTTCGCTCGAAGATTAACGACGCCGGAAATACCGTCGGGGCTCCGTTAAGTCGCCCTTGGAACGGCGGCGAACCGTCCGTTTTCGGTCGTTCGCCGCGCCGATTCCCGCCTTTTCCGCCTCCCAAACCCACCGTCTTTCCTATTTTAACGTCCGTCGCCCGATTTAAGGAGTTCGAATGCCGGAAATTCGCGAATTGTCGAAGAGTATGATCAACAAAATCGCGGCGGGCGAAGTCGTCGAACGACCGGCGAACGTCGTTAAGGAACTCGTCGAAAATTCGGTCGACGCCGGAGCGAAGCGGATCGAAATCGTCGTTGAAAAAAGCGGTTCCGACTTGATTAAAATCGTCGACGACGGGTGCGGTATCGCGGCGGAACAGCTTGTTTTGGCGTTGTCGCCGCACTCGACGAGCAAAATTTCCGAAGCGGACGACCTGTTCCGCATTCACACGCTCGGTTTTCGGGGCGAAGCGCTCGCGTCGATCGCCGAAGTCAGCCAACTCGTCTTGAGCAGTCGGACGGCGGACGCGGAAGCGGGCGCGCAAATCCGGAGCGACGGCGGCGTTTTCGACGAAATCGTCCCCTGCGGTCGCCCGGTCGGAACGACGGTCGAAGCGCGCAATATTTTCTTCAACGTCCCGGCGCGGCGCAAATTTTTGAAAAGCCCGACGACCGAATTTGGGCATATCTCCGAAGCGGTCGTCCGAATCGCGCTTCCTCGCCCCGACGTCCACTTCGTTTTAAAACACAACGGAAGAACGGTTTACGACCTTCCAGCAACCAGCGACCGCAAAGAGCGAATCGGGCGCGTTTTTGGCGCCGACGTCGCGACGCGTCTCGTCGAAATTGAAAGCGAGTACAAAAACGTCAAAGTAACCGGCTTCGTCGGGCTTCCCGATCTAAGCCGCGGTTCGCAAAGCCTTCAATATATTTTCTTGAACGGGCGACACATTCGCGACCGAGCCCTTCAACACGCGCTGACCGAAGCGTATCGCGGGCTCCTCGTTTCCGGGCGACATCCGGTCGCTTTTTTGAATATCGCGACGCCGCCGGATTTTGTCGACGTCAACGTTCACCCGTCGAAGTTGGAAGTGCGTTTCGTCGACGGTCAAGCGATTTACGCGAGCGTTTTGGGCGCGATTCGCGATAAATTTTTACGCTCCGATTTGACGAGCCGTCCGAACGACGCCGAACTCGACGCCGCCGCGCGTCGAACGCAAACCGCGTTCGCCAAGAACGCCGCGCAAGAGCGTTCCTCGTCGTCCGAATCGACGAATCGCCCGACGCCTTCCGCTCTTTCCGCCGGTTCGACGTCCGCCGCCGAACCGAACGCCGAAGTTCGCGAACTCCGTTTCGTTCCCGACGTCGACTCCCGCGACCCGATCGCCGCGCTCGACGAAAGCGTCGCCGAGGAACGCCGCCGCGACGTTCTCGGTTGGCTGACCGGCAAGTCGAAATCGAACGCCGCGCGGTCGAGCGAACCGGCGAAAACGCCCGGCGAATCGCGCTCGCAAGACGCGGCAAACTCGCCGACGCCGTCGCGTTTCGATTCGCTTCAACCGCCTAAATCGCCTAAATCGCCCAATTCATCCGCTTCGGACGTTATCGCCGCCGCCAACGCCGCGCTCGACGAAGCGGCGGCCCTCGACGCGACCTCGGTCGACGCGTTTCCGCAACGCCGCCCAACGCCGCCGACGGTCAATTTGGGAATCGGCGGCGCTTCCGAATTTCGCAAATTCCCGCCCCTCGCGTCAAGTTTGTCCGCTCGCGGCGACGCGACGAAAACGCCGGAACGCTCGGAGCCGACCTTTAAACCGGGAACGTTCGGCGGAACGCGCGATTTCAACGCGACCGGCGCCGACCAAGCGCTCAAATCCCCCAATTCCCCCGATTTATCGCCGCAACCGAACGCCGATTCGCCGGACGCCGAGCCGTCAAAGTCAGCGCAACCGCAATTCTTTAACGCGAAAGAACTCGCCGATCCGGTCGCGACCGCCGCGACGCTTCGCGAACGGGTCGCCGCCAACAACGCCGGTCGGTTCCGCCCGAACGTTCCGCTCGAAAATCAGGTCGCGTACAACGCCGCCGGAAAACCGGTCGTTCAAATTTGCCGCCGTTATTTGGCGATGGAGGCGAAAGGCGGTCTCGCCGTCGTCGACCAGCACGCGTTGCACGAACGGATTCTTTACGAACGTTTGAAGGCGAATTTTTCCGCCGGAAAACTCGACGCGCAACGCCTTCTCGTCCCGGAAGTCGTCGATTTGACGCCGACGGAACACCCGGTCGCGCTTGAAAATAGAGAGCTTTTCGCGAATTTAGGGATTTTAGTCGACGATTTCGGCGGGTCGAGCGTCGTCGTCAACGGTTATCCGGCGATCTTGCGCGCCGCGTCGCCGTCCGAAATCTTCCTCGCGGCCCTCGCGACGCTTCAACGGAACCGCGGAAAGCTCGAACGCGCCGACCTCCTCGACGAATCGCTCAAGCAAATGGCTTGCAAAGCGGCGATCAAAGCGGGCGACTCGCTTCGTCCCGACGCGATCGTCGAGTTGATCGCCGCCGCCGAGGAAGAGTTGCAGTCGCACCACTGCCCGCACGGGCGCCCGTCGACGCTCGTCTTTTCCGTTCAAGAAATCGACAAGCTCTTCAAACGCCAATAGTCGATTCTAAAATCAAAAGCGCGTAGCCCGCCGCGTCGACGCGTTTCCGATTTTCCCGACCGCCAACTTAACGCGGGCCCCTTTTCTCGCCTCTTTTCAACGCAAAAACGGCGACCATCCTTTCGACGCTCGCCGTTTTTTCGTTTTTTAGTCGACGGTCGCGTTGAAAATCGCAACGCCGTTCGATTGTTATCAAACTAATACCAATATTGCTCCAAGCAAGGCTGATTCTCGTAAAGCCAATGACGGATAAACTGACGGTCGGCGACAAAACTTTCGTCGACGACGTCGAGCGTCGAAACGTCGTGTCCCACGATAAGAACGACGTCTTCCGGCCCGGCTTGCGACAACGCCCAGACGATCGCGTCTTTGCGGTCGGCGATCACGCTCGCCTTTTCCGGATTTTTGAACCCGTGCAACAAGTCGTCGAGCGCCTCTTGCGCTTGCGGCAAATTCCCTCGAGTAACGGCGACCCAATCGGCGGCCGATTCGGCGGCGCGGCCCATCAACGGACGCTTGCTGCGGTCGGAATCGTTCGGCGCGCTCAAAACGCAATAAACCGAGCCGGTTCCAGCGACGCTTCGCAACGTTTCGATCGTTTCGGTCAACGATTCCGGCGAACTCGCGCAGTCAAGATAAACGCCGAACGGCTGTCCGCAGTCGATTTGCTCCATCCGTCCCGGAATGTACTCGACGCGCTCGACGCCGCGAGCGATCGTTTTCAAGTCGATATCCCAAGCGACGCCTAAAGCCGCCGCCGTCAGGCAGTTGTAAATATGTTCTTTCCCGACGATGCGCGAACGAACCGGCGCTCCGTCCGTTCCGGCGACGATGTAAAACGTTTGTTCGCCGCGTTGCCGTTCGACCGGACGCCCGGCGACGGAACATTCGGTCGGCTGAATCCCAATCGTCAAGGTCGGACAATTAATCAGGTGCAACGCCGCGTCGGTTACGCGGTCGTCGACGTTGCAAATCGCGATCGCGTCTTTCTTCAAGTAATCGAAAATCCGCATTTTCACGCGACGATATTGGTCGACGGTGCGGTGATAGTCGAGGTGGTCGCGGCGCAGATTCGTCAAGCACACCGCGTCGAACTCGACGCCTTCGAGCCGACGCTCGGCCAACGCGACCGACGACGCTTCGATAATCGCGCAACTGCAACCGTTGTCGACCATTCGCGCCAGCAACTCGGCCAACGCGGCGGGCTCCGGCGTCGTTTCGCTCAGCGGCGCCAATTTTTTCCCGTCGTACACGCCGAGCGAACCGATCAACCCGACCGAACGCCCGGCTTCGGCCAACATTCCGCCGATAATATACGACGCCGACGTTTTTCCGGCGGTTCCGGTAACGGCGATCGTTTTCAATTTGCGCGCCGGAAAATCTTGGAACGCTTGGCAAGTCCGCGCCCAAACGGAACGCGGATCGTCGACGAAAACGACTTGAAACGCGCCGTCCTCCGTCGCGACGCCGCTTTTTTCAAGCGCGTTCGTTAACTTCGCTTCCCATTCGCCTTTCGCGACGACGGCGGCGACCGCGCCGTTGGCGGCGGCGGTCGTTATCGCGTCGAACGCCGCCTTTTCGTCGGATTCTCGACAGACGAAGAGCCCGTTGCGAAACGTTTCGCTCGCGGCGTCGCCGCAAGAGGCGATCGGCGTCTCGCGGTAAGGCGCGACGTTTTCCCCTTCGAGCAAGACGGCCAACGAAATCGGCGTTCCGTTTCTAGGTTGAATCGACATCTGCAAAAATCCTTCGTCGTTGCGTCGGCCAAAACCGACAAATTCAAAAATTCGGCGCGCAAATTTGCGCCGTCTTTTTATTATACGCAATTATATCGCCAACTTGACGCCGCGGTTCGGGTTTTGGGGCAAATTTCTCAAATTTTTTCAAATTTTTTTCGCGCCCAACCGTTCGCTTGGCCCCCTGCGCCGCGCGTCGCGTTAAACTTGGCAAGACGCAAAGACTTTGCGGACGCGAACGGTTCTTGCGCTCGTTTTTTCGTCCTTCGTCTCCGCGTCTTTCCCCCCTCTTTTCGTCAAACATCATAAAAAAACGCGTCGAAGACGTCAAGACGAATTTTGCCCGTCGAACAAGAACGAGTCGTATTTTTTCGATATTTCACGTTCGCGCGCCGCGCCGACGCCCGCAAAATCTCCCCGCTTAACCGACCTTCTTCAAACGCCGCGTTTCACCCATTCCCCCAAGTTTAACACGCTAGCGTCGAAAGATTTCTTTCCCGCCGTCAAAGCATTTCGAGCGGGTCGACGTCGACGATCCAACGCACGTCGCGCGGCGCTTTCGGTTTCGAATCGACGACGCGGCGCGCCGCTTCGCGTAAAAGTTCGCCGGGCGAGCCGATCGTTTGCAGATGAAACCGGTATTCGCCGCGCAATTTTGCAAAAGGCGCGGGAGCCGGGCCCAACGTTTTCGCCAACAGCGGGGGTCGGCGGCGCGGTTCTTGCGTTACAATATTCCGTCCCGCCGCGTCGCGGCTCGTCCGCTCGGCGTCTTCGTCGTCGGTCGACGGCGCCCGACGCTCCGGCGGAACGAAGCCGAGTTCCTCGTTAACGGCGCGACAGGCGGCGCGGAGTTCCGCTCCCAACGTCTTCGCGAACTCCGCCGTTTCCCGTTCGTCCGGGCCGCGAACGACGAACCGAATCGCCGAAAAGAAAGGCGGATACGCGAATTTCCGGCGCTCGGCCAACTCTTCGCGAGCGAACCCGAGATAGTCGGCGGCCATTGCGGCGCGAATCGCCGGATGTTCCGGGTTGTACGTTTGCACGACGACTTTCCCCTCTTTCTCGCCGCGCCCGGCCCGCCCCGACGCTTGAACGATCAAGTAAAACGTTCGCTCCGACGCCCGAAAATCGGGCAAGTGCAACGCCGCGTCCGCGTTGATAATTCCGACCAAGACGACGTTCGGGAAGTCGAGCCCCTTGGCGATCATCTGCGTTCCGAGCAAAATCCGGTATTCGCCGCGCCGAAACGCGCCGAGCGCCCGTTCGTGCGCGTCGCGAGCTTGCGTCGTGTCGGCGTCCATCCGCAAAATCGGAACGTCCGGAAAACGCGCCGCCAACTCCCGCTCGAGCTTTTGCGTCCCGAAACCGCCGTATTTAATCCCGGCGAAACCGCAATAAGGACAAGCGTTCGGCGCCGGAATTTGATAATCGCAGTAATGACAAAGCGCGATCTGTTGCGTTATATGATGCGTCAGCGCGACGTCGCACTCGGGACATTTTAGCGTTTCGCCGCAACTCGGACACTGGATATGGGTCGAAAACCCGCGTCGGTTCAAGAGCAAAACAACTTGGTTCGTCGGGTCGGCGTCGAGCGCGTCGGTCATCTCCTTGAAGAGGCGTTGGCAGATGGAGCCGCGAGCGAAACCGGTCGCGACGCGGCTGCGCATATCGACGATGTGAACCGGCGGGAGCGGACGCTCGCAAACCCGGCGCGGAAGCGTCAACAGCTCGTACCGCCTCATTTGCGCGTTTCGCCAACTTTCAAGGGACGGCGTCGCGGAGCCGAGCAGGAGCGGAACGTTCTCTTGGTCGGCTCGAAATCGAGCGACGACCCGAGCGTGATAGCGCGGCGCGACGTCCTGTTTGAACGACGTCTCGTGTTCCTCGTCGATAACGATCAGCCCGAGTCGCGGAACCGGCGCGAAGACGGCGCTCCGCGCTCCGACGACGACCCGCGCCCGTCCGCTCGCGATCTTCTCCCATTCGGCCTTCCGCTCGACGTCGGTCAATCGGCTGTGCAACACCGCGACGTCGCCGAATCGCTCGCGGAACCGCCCGACCGTCTGCGGCGTCAAACTGATTTCCGGAACAAGAACGATCGCCTGCTTGCGGTACGAGACGACCTCCTCGATAGCGCGGATATAAACTTCCGTTTTGCCGCTTCCGGTCGCGCCGCGCAGGAGGAACGTCGGCGCTTGTTCCTCGCGCAGCGCCGTCAAAATCCGGTCGAGCGCCTTTTGTTGATCGTCGGTAAGGGTCAGCCGAGCGCCGTCGTAATCGCCGTTTTCCCCCTTTTTATCGGTCGCGAGGGCTTCGTCGAGGAAGCGGCTCGTTCGGCGGACGCGTTTCGTTTGGAAGATTCCGAGATTTTTGAGCGCGAGAATCGGAACGGTCGAGCATTTCGCGCAACGGGCCAACTCGGCGACGGTCGGCGGGTCTTCCAGTTGGCGGAGCGTTTCGAGAACGAACCGTTGTTTCGGCGTTAAAAGGTCGATTTGCCGCTTTTTTTTCGCCGCGTCGACCTTCGCCAAGCGCGCTTCGAAGTCGGGAGCGAGCGTCAAAACGGTCGTGAGGCGGGTTCCGGTCGCCGCGTCGCGCACTCCGGCGGGAAGAATCCCTTCCAACGTCGTCCCGAGCGGGCAAAGATACCGCTTCGCGAGCCAACGGGCCAACTCCAACATTTTCGGCGAAAGGAGCGGCTCCGCGTCGACGACCGACGCGACTTCCTTCAAACGAAACCGCTTCTTTTCGTCGGTCGCGCCGTCCTTCCCAGTTTGCCCGTTTCCCTTACTCGCGCTCTTTTCCCCCAACGCCGGACGCTTTTCGCGTTCGAGTCGCCGCTCGACGCCGACGCAATAAGCGCAAACCGGTCGATTCCGCGTTCCGAGCGGAACCGAAACGCGAACGCCCGGAACGACCCGCTCTTCGAGCCGCTCCGGAACCTTGTAATCGAACGTTCCGTCCGGCCCGTCCGGAAACGCGACTTCGGCGATCAAGATTTCGCGCTCGTTCTCGACCGTCTCCCAAACGGGCCGTTCGTCGTCGAAAAGGGTCGGTTGCATCGTTCGTCGTTCTCCGAAATTCCGAAATTTTGACGTTATATTAATGTAAGGGCGCTTTCGACGGCGAACCAAGTCGCGCAAACGCCCCTTTATTATATCGCAATTTCGTCGACGCCGCAAGACGCGAGCCGTCCCTCTTTTCCGCTCCGTTCCCAACGTCGACCGTTATTTCGCGTCGACGTTCGAGTTGCGCGACGGCGAAATAGGAGAAAATCGCGCCGAAACGAAAAAAGCTCCTTGCAATCGCCCGCCCCGTTTGGTAAAATAGGAACGGTTCCGGCGTTCGGGCGTTCGAATCGACCAATATCGGACGTTTTTCGCCGTCTTTTCAACGCCGTTAAACAATTTCCGCAACGTTTTGGAGTTTTCGTCGATGCGTTTCGACCGTTTAGAAGGTTATTTGGTTCGTCTCCCGTTAAAAAAACCGCTTCGCGTCTCGAACGCTCCGACGGAATTTTGCGAAACGGTTCTTTTCCGCATCGAAAGCGACGGCGTCTCCGGTTGGGGCGAAGTCGCTCCGGGCAACTCCCCGATCTTGACCGAACAATGGAGCGGCGCGACTTATCTGACCGCCCGCGACGTGATCCTTCCGCTGTTGACGGAAGCGCAATACGTCGACCGCGCCGAATCGTTCGCCGATATTTTCGCGTCGATTAAGGGGAACCGTCAAGCGCGCGGCGTCGCCGAAACGGCTTGGCAAGACTTGAACGCTCGACTCCGCGGCGAACCGCTTTGGAAAACGCTCGGCGGCGAGAAAAAACCGTTGAAAGTCGGCTTGACGTTCGACCGCTTCATCGAAGAAGACGAATTTTTCAACGAATTGAAGCGCGCGACCGACGAAAACTTCGTCCGCCTGACGTTGAAAATCCGTCCGGGCTGGAACGTGCAAATTCTCAATTTCGCGCGGCTCGACACGCCGTCTTGGTTGCAACTCCAAGTCGACGTGGAAGGCGGTCTCGACTTCGAAAAACACTCGGACACCCTGTACCGAATGGACGACTTCTTCCTGAACTGCGTCGAGCAACCGTTGGCGGCGAAGGATTTCGTCGCGCACGCGATGTTGAAAGACGCGACGCGGACGCCGATTTGCTTGGACGAATCGATCGAGTCGATCGAAGACGCGGCGATGGCGTTCGACTTGGAGGCGTGCCGCGTCGTCTGCCTGAAACCGGGTCGCGTCGGCGGGCACTGGGAAGCGCGCCGCATCGCGGACTTCGCTGCGTCGAAGGAAATTACCTGTTACGCCGGTTTCGACCTTCAGTCGTCGCTCGGTTACCGTCATTTGGCGGCGCTCGCGTCGACATCGAACTTCGTTTTGCCGACCGACTATCAGCGTTTGGACGAAATTTTGACGTTCGACCCGGTCGCTCCGCTCCCCGCGGTCGAGGTAACGCCGACGCTCGACGCGGAAGCTAATGAGCCGCCGCGTCCGTACCGCGCCGTCGAACTTTGGGACGAGCCGGGAATCGGCGCCGATCCGGACTTGGAAGGCTTGGCGCCGTACATTCTCGACAAATTCGAGTGGACGCGTTAATTTAGAAAAATTGCGTAGATTACGCAATTCGAGCGTCGCGTTTGTTCGAATCCTCTCGCCAAACGCGGCGCACTGCGAAAGTCGCGCAAATTTTAACGACGTTAAAGTTTTAAGAGCCGTCGCCTTTCCGCGCAATAATTAGCCGCCGTCGTCTCCCAAACGTTAAGGTTCGCCGCTTTCCGAGGGACAAACGCGGCGTTTTGCAAAAACTAAGCAAACTTTAACGACGTTAAAGTTTTAAGAGCCGTCGCCTTTCCGCGCAATAATTAGCCGCCGTCGCCTCCCTAACGTTAACGTTTACCGCTTTCCGAGGAACAAACGCGGCGCTTTGCAAAAGTTGCGCAAATTTTAACGACGCTATTTCCGCAAAACGCGGTTCGTTTTCAGACGGGTAAGCGGACGAAAAACGTTAAAATCGCCGCGCTCCCCCTTGTCGAAACGTCGAAACGCGTTAAAATAAAAAAGATTTATTGAAGAACTGACGAAACGCGCCCTCTTCGTGTTAACGCGGTCGCACGTTTCGTCGTTCGACGCCGCGCCCGTAGCTCAATTGGATAGAGCAGCGGACTTCTAATCCGCAGGTTGAGGGTTCGATTCCCCCCGGGCGTGCTTCCCCGTAATTCCGAGAAATTCCGCTTGTTGGCGAACGTACTCGCGCAAGCGTTCTTCCCCCTCTTTCGCCGCTCTGATAACGGCAAGAATTCTTCCGTATCCTCGTTCAAACGGAGTCGGTTCGTCTTCGTCGAAAAACGGGTCTTCCTCGTCGTAAATGTTTGTAGAAGCGCAAGCTATATCTTCTAATTCGTCTTCAATAAAATCCAAACACGACCGATAATTCCAAGTCGACGACGCGTTTTTCGACGCCGCTTTCTTGCCGAATGTCGCCCGGTCGGCGCCGTCAGCCCAAACGTTCGCCGTCGTCCCGTTCGCGCCGTTTTTCGTCTGTTCGGGGGCGTTTTGGGGGCAAAATCGGGGGCGCTTTTGGGCAAAATTTTCGTCAAGCCCCAACGGAGAGGCGCCGCCTTCCGCTTCTAGAATCGCGGCGATCGCTCGGCGTTCGTCTTCCTCGCGTTGCAAAAGGTAATGAATTTGGCGCACCTCTTCCGAGTTCCCGACCCAAGCGGACACGGTCATCTGGTCGACGCCCAAAACGACCAAATCGGTAATCAACGACGCGCGAAGATTGACGAAAATTTTAGGCCAACCTTCGTCGCCCATTTTTTGAAGTCGTTTGCGAAACGTCGTTCCCATATTGCGACGTTGGCGCAATTTCGGAAAGACGAAACCTTCTTCCGCCGCGCCCGTCGCCCGGAAACGCTCAAACTCGCGACGAACGCCCGTAAAGAGCGGAACGCGACGCGCCCCCGTTTTGGTGTCTTCGCAGATATGAAGATAGCCGGTTTCGAAGTCGAAACTCTCAAACGTCAAATCTTTAATTTCCGACGGCATACGCAACCCGGCGAACCGAGCCAACGCGACGGCGAAACGAAGTTCCGCGTCCTTCGGTTCGGTTAAACGCTCCAAAATCGCTTCAATTCGAGCCGCCGGAATGTACTTCTTCCGACTCTCGTCGACGACTTTTCCGCCTTTAATATCGTCGAACGGGTTTTCTTGAATAAACTTTCCTTTCACCGCCTTTCGGAAAATTCCGCGATACGCTTTCAGTTCGCGCGAAAACGTCGACTCCGAATTTCCGCAACCGCCTTCCGCAATCGGACGACGAAGCCAAGCGCAAAAACTTTCCGCGTCCAAAGGCGTAATTTGCGCGATTTCCGTATCCTTTGGGAAAAATCGGCAAAGTTTCCTAATGATTGTTTGGTCGTGATCTCGCGTTCGCTCTTTCAAATGAAGACGATTGCGGTTGTAGAGGTCGCAAAGTTCGCCGAGCGTCAACGTCGAAACGCCTATTAAAGCCGGGTCGACCAAATCGGCCTTAACAAGTTTGCGCGCAATTTCCGGCGCGATTTTCGTTAAACGTTCGCACGTCGCCCCGTCCGGACGTTTTCCCAATTTTCTCGCGTTGACCAAACCTTCAATCAACACGCGCAAATCGTTAACGTCCTCGCGCGAATACTTATTTTTCGAAAATCTTAAATCTTTCGTTTTTCCGTTCATCTGAAAACGGATACGATAAGAATTTTCCACTTTGCAAAGCCAAGCCATAATTTACGCCTATTGCAATACTTTCTTCTATTTCAACTCTATTTCCTCTTCCTCCGCGCTAATATCCTCGTCGTTGTCTTCTTCGCCGTCTTCGCCGTAACGATTTTGACAAAATTCGCCTAATTTCTTGACTTGCTCTTGAACCAGCTTTTTGTCGTAACAAAGCGCGAGCGTTTCGCCGAGCAAATCGGCGTCCGTTACCGCTTTTATCATCGCGATAATAGCTTCCGTGAAACTTCGTTTGTTTTCCGCTGGAACAAACTTACTTCCACAATTCGCTTCGATAATGTGCAAATAGCCGCTCAAGCACTCGTCAACAATTCGCGAAACGTTTTCACGTTTCCCTGCGTCGACAAGTTTTCTAGCGCGTTTATACGAAATTGGGTCTATCGTCACGGAAATGGAGATTTTATTTTTTCTCTTCTTTACCGTCATTTTATTATTTTAGCTACTTCGTTTTCAAATTTTTCTTATTCACTATCACTACTAATTTCATCTACTATTTCAGCGCTTCCATAATGCGCGATAGCAACCCAAACCACATAATACCCGATAAAATCCTATCCGTCAAGCGGGCGTTTCGCAAGACGCTAGATTTTTTTCAAAAATCGTTCCAATCGAACAACGTCGCGGGCGGTCGACGCTTCCGGCGTATTGGCGGAAGGGGCGGCGGGTACAAGGGCGCGTCTTCGTCGTCCGGTTCGTCGACCGGCAGACCGTTCAAATAGCGCGGCTTGCGTTCGGCGAAGCGGCGTCGATTTTCGGCGATAGTCGCCATATATTGCGCCATCTTGTCGCGAACGTCGAAAGGCTCCATTCCAGGTATCTCGACGAGCGAAACGCGCTTCTTTATCTGTTGCCAGTCCATAGCTTACTAAAATGGAACCGGCGCGGGATCGGGAGTCGGAAACAACGTCGGAAGCCGCTTTGCCGGGTTCGCGACGACCGACCCTTTCAGCCAATCCAAAACGCTCGACCGACCGCCGCCGCAATCGTCGAAACCGAAACCGCCCGAAGTTTCCGCCATCTCGGCGAGCGAGTCCGACGACTCGACGTATACGCCCTTTTCAAGCTCCGTCTTGCGCGCTCGATAATTCATCTTCTTAAATATTTGCGGCAAATTGAGTTCCACAAGCTCCAATAAGTAGCGCCTCACCTCGTTTATATCGTTTTTACCGCCGTATTTTCGCGCTAAGTAACTCGCCAAAACGCCGACCGCTTGACTTTTAAGTTCCTCCGGTTCGCAGCGAACGACGTTCGGGTCGCGGCGTCCTCGCTTCTTTTTGTCGCCTTCGTCGACGTTGTTTTGTTCGTCGAAAACCGTTTTAAAGGCGTAAGTTACGAGCTTCCAAACCGGGTGCGCCTTGTAACGCGTTTCGTTGCCCTTCGTCGGTCGACAATTCAGAATCCGGAACCAGCGGCCCGTAAGATGATCGAGCAAGTCGGCTTCTCGCTCTTTTAAGTCTTGCAACGAATGGATTTCCAAATTCTTCAACGCGTCGCGACGCAAACGATACTCGACGCGGGTAAGATGAGAAAAGCCGTCGGGAAATTTCGAGACGACCGCCGCCGTCTTCTCCGTATCTTGTTTGTCTAGAAGCTCTTGCGCCTTATCGTAAATACAAATTTGCGTATCTTTTCCGAAGGTCATCGTCTCCAAGCGTCCGTTTTTGCCGTTGTCGCTAAAAGTACGCGCCGACGTTACCGCTTGACCGTTACGGATTGCCGTAAATAGAATTTGAGGGTCGACGGTCAGCGTAACCTGCAAATCGACGCGACTTATAACCGAACGTTCGATTTCAAAACCAATATCCGTTAAGATTTTTTCAACGCGCTCGACCTCGGCGAAAAAGTTCTTGTCGTGCAACGCCGAAAAGCCGAAATGAACGCGAACCGGTTGAATCCCGCCGTTTGGGTTCTCGTGTATAAGCAACGTAAACCCTTCGCCTTTAAGGATATAAGCGTAGGTGCAACCGCGACCGCCGGAACCGCGCGGGCCGACGACAAAATCGACGCCGCCGAGGTTGATAACCGCGAGCGCTTCGCCTTCGCTCTTCGTCGCTTGCTCCTTCAAGGCGGCCAGTTGAGGCTTCAAAAGGTTGTAAAACGAAACGCTCGATTCCGGGTCTTCCCATTTTCCGAAGTAGCCGACTTCACAGCCGCCGTCGTAACCGCCGTAATAATAGACGTTAGAAAAGTCGTTAAACTCCGCTCCGGGACGTTTCGCGGAACCGTCGCGAGTCGAGCCGTCGGGGTATGAAGGTGTAAAGGTCGAGGTAATACGTTTAGAAGCCCCCCTGTTAGTTGTCGGGGGGCAAGAGCCGCCGACTCCCGACGCGGACGCACCCCCGCGAAGACGACTAACGCGCTCGCGGGGGGCCCCCGCCGCGCCGGTCTCGGAAGACAAATTTTGCATTCCGTCCAACAGGGAAGACGCGACCGATTGTGGAATCGCGAACAGTTCGTCTAACGCCGCTTCTTCGTTCGGCTTGACGTAACCCTTGAAAACGATGGAGTTCTTACGCTCGAAGTTTTCGTCGAGCGTCTCGAAAATCTTATTGCCTTTTCTCATTGTCTTACCTTTGAACAGGTTTAAAACCTCTCGAAATTCTTCTTTCCAATTCGACCCGAAGGCGGCGCGGAGCGGTTCGGCGGTTCGCGCTTGCCGGTTTTCCGCTCCCTCGCCAACAACAGAGGGGGGCCCCCTCCGTCTCCGTTTCGGTCGCCCGGGCGCGGCTCGCTCCGCTCTACAAAATTTCCGCTTGGTCAAAAAAAAGCGGCTTCGCCTTAAAAATTTTTTCGCGAAAAAATTTTGATTTTTTTTGAGTCGCGCAAATTTTGCGGCGCTCCGCTGAACGTTGCGTTATCAAAATCGTTCTCGCGCCTGTTTGGCGAGCGACCGAAACGGCGACGGAGGGGGCGGCAGAGAGCAGGTCAAGAAAGACGCTTGCGAACCCTCTCGCAGCGCCGAAATATCTAGCAGAAGGGCGTTTTCACGTGCCTTTTTAATCTTAACAGAATCCAGAAGTCTAGTAATTTCAAACAGTAACGCCGAAATCTCAAACAACCCCCGGGCGTGCTTCCCTATAATTCCGAGAAACTCCGCTTGTCGGCGAACATACTCGTACAAGCGTTCTTCTCCCTCTTTCGCCGCTTTTATAATCGCTAAAATTTTCTCGTATCCCCGTTCAAACGGCGTCGGTTCGTTTTCGTCGAAAAATGGGTCTTCCGGGTCGTAATCGCTTTCAGGAGCGTTAATTATGTTGCTTAACTCCTCTTCGATTAAATCCAAACATGACGGATAATTCCAAGTCGCCGACGCGTTTTTCGACGCCGCTTTCTTGCCGAATGTCGCCCGGTCGCGCCGTTTTTCTTCTTATCAGGGGCGTTTGAGGGCAAAACAGGAGCGCTTTTGGCAAAATTTTCGTCGAGGCGCCGAAGAAGCGCCGTCTACTATCTCCTAAATCGAGACGGCGCGGTCGCTCTTCCGAAATTCAATTTTTTTGACAACGCTAAACGTTTTTGGAAGCCGCCGCGATAAAATCCCAACGCGATGGAGCGTCCCAAATTCCGCCCAACTCTCGCAACGCGACGTATCCCCTTTAATTGCGTCGGTTCCGTTTATCAAGAGACGTCGTACTTATAATCGATAATTCGGTTGTTCGCGTATAAAACAGTCAGCGACGATTCGACGGGCGAAAACTCCATCGCCCGAATAAGGTCGCCGCCGCTTGGAATTTTGCCGAAAAGAGAACGCGTTTTTACGTCCCAAAGCAATATACTGCCGCCGGTTAGGGCCATTGCGACCAAATCGTCGCGCTCGGAATAACGCAAGAAGGCGACCGTTCCGGGAATCTTCTGAAAGGATTCTTCGCGCGGGCCGTCCAAGGTTTCGGGCCGAATAACGATTTTGCCTCGCCCCTCCTTCGGCCCTCGCGCCGCGACGCTTAGGACGCGACGTCGTTTTCCTAACCATACGTGTTCCCAAGACATATCGTCTTTGAAAAAATACGTCGTCGCCGCGTTCGACTCGGGCCCTCCGACGCTCAAACGGTCGACGCCGCCGACAATCCAACGGTTAGGAACGCCGCCCGACGCGTCGTTCGCTTGCGACAAGGCATCGTTATTTAACGTAAGGAACGCAAAGAAATTTATCATCGTCCCGTTACGCAACCCGATGTATTCTTTGACTTGTCCCGTCGCGACATTGCATAACCTTAAATAACCGGAGGCGTCGGGAATTATGAGCGACGTTTCCCGCGTTTTCTCGGGCGAAAAAACGGGCTCGGCGGAAATCCAGCACGACTTGACGGTTACTCCGGAAGGCGTCTTTTTGTAAGGCGGTTGGAACAGAGGAACGGTCTTCAACAGCGCGAACGTCGTTGCGTCGTAAACACATATTTTATCGCCTTTACAAGCCGACGCGATCGCCGCCAATTTGCCGTCGCAAGAAAACGCGAACTCCGTTCCTTCGTCGCAGGGGCGCTCGCGCTTATAATATTGCGTCGGCTTCGACGTTTTCTCCGTCCAAACGGCGACATAATGTCCTCCTTCCTCGCCTGGAACGGCGCCCGTTGCGATCAAAGCGCCCGAAACCGGATGATATTTCAAGGTATGAGGCCATATCGGTGAAGGGTCAAGTTCTTGCGCGACAATACGTTTCATCGGCGACGTTCCTCGTTTTACGTTAATATCGCTACATTTTGGCGCAACTTATTCCAAGGTCGAAATTTCTTTCTTTTTTTCCCGTTATAATTACATTACGTCAATCAAAATCGGCGCGGCGTCGTATGCAGTCGGCGGCGATTCGCGCGGCTTCGACGGCGAGTTCCATCCCCTTTTTAACGCCTTTCGGGCTCCTTTCGACGCGCTCGACCGCCGCTTCGAACGTCGACGCGGCCTCTTCGTAAGCGCCGACGTGAAAACGCGTTAGCGCAAGGTAAAAGTCTTGCCAAAATTCCTCGTCGACGTCGAAGAAATTTTTGTCGATAAGCCCTTCGTCGTACTCGCGCAGGAAGTCGGCGGCCGTCGCGAATCGACGGAAAAACGGCGACGCCGTATCGCGCAAAAATTTTGCGACGTCGGTTAAAATCGCGTCGACTTCCGCTTCGCTTTTCGGCAAGCCGTTCCACGACTTACGTTCGCCGCGCGACGCCCAGCCTTCTTCCTCTTCGTCGCGCAGGCCCTTCCAAAAACGCTTCAACTTCCTTTGCGACGCCGCGTCGCTCGGAGCGTTCGCCCAGCAAGCGAAACTCGAAACGGGCCCGCAACCGCAGTAGACGCTCAACTCGCCGTCGACGTCGCTAAACCAACAGGTATGACGCAAGATTTCCGCCCTTCGCGTCCAAGTTTGCGCGTCGTCTTTGTCTCGTTTAAACCCAAGCGGCTCCAACATTTGCGCGAACAGTTTTTCGACGCGGCGCGTCAAAGCGCTTTTGAGTTTCCCCTCCGGCGAGGTCGCGAACCGGCGCCGTTCGGCCTCTTTCGCCGCTAACGACGCCTCGTAGCGTTGTTGCCAGGCGATCGCTCGGTCGTCTTGCCAACGATACAGCCGTCCCGCCGGTTTCAGAAAATCCGCGTCGCGGACGGGAAAACCAAGTTGCGTCAAATAGTCGAGCGCGTCGGTTAAAGTAAATCGGCGCTTGATTTTACGGCCGGAGTACTGCTCGACGCGCTCGAACGGATACGGCTCGCCCTCCTGCCAAAAAACGTTGCGACCGTCGTACATAACGCGCACTAAACGCAATAATTTGGAGTCGCGCCACGATTCTTCATCTTCGCGCAATTCGCAAATATAGCCGTTCGACTTCGCGTAACGCAAGTTAAAAACCGACGTTTTGCCGGTTCTCGCCCCGCCGGCTCGCAACACTAGTCCGTTACTGCGCGGCGTGAAAGAGACGGAAACGTCGGGCGCGCTAACCGGCGAGAAACCGTATCTTATCGTCATTTTTTGTCTGTAGTCGGCGGGATACAATTCCTCGAAGGCCTCCGCAAGCGCTTCGGGCGGAAGTGCGACGCAGGAAACGCGCTTGACGTGTTCTCGATAAAACGCGGCAATCTCTTCGATCGGGCGCCGGACGATTTCCAATTGAAACTCGTCGAAATTTTCCAGCGAAAAAGGCTTTTCGGCGTTCATTTCTTCCTCCTTAATCCGTTGCCGTTTATCGTCTTAAAACCTTCTCCATTAGCGCGGTTGTTTGGGCGACTTGCTCCCCGACGCTTGCGGTTGGAGCGACTTGGCGTCGTTGCCTTTTACAACGCGTCGCTTAAAATCGATTCACGGGAGCAAGGCGCGGTTACGCCTCGTCGAACTCGTCTTCGTCGACGTAGCCCCAGTATTCGTCGTAAAGCGTCCCGGCGTCGGACGTTACGTTCTCGTCTTGAATGGAGCGCAAGCGACCTTTCGCGGTTTGCAGGTTTTTGCGTTGCGCGGCGATTTTGTTCGCGGCGGCGAGGAATTGGCGCAACGCG
>JAGBDD010000095.1 GCA_017937685.1 Thermoguttaceae bacterium | reverse complement strand
TAAAATTTTCCGGCGGTTTCAACCGAACGCCGTCGCTTCGATACGGATTTTTATTAAAACAAGCGAAACAGATATAACTAACAATAAAAACGGACCGAAAATAAGGCGAACGCTCCGCGCGGCGCCCAAAACGGTCGAGAGGAGGCGTCTCTTGGGTAAGACAAAGTCTTGTTGCCGCTACGCGGCGGTTGTGGTCGCTTTGATCGTGTTGCTGCGCGTCGGCGTCGGCTGCCATTTCCTTTACGAAGGTCTATGGAAGATGGATAAGTCGAACGGTTTTTCGGCGAAAGGTTTCCTTGGTATGGCCAAGGGCCCGACGAAAGGCCTGTATTATATGTTCCTTCCCGACCTCGGCGGCGAAGAACGTATTCAAATGGCGGAAGTTTATCGCGTCGTGAAGAACGGGGAAACCAACGAGCAAGAACGCATCGGTTGGACGCTTCCCGTTATCGAAACGGAGTGGTACGACTATTATATGAGTTTCGAGAAGAAATACGGCTTGGACAATCCGGAAATCGACAATCCCGAAGCCGTCGATCCCGAAATTTTGAAGTTGCGCAACCAACGCAAAGCCGCTCGCGCCATTTTCAATCAATACGTTCTCTCGCTCCGCGAATACACGTTGGAAAATCGCGAAGATTTCCGCGGTTTTGTCGCGAGCAAACGTCGTTTTGAAGAAGCTCTCGCGAAGTCGAAGAACGACGCCGAATACCAACGCATTCGCGATTGGGACGCGCAAATGAAGTATCGCAAAGAAGGCGAAAAATTTGCCGACGCGCCGGTCGCGATGGGCGAAAATATGCAACTCGCGCTCTGGAGCGTTTTGAGCCCGGAACAAAAAGCGAAGGGCGAACTGACCCCGATCGCTTACGGCGCGAACAATTCGGCGATTATGGCCGCCGTCGCGAAGATTCCGTGCTTGAAGGGAATCGCCGTTCCGACGACGATGGGCGCGCTCGACTTGGCGGTTACGCTCGGCTTGACGGCGATCGGGCTCTGCTTGATGCTCGGTCTCTGCACTCGCTTGGCTTGCCTCGGCGGCGCGTTGTTTATGATCAACGTCGTGCTTTCGCAGTTCCCGTGGCCGACCGTCTACCCGTATCCGCCGGAAGTCGTCGGGCACTCGATGGTTTTCAATAAGGACACGATCGAACTCGTCGTTCTTTTGGTTTTGGCTTCGCTTCCGGCCGGACGTTGGGGCGGGCTCGACTGGTTCCTTTGGAATTGCGTCGGTCAAAACCTGTACCGCTACTTTGGAATCGAAAACGATCCGATTCCGGAAGTTTTGCAAGTTGAGAGCTGCAACTGACCGATAACCGAGAATAGAGAACACGCCGACCCGAACGTCGGTTCATAAGACCGTCGACCGTTCGGCAACGTATACTAAGGAAATATAAAACGATGAGTGAAAAGAAAGTAACGCTCGGTAAGAAAGAAGCGGCTTCCAACGGTTGCTCGCGACGTAATTTTCTGAAAGCGGGCGCGCTTGCGGCCGCCGTTCCGGCGGCTAGCGTCGGGGCGTTTTATTACGGGTATTCGAAGACGCATCCGCGACCGTTGCGCGTCGCGATCCTTGGCGTCGGCGACGAAGGGAGCGTTCTCCTCGGCGCCTGCAACCCGGAATACGTGCAAATCGTCGCGTTCGCCGACGTTCGCCCGTACAACCAACACCGCGCCTTCCACGGCGACCGTTACGGCGACGTCGCTTTCGCCGCCCGTCCGGGTTTGATGGAAAAATACGGTTGGAAGACCGAAGACGAAGCGCGCAAACACGTCAAAGTTTACGGCCCTTACGAAGAACTCCTCAAAGACGCGAAGAAACTCGGCGTCGAGGCGGTCATTATCGGCTTGCCGCTCCACCTGCACGCGAAAGCGTCGGTTCAAGCGATGAGCCTCGGCCTGCACGTCCTCTGCGAAAAGCTGATGGGCCACTCGATCATCGAGTGTAAAGAAATGGCGCGCGCCGCGAAGAAGTTCCACAAACACCTCGCGATCGGGCACCAACGCCACTACAACATCCTGTATCACGAAGCGACCGACCAAATCGAACGCGGTCTCCTCGGCGATATTCACTACATCCGCGCTCAATGGCACCGCGGCAACTCGCCGGGCGCCGACAGCTGGCAAATGCCGATGCCGGCCGCGTTCAAACCGGAAGACCCGCAAGCGAACAAGTTGGCCGAAGAACTCGCCGACTGGACCGCGCAAATGAACGAAGCTCGCGGCGTCGAAATCGAAACTTGGCGCAAAAAGGTCGCGCAAAAGCAAGCGCAACTCGACGACGCGTTGATGCTCGAAGAAGGCGCGAAGTACAAGGGCCTCGTCGACCTGCATTCGCCGGAAGCGCTCGGTTATCAAGATATGACGGTCGGCGGCGCCGGTCGCGAATATCGTCGCCCCAGCACGGAAGAACTGATTCGTTGGCGTCTTTGGAAGCGCACCGGCGGCGGCCTGATGGTCGAACTCGGGAGCCACCAACTCGACGCGGCCTCGATCTTCCTCGCGGCTTCGAACCGTCGCGCGGCGGCCCTCCGCGGCGAAGACCCGAACGCGCTTCCGGACGGCGGCAAAGTCCACCCGCTCCGCGTTCACGTTTCGGCGAACCGCAACCTGTTCGGTCTCGACCGCGAAGTTCAAGACCACATCACGACGCTCGTCGAATTCCCGGCGCCGAACTACGATCCGAACACCTTGGCCGGTCGCAAACGCACGATCACCGTCCAATACTCGACGATCAACGGCAACGGCTTCGGCGGTTACGGCGAAATCGTTTACGGCACCAAGGGCACGATCGTTCTCGAACGCGAACAAGACTCGCAACTCCTGCGCGGCCCGTCGACCAGCAAGGTTGAAAAGAAAGCCGCCGGCGCCGCCGCGCTCGACACCCAAGCGAGCGCCCCGGCTCAAAAAGCGGTCGCCGCGACCGGCCCGGCCGGCCCCGCCGTCAGCCGCGGTTACAAAGAACAAATCGAACACTGGGCTTGGTGCTGCCAAAACAACCCGAACGCGACCGACCCGGCGATTCAACCGCGTTGCAATCCGCGCATCGCGCTCGGCGACGCCGTTATCGCGCTCGTTACCAACATCGCCGCCGACAAGGGCGAAAGCGTTACGTTCAAGGAATCTTGGTTCGATCCGGACAACGACGAAACGCCGGAAGGCGATCTCGACGACGCCTTGAAAGGCCAAGTCCCGAACCTCGACCAAGACAAATACAAGTTGGCTTGATTCTTTTCGCCCCTCCGCGCTCTCGACTTTTTCGGGAGCGCGGCGCGAAAGCGGGTCTCGTCGGTTCGGCTTGGCGAGCCGACGAATCGTTTCGAAAAATTACGCCGTCGCGACGCCGGTTTCAGCGCGTCGCCGACGACGGTTAGAATATAGTTTAGGTTGAATAATGAATTTAACGAGCGAACAAAAAGAAATTGGGAAGGAAAACTTCCTCGCCGCGATCGGCAGTAAGTTGATTCGTCGCGATTTCCTGAAACAATCGGCGCGCGCCGACTTGGCCTCGGGCAAGGGAATCGGTTCCTATTACTTCAAATACGGCGTCGTCGACAAACCGGTTCGCGTCGCGGTTCTCGGAACCGGCGACGAAGGGAGCGTCTTGATCGGCGGGATCAACCCGAAATACATTCAAGTCGTCGCGATCGCGGACATTCGTCCGTACAACCAATTCCGCGCCTTCCACGGCGACTGCTACAGCGCGAGCGCCGCGGCGGTTCGTCCGGGCTTGATGAAAAAATACGGTTGGAAAACCGAAGAGGAAGCGCGTCAATACGTTCAAGTCTACAACGACTACAACGACCTCCTGAAAGACGCGGAAAAACTCGGCGTCGAAGGCGTTATCATCGGTTTGCCGTTGCACTTGCACGCTCCGGCCGCGATTAAAGCGATGCGCGCGGGCTGCCACGTTCTGACCGAAAAGCTGATGGGCCACAGCGTCGCGAACTGCAAAGAAATGATTCGCGTTTCGCACGAATGCAAAAAGCACCTCGCGATCGGGCACCAACGCCACTACAACGTCCTTTACGATCACGCGAAAGCCCTCATTAACTCGACGGTTCTCGGCGATCTGCACTACATTCGCGCTCAATGGCACCGCGGCAACCTCCCGGGTTCCGACAGCTGGCAAATGCCGCTTCCGAAGGGCTCGAAAGAAGTCGACGTCAAACTCGACGAGTTGGAAAACGAACTCAACGACTGGGTTAACGCCGCCGACGCGATGAAAGCGACGATCGTTCGCAACCGCGCTCGCGTCGACGAAATCACCAACAAACCGGCCGAAGAAGTTACCGCCGCCGAAGTCGCCGAAGGCAAACGCCTCAATCGCGAAGTTTCCGCGACGGAAAAAGACTTGGCTTCGCTCGAAAAGAAAATCCGTCAAAAGCGCGCGCAACTCTCCGACGCCGTTCTTATCAACGGCGGCGAGCTGAACGGCGTTAAGTACGGCAAAGCCGAAGATTACGGCTATCAAGCGACCGTTCGCACCGAAGGCGAAGAAACCTACGACCGTCCGGCGATCGAAGAATTGATTCGTTGGCGCTTGTGGAACCGCACCGGCGGCGGGTTGATGGCGGAACTCGGAAGCCACCAACTCGACGCGGCGAACATCTTCGTCGCGGCGGCGCACGGCGGTAAAAAACAACAACCGCTCAGCGTTTCGGCCTCCGGCGCTCGCTCGCTCTTTAACTCGCTCGACCGCGACGTCGACGACCACGTCGCCGCGTTGTACGAATATCCGGCGCCGGATTACGATCCGAACGACGAACTCGGCAAGCAACGCAAAATCACCGTCGCCTACGCCACGATCAACGGCAACGGCTTCGGCGGTTACGGCGAAACGGTCTTCGGCACGAAGGGCACGCTCCAAATCGACCGCGAAAACGAAGCGCTCCTCTACCGCACTTCGGCGATTAACGACAAAACCCGCGTCGCCGGTTCGAAGGGGAACCTCGACGTCGTCATTTCGGAAGAAGGCGACAAACTCTCCTCCGCGATCGGTTACCAAGGCGTTTACGCGACCGACGTCAGCCGCGGTTATTGCGAAGAAATCGAACACTGGGCGTACTGCATTCGCAAGAACCCGGAAGCGCAAGACATTGTCGACGAAGAAATTATGCCGCTCCTTTGCGCGACCTACGGCGCCGACGCGTTCGGCGAAGAAGCGGGCGCGAAACCGAGTCTCTTGACTCGTTGCCGCGGCGAAGTCGCCATTTGGGACGCTATCATCGCGTTGGTTACGAACATTTCGGCCGACCTGAACGCGACCGTCGAATTTAAACCGTCTTGGTTCGATTACGATTCGGACGAAACGCCGGAATTCGAGTACGCGGAAGCGCTCGTCAAGAACGCCGCCGACGGCGCGTCGGAAGACGAAATCGCGAAGCGAATCGAAGCGGCTAAAGCGAACGCCGTTCCGAACGTCAACCGTCCGGAATACGCTTGATCGTTAGACGTTTCGAGTCCGTTTGACGCGGTTCTTAGCGCCGCGTCGACGTAAATTTCGGAGACGAAAATAGAAAACCGGAGCTTTTGCCGTTCGGCGGGGCTTCGGTTTTTTTTATACTTCGGCGCGGTCGGCGTTTATCGGCGGCGAGACGCGTCGAGTTCTTTTCATTCGTTTTTTTAAGGAGCGTTTTTATGCGACTTTTAACAACTCGTTATTTAGCGGCGTTTTGCGCGACGTTCGCTCTTTTCGGTTCCGTCGTTCTTTTCGGAGCGGAGCCGTCGAAAACGGCGCTTCCGGTCGTCGCGCCGGAGGAAGTTCAAATGGACGCCGCGACGCTGAACCGAATCGACGCGCTGGTCGAGGAGGCGATCGCCGACGGTCAAACGCCGGGCGCCGTCGTCGCGATCGGGCGCGGGAACAAGTTGGCGTTTTTGCGCGCTTACGGCGACCGTCAAACGGAGCCGACCGTCGAAAAGGCGACCGCCGACACGCTTTACGACTTGGCGTCGGTAACGAAAGTTTCGTCGACGGCGATCGGAATCGCGATTTTGGTCGAGCGCGGTCAACTCTCTTACGACGACAAAATCGCGAAGTTCTTCCCGGAATTCGCGCAAAACGGCAAGGAAAACGTTACGGTGCGCGACTGCGTTACGCACGTTTCGGGCTTGACGCCGGACAACCATATTAACGATTACATCGGTTTCGACCGCGACGAAATTTGGGCGAACGTCTGCAAACTCGGCTTGCGTTCGAAACCGGGCGAAAAGTTCTCGTACAGCGACGTCGGCTTCATTACTTGCGGCTACCTGATCGAGAAGATTTCCGGCGTTTCGCAAGACGAGTTTATGCGCGAAAACGTTTACCGTCCGTTGGGAATGCTCGACGCCGGTTACAATCCGAACGCCGAACAACGCAAGCGCAGCGCGGCGGCGGAGAAGCGTTCGCCGAACGACGCCGATTGGATTAAGGGCGTCGTTCACGACCCGCGCGCTTACGAGATGGACGGCGTCGCCGGACACGCGGGACTTTTCGCGACGGCGGTCGATATGTCGATTCTCGGTTCGATGTTGGCCGGGCGCGGGACTTACGTTCCGGCTTCCGATCCGGCGAATCCGATTCAAATTTTGAAACCGGAGACGTTCGCGCAAATGACGGCGCCGCAAGCGGTTCCGCGCGGGATTCGTTCGCTCGGTTGGGACAAGCGCTCGCCGTACTCGAGCAACCGCGGTTTCAATATGTCGCCGTCGGCGTTCGGACACGGCGGCTTCACCGGGACGGCGTTTTGGGTCGACCCGGACTTCGATTTGTTCGTCGTTTTCCTCGGCAACCGCCTCCACCCGGACGGCAAGGGCGGAATCAATTCGCTCGCCGGAAAGATTGGAACGATCGCCGTCGACGCGATTCGCGAACGCCCGGACGCCGCCGCGACGAAGGCTTTCGTCGCGAAATCGGTTTATCGCTCGCCGAACGCCGGAAAGTCGGACGTTCAAGGAACGCTCGCCGGGATCGACGTTCTCGACCGCGACGGTTATTCGCTCTTCAAGGGGCGCAAAGTCGGCCTTTTGACGAATCAAACCGGGATTTTGCGCGACGGTCGCCGAATCCCGAAAGCGATGCAAGACGCGAAAGTCGAGCTGACGACGCTCTTTAGCCCGGAACACGGCCTTTACGGCGTCCTTGACCAAAGCGACATTGGCGACGGCAAAGACTCCGAAACGGGCCTTCCGGTCTTCAGTCTTTACGGCGACGTCCGCCGTCCGACGCCGGAAATGTTGCGCGACGTCGACGTGTTCGTTTTCGACATTCAAGACGTCGGCGTCCGTTTTTACACCTATATTAGCGCGATGTGTTCGGCGATGCAAGCGGCGGCGGATCTCGGCAAGTCGTTCGTCGTTTTAGATCGTCCGAACCCGATCGGCGGCGAAGTCGTTTCGGGGCCGAGCCTCGACGCGGGCCGCGAGTCTTACGTCGCGTTTTTCCAAATGCCGATTCGACACGGAATGACGGTCGGCGAAATCGCGCTCCTTTACGCGAACGAAATGCGCTTAAATCTCGATTTGACGGTCGTTCCTTGCGAAAATTGGAGCCGCGACCAATACTTCGACGAAACCGGGCTGACTTGGGTGAACCCGTCGCCGAATATGCGCTCTTTGACCGAAGCGCTCCTTTACCCGGGAATCGGGATTCCGGAGTTCACCAACATTTCGGTTGGACGCGGCACGGAGACGCCGTTCGAGGTTATCGGCGCGCCTTGGATCGACGCGGAGGATTTAGCCGCGAAGATGAACGCCGAAAACTTGCCGGGAATCGAGTTCGAACCGATTCGCTTCACTCCGACGGCGAGCAAACACGCGAACGTCGAGGTTTCCGGTCTCCGCTTCAAGCTGACCGACCGCGACGCGTTCCGCGCCGTCGAAACCGGCGTCGCGTTAATGTCGCGCTTGAAGAACGACTATCCGGAGCAATGGCAACGCGGGAACGCGAACACGCTCCTCCTGAACGACGAAACGCTCGAAGCGATCGAAGCCGGGAAGCCGATTTCGGAAATCGCGCCCCTTTGGACGCCGGAAGTTGAACGCTTTAAGAAGATTCGCGCCGATTATTTAATTTATTGACGCGAAAACGCTTCGACGTCGGACGCGCCGCGTCGCCGCCGTTTAACTTGAAGCGGTCGAAGCGGCGGTTGGGCGATATTTAACGAAGGCCCGTTTCGGCGCGTTTTACGCCGACGCGGGCTTTTTTCGCGTCGCGCCGCCGCCGTCGCAAGCAAGCGGAAACCGTCGTCGACCGTTCGAGTCGGCGGCGGTTTTCTCGTTCTTGCGGAAACGTTTCGCGGCCCGAAAAGAGCGAAACCGGTTTGACGGCGGCGCTTTCGTCGAGTATAATAAAGACGGGCGGCGGGCGAAAGGTCGACGGGAAACCTCGCGCCGCCGCGCCGCGACGAAAGGAGCGTTTTCAATGTTTACGTTCGAAGAAATTTGCGAACTCGCGACGCCGATCGCGCGCAAACACGGGATTAAGTCGCTGAGTTTGTTCGGCTCTTACGCTCGCGGCGACGCGACGGAGACGAGCGACGTCGATTTTCTTGTCCAACCTAGCGAGGGGATGGGGCTCTTTCAACTTTCGGGGCTTTTGCTCGATTTACAAGGGAAATTTGGCGAAGTCGATTTGGTAACGACCGGCGCTCGCGATAAGGATTTTTTGGCGCGAATTGCCAAGGATTGTCGGGTGATTTATGAACGATAGGGATTATCGAACCATTGTGAAAATGGTCGAGTATTGCGACGACGTCGCGTCGTTCCTTAACGAATTTAGCGACAACTTCGAAGCGTATTGCGCCGACGTTCGAACGCGATATGCTTGCGATATGTGCGTTATTCAAATCGGGGAACTTGTCGGGCGACTTTCAGACGAGTTGAAGGATAGGTATTCGACGGTTCCTTGGACGCAAATTCGCGCAATGCGCAACTTTTTTGCGCGCGATTACGGTTCCGCCGAACCGGAGTTCGTTTGGGGAACGTTGCGGCAAGACGTTCCGGCGTTGCGCGGCGTTTTGTTGGAAATCCTTGCCGAAAAATGAGTTAAATAACGGACGGTCGGCGGCGATTCGCGCGTTCTTGGCGGCGCTAGTCGGCGGCGTTTAGGCGGTTTCGGTCGGCGCGTCGAGCGTTTCGTCGGGGAGCGTCGGCGCGAGCGGAAGCGTTAAGACGAAGCGCGCGCCCGGGCCGTCGACCGGTTCGCAACGAACCGTTCCGCCGTGCAGCGTCGCGATTTGACGGACGATCGGGAGACCGAGCCCCGTTCCTTCCGGACGGCGACCGTATTCGCGCCGCAGTCGGAAAAAACGTTCGAAAACGCGCTCCGCAAGCTCCGTCGGGACGCCGTCGCCGAAGTCGCGAACGACGAGCGAAACGGTTGCGTCGGCGACTTCGAGCGAAACGTCGAACGCGTTTTCAACTTCTTTTGCGTTCTTATCTTCTTTATCGGTTGAAGTTCCGCTCTTTTCGTCGTCGGCGTTCGCGGCGGTCGAGCGGACGCCGTATTGGGCGGCGTTGGTCAAAAGATTGAGCGTCGCTTGTTCGAGGAGGCGCCCGACCCCGACGACTCGCGTCGCGTCGCAACGGAGAAGGCGCGGCGCCGCGTCGCCGTCGGTTAACGAATCGGCGCAGGCTCGAACGGCGGCGCGGACGATTTCGTCGAGCGGAACCGTTTTGGACGCGTTCGAAACGTCGGCTCCGTCGACGTTTGCGTCTTCTTCGCGGCGCTCGAGTTCCGCGAGTTGCAGAACGTCGCGGACGAGCGTTTGAAGGCGGGTCGTTTGTCGTTCGAGGATTTCGCGGCACTTGCCGAGGCAAACGGGGTCGCGCCAACCGTCGGCGTCGTCGAGAAGTTGAATCGCGCCTAAAATTCCCGTCAGCGGCGTCTTGATCTCGTGCGAGACGTTCGCGACAAAGTCGCGTCGGAATTTTTCTTGCCGCCGGGCTCGGTCGACCTCCGTTTTCAGCCGCTCCGTCGTCGCCCGCATCGATTCGGCGAGTTCGCGAACCGGC
>JAGBDD010000094.1 GCA_017937685.1 Thermoguttaceae bacterium | reverse complement strand
GGGCGCAACGGGAACGGCGTTCGGCGGAAAGCCGGGAACCGGAACGGTCGCGACGAGAACGGTCGAACCGTCGGGCGTCGTCAGCGGAATCGGCGCGGCGTTGGGAACGGCGACGAGAACGGTCGGCGGCGCGACGGGGGAAACGACGGGAGGCGCGCCCGACGCGACGGACGGTCGCGGTTCTCCGGACGGAACGACGGGGGGCGTCGGCGGCGCGTTGCGCTCCGGAATCGGGATCGGACGTTCGGAGTCGGTGCGCGTCGAAACGAAAAGCGTCGTTAAATTGGGATTTCGTTCCGGAATCGGGATTGGGCGTTCGGAATCGGCGCGCGTTGGAACCAACAGCGGCCTTTTGGCGCTTTGCGACGGGCGCGGCGGGAGAGGCAACGGTTTCTCCGCGTCGACGGGCGTTGGAACGGAAAACGGAACGCGTCGGGGATCGGCGCTTTCGGAGGGCGCGGGGCGGCGTGGTTCGGACATAGGGCGTCGGGGAATAAAAAAGGAACGACAAAGCGACCGTTCGGCTCGAAATTCTCGACGTTATTTTAACATTTTTAATCGAGCGTTTCGATAGTTTTTAAGGCGATTTTTGGAATTTTTTCGACTTTTTTTTTAACGCCTGCAAAGAATCGGGGAAAAAAAGAATAGCGAGAGCGGTTAAAATAAAAGAAATCGTTGTTTGGGGCGCTCGGCGTAAATCGCGGAAGGCAGGGGGAATGAACGAAAAGCGCCTAATTTGCTTAAACCTTTCAATTTAACAAAAAGGCGGCCCCTTTAAAAAAATGTGAAAAAAAAGGCGTTTTTTGCGACGGGGGGCGTTGTTGGTTGGGATTTCGAGGGTATAATAAACCGAAAGCGTCGACGCGTCTAGCGCTAACGCTTTTTTTCGCTTTCCCGATTTGAAACGAACGATTAGAACGAAGGGCGTTTCGACGAAGGCGTTTTAGAGGAATTTTTGAGGGGCGTTTCGACGGAAACGTTGCGAAAAAGTCGATAAAACGAGCGGAAAAAGGGCGCGGGACGGAATACGTCGAGCGTTTTAAGTCAAAAAACGACGTCGCGACGCGACGGCCGAACAATAAAAGAGGATTGGAAATATGGCAGGGAAAAGTAAGAAAAAGGCGGAAACCGTTTACCTCGTCTGCGAAGAAACCGGCGATTACAACTACATCGTGCGTCGTAAGCCCGGCGGCGAAAAGCTCAAGCTGAAGAAGTACAACCCGCGTCTTCGTAAGCACACGCTGCACGTCGAAAAGAAAAAGTAGTCTTTTTCGGCTCTTACGTCGCGACGTAGCTCGATTTTCGACGTTTTCCCCGCCGCGCTCCTTGGCCGGCGAACGACGGTTGGTCGGTTTAGCGTTGGATTTTCGTTGGAAATCGACAATGAAAGCCCGTTTAGCTCTTTTGCGTTGAAGATAACGCAAGGGAAGCGGAACGGGCCGGCGGCGTTTCTTGGCGGATAGCGCGGGCGAAGCGTCCGAAACGTCGCGGAACGAAAAGCGACGCGGCGGACGTTGAAAATAAAGGCGAAATTAAAACGCTCGGTCTATTTCGTTTCGCTAACAAGAGAGAATAGAGCGGAAGGGCGCTCGACCGATGGACGACGTTTCGCTAATAAGGGAAAAATAGGCGAAAACCGACGTTGAAAAGAGAAAACGGCGCCGCGAACCGACGAAGAAGAAAGAGGAACGCTCGGCGCGACCGAGCGGGCGACGACGGCCAAAAGAAAAACCGCGCGAGTTCGACGTTTTTTGTCGAGTTCGCGCGGTTTTGTCGTTAGCGGCGGGGAAATTAAGCGAGAAGCGGAAGACCGCCGTCTTCGTCGTCCTCGTCGTCGAGACTCGTTAAGCCGCCGAGGTCGATTTCGGGAAGATTTTCGTCTTCGTCTTTGTCTCCGGATTCGTCCTTATCTCCGGTTTCGTCTTTGTCTCCGGATTCGTCTTTGTCTCCGGTTTCGTCTTTGTCTCCGGATTCGTCTTTGTCTCCGGATTCGTCTTTGTCTCCGGATTCGTCTTTGTCTCCGGATTCGTCTTTGTCTCCGGATTCGTCCTTATCTCCGGTTTCGTCTTTGTCTCCGGTTTCGCCCTTATCTCCGGATTCGTCCTTATCTCCGGATTCGTCCTTATCTCCGGTTTCGTCTTTGTCTCCGGTTTCGCCCTTATCTCCGGATTCGTCCTTATCTCCGGTTTCGTCTTTGTCTCCGGATTCGTCCTTATCGCCGGACTCGTCTTCTTCCGCGTCGAAACCGTCGCCGTAAATTTCGTCGTAAATCGTCGACGACGAGTAACCGGAGCGCCAAAGTTTCAAGACCGACGACAAATCGGTCGCGACCTTCGCGCCGGTCGAGTTGTTTTTGAGATGGAAATTCGCGTCCGACGACTCGGTCGACGCCGAAAGTTCGTCCGCCGCTTCCTTCGCGTCTTCGCGAATCGAACCGGGCGCGCCGATTTCGCCGCTCGCCGCCAGTTTGTCGTAAGCGTCGTTCAGCGATTTCAAGCCTTCGCGGTACGTTTCGTCGACGGCGGCGTCTTTGGTCGCCAAATCGGCGCGCGCTTCGGTCGTTGTTTGCGAGAACGACGTTTGAATTTCGGCGCGCTTTTTGAGGAAGTCGGTCAACGACGTTTTACCGGCGGCGTAATCCGCTTGCGCCGATTTCAGCGCCGCGTCGCGTTCGTCGACCGCCGTCAAATAAGCGTCGAGGTACTCTTGCAGGTTCGCCGCGGAGCCTTCGAGGCGCGCTTGAGCGTTCGCAACCCAAGCGTCGAGCCAAGCGGCCCAGTTCGCGTAAACCGCCTCTTCCTTAAAGTTCGGGTTGGCGACGGTAATTTCGAGCGTCGTTTCCGCCGAGCCGCCGAACGAGGTCGGGCCGTCTTTTTCGCTCTTGACGATCGTCGTCGCCTTCACTTTGATCGTCGCGACGACCGATTCGACGGAATTGTCCGCGACGTAATCGGCGGGAATCGCCCAAGTAATTTTGCCGGTCGCCGCGTCGATCGTCAAGCCTTCCGGGAGCTTGTCGCCGACCAGTTCGTATCGAACGCCGACGGCGTCTTTTGGCGCGGTCGCTTCGAGCGCCGTTTCGAACGTTTTTCCGGCGGTCGCGCTTTGCGGTTTGAGCGTCGACCAAGTCGGCGCGGCGCCTTTCGTCGCGTCGAACTTCGCGTTCGAGATCGAAATTTCAAACGTTTTTTCGCTCGACAGGCCGTTTTCGAGCGTTTTGCCGTCTTCGCCGAGGACTTGCTCGGTCGCCTTGACGGTGAATTGGAACGTTTGGGCGCTGATCGCCGCGTCGAGGTAATCGGCGGGAATCGCCCAGCTAACCTTGCCGGTTTTCGCGTCGAATTTGAAATCTTTCGGGTAATCTTTGCCGACGAGTTCGTAAACGACGCCGTTTTTCGCGGTGTTCGGGTCTTTTGCGACGACGGTCGCTTCGAACGTTTTCCCGGTTTCGGCGGTCGTTTCTTTCAGTTCGTCGAAGACCGGAACGCGGTCGACCTCTTTAACCTTGAGCGTCAGTTTCAGCGGTTCGCTCGACTTGTCGCCGTCCGAAACGACGACTTCGAACGAGTAATCGCCCGCGACCGGCGCGTCGGCGGTTAATTGGCCGGTTTTCGCGTCGAGCGTCAGCCAAGACGGCGCGTCTTTCGAGAGCGTCCAAGTCAGCGTTTGCGCCGGAAGGTCGGCGTCGGCGGCTTCGAGTTGGAGTTCGAACTTCGCGTCGTCTTTGGTTTCGAGCGTCTTTTCGCCGTCGTACTTAATCGACGGCGCTTCGTTGACTTCCGAAACGGTCAGTTTCAGCGGGACGTAAGAGGTCGCGCCGTCGGTTCCGGTCAGTTTGACGGAGAACTCGTAAACGCCGGGGCCGAGGCGTTCGCTCGTCGTCCAAGCGAAGACGGCGCTCGTTCCCTTTTCGTTCGTCGTCAACGTAAAGTTCGCGTCGTCGGCGTTTTCGAACTCCGGTTTTTTAACGATTTCGAACGCGTACGGGGCGGCCGGGTTGTCTTTCAATTCCGATTCGGCGACCGAAATCGTAATCTCGAACTTGCCGCCTTCGTCGACTTTCGTTTCGCCGGAAACGTCGTAAAGCGGGCCTTCGACGACGGTGAATCGGAGCGTTTCGCGGACTTCGTTCCCGAGCCCGTCTTTGGCGTAAAGCTCGACTTGGTAAGAGCCGACGCATTCTTCCGTTCCGCTCCATTTGAGGAGACCGTCCGCCGTCAACGTAAGGCATTTCGGAATCGCGTCGCCGAAAAGGATTTGAACGTCGGAGCGCGGGGCGCCGTCCGCGTCGACTTTGTTCGTCAAAATTTGAAGTTCGCCCGTTTCGCCGGAGAAGACGACGAGCGGTTCGTCCTTGTCGACGTTCGTAAATTTAAGCGGTTCCGTGTCGACGAAAACGGTCGCTTCGGTCGCTTGACTGTGAAGCGCTTCGTGTTCGGTAATATTGTCGACAGGAATGTATTGCGAAACGGAAATCGTATGTTCGCCGTCCGCAAGTTTTTCGCTTTCTTTGCCGCTCAGTTGCAGAACGAACGTCGTCTTGCCGGTTTTCGCGTCGACCGTCTTCGAAACGACCGAGAACGTCCGTTGAACGCCGTCGATTTTGACGAGCGTCGTCGCTTCGTCGGAGTAAGAAACGACCGAAATCGTCAGCGCGGAGTCGACCGAGTTCGACGAAACGATAAACGAACCGTCTTTAAGCTCGACGTGTTTCGCGTCGCCCGCGAACGAAAATTCCGGCGCGGCGGGAGCGACGTAAAGTTGTTGATAGTAAGTTTTAGAGATCGCGCCGTCGTCGCTCTTGACGACGATCGTAAGTCGCGTCGTTTGCGCGCCGGTCAAATCGGCTTTCACTTCGTAAACGTTCGTCGCGTCGTCGTCGCCGCCGAGTTCGACCGCAACGCCTTCGAGCCCGGTCGCGGTGTAAATTTGGTACGTCAACTTCGACCCGGCGTACTCGGCGGGAAGTTCGAACGTTTTCGTTTCGCCCGCGACCATTTCGATTTCGGTCGGGATCAGCGCGTCGAGTTCTTTTTCGTCGACGACTTTAACGACGATTTCCTTGAACTGCGTCGAGCCGTCCGCGGCGGTTCCAGAGACGGAGATCGTCGTTTCGCCGGAAACGCCTTCGCCCGCGACGAGACGCAACGCGCCGTTTTCGACTTCGTCCGCTTCGAGAACGCGAACGTCTTTGAATTGATACGTTTCGACCGGTTTCGACTTTTCGCCCGCCGAGTTCGCGACGACCGTCGCTTTTTCGATCTCGTCGATAACGTCGTAACCGTCGACGACGCAACCGAAGACGTTGTAGCCGCCGTCGAGCCAAGACGCTTTGTCGAACGTGATGTAAATTTGCGCGTCGCTCGTGTTCGGCCCCTTGTTCGCGAACGCGACGATTCCGGCGCCGCTGTGCGTCAGCAGGTCGGAATGTTCGTCGGCGATCGTTTGCCCGGCGCCTTCGAAGCCCGCGCCGTCGGAAGAGCCGCCTTGGAACATAAAGCCGGCGTAAATGCGGTGGAACGTTTTGCCTTCGTAATAGCCGTCGTCGACAAGTTTGAGGAAATGCGCGGACGAGTTCGGCGCCTCGCCCTCCGCTTCGAAGAGTTGCAAAACGATTTCGCCGAGCGTCGAGACCGCGCCGTCGGTCGCCGTTTTCGTAACGGTAAACGCGACTTGCGTTCCGGTCGGGAGCGAGGCCGTCAAACCTTCGAGCGTTCCGGCGTCGACGATTTGCGCGTCGGTTCCTTCAAACGCGTAATGATAGGAATCGCCGGACGTTATCGTGATCGCGTCCGGAAGCGATTCGAACGCCCCGGCGCCGTCGAGGAGTTGGCGCGACTCCAAAATTTCGAACAAGCGACGCGAACGCAACTCGCTCAACGCTTGACGGCGGCGGGCTTCGCGCTTAGCGTCGCGACGAGCGGACGCGGAAAAGAAACGACGAACTTGCGACGAGAAACTCATTT
>JAGBDD010000093.1 GCA_017937685.1 Thermoguttaceae bacterium | reverse complement strand
TTTTTGCGGGACGAAACGGGCGTCGGCGCGGCTCCAAAGGGCGGGCGCGCCGCGTCGGATTCCCTCGGCGACGGGACAAAGGCGGTCGAGAAGGAGCGGGCCGAAGCGTTCGAGACGGCGACCGGCGCCGAAGTCGACGAGAACGTATTCTTGTTCGGAAAACATAAAACGGGAAAGTTGGAAAGGCGGGAAAGCTGAGTAAACGTCGCGTTTGGGGGTAAAAGGGGAAACGCGAGTAAATTGGGGAACGGGCGAAAACGGAGCGTCGCGAAACGGCGGCGCGGGGAAGCGCAAATCCGGCTCGGCGCGCCGACGTTCCCTTTATTGTAAAGGAAAGCGCGGCGTTGAAAATGAGGGGGGCGAAATTTCCGCCGAATTAAGGAGAAGTTTTTAGCGTCTTTTGGGTTGAAAATTTGCTTTTAGCGTTGTTCGGCGATTGTTGTTTGAAAACGACGCCCAGTCGCGGCGATTTTTTGAGTCCGACGCCCGGAATTTGGAAGAAAATCGACGGTTTTTTGGAAAAAGGGGTTGGCAAATCGAGAAAAGACGTTAAAATAATATTAATGAGTTTCGGGGCGTGGCGCAGTCTGGTTTAGCGCGTTTGACTGGGGGTCAAAAGGTCGCTGGTTCGAATCCAGTCGCCCCGACTTTGAAGCGGCGTTCTTCCTAGAACGTCGGAAACGGAAAGCCTCGTCGGATAAGTTCGGACGAGGTTTTTTTTGTTTCTTGGAACGGCGAACGCGGCGCGAGACGGACGTTTCGGGAAGAGGGAACGCGATTTTAAGCCGTTGGAATCGTTGAAACCGTCGAATTGGGTAAAACCAACGAAGTTCGCAAAATCGGTTAAATTGGTAAAACGAATAAAACGGTTGGAATCGTTGGGATTGTTGAAATCATTAAAGTCGCCGAGCCGTTGAAAACGTTAAACGGCGTCGAGCGCGTCCGGCGGAAGAAGCGAAGGCGGGCGGAAACGACGGCGTTAAGCGGCGCTTTTTTGAATGTTGAACAGATTGAAAGGAAGGGCGGCGACCTTGGAAAACGCGGGAAAAAAGACGGAAACGCCGAAAGTCGCGTTTGTTTGCGTTCATAATTCTTGTCGGAGTCAAATCGCGGAGGCGTTCGGGCGGAAGTTAGGCGCCGGCGTCTTCGAGGCGTTTTCGGCGGGGACGGCGCTGAAGGATCGAATCAACCCGGACGCCGTTCGACTGATGCGCGAACGCGGGTTCGACTTGGAAGCGACGCAGCGGCCCAAAACGCTCGACGCGATTCCGACGCCGGACGTCGTCGTAACGATGGGGTGCGGCGTCGTTTGCCCGCTTATTCCCGGGGCGAGCGTCGAAGATTGGGGGCTCGAAGACCCGACCGGGCGCGACGACTCGTTTTTTGAAACGGTTATCGACGAGATCGAACGGCGCGTCGTCGAGTTGGTCGATCGACTCCGGTAAAAGCGGGGGCTTTGATTTTGGCGTTTTTCGTTCGATTGTCGATTGGAGTTGATTCGACGGAGAAGTCGCGGCGTTTGAGCGTCGCGGCTTGTTCTTTTTTTGCGTTTTTTCTCGACTTTTTTCGCGCTTTTTCTTGAAAAGCGCCCGCGTTTCGGGTATCATCTTAGCGGCGGCGCGTCGAACGGTCGACTTTGGCGCCGTCGGTCGTTCTTGGTACGAGGAAAATAACGGAAGCTGTTGTCGCGGTCGACGTTATTTTCAATGTCTTGACGATTTTAACGCTTTTGGCGTTTTTAATTAACGATTATTTTTGACGGTTTTAGCGATTTTAGCGGAACGGAAAGGTTGGCGAAATGAGCGGTAAAATGGGGCGTCGCGATTTTGGAGTTTCTTGCGTTGGGGCGACGTTGGCGGCGTTGAGCGGCGCGGCGTTCGGCGGAACGTCGAAAAAAGCGGCGTTCGGACAAGAAAACGGCGCGGCGGACGGTCAAAATAGCGAAAAAATGCGGATTCTGCTTGTCGTCGGCGGGCACTCTTACGACCGCGACGGTCTGCACGCGGCGCTGAAAGATTGCCCGAACTCGACGTTCGAGGAAATTTCGATCCCGGAAAAGCAAGATATGCTCAAGCCGGGGCTCTCGAAGGATTACGACGTCGTCGTTTTTCACGATCAGTCGTTCTTCGAACTGACGCAAGAACAAAAGGACAATTTGACCGCGCTTTGGTCGGACGAGGGAATCCCGACGGTGATGCTCCACCACTCGCTGATTTCGCATCCGGAATTTCCGCTCTTCCGCGACGTATTCGGGGCGCAATTTATTATTAAGGAAACGGAAATCGAGGGGCGCGTCTACCGCAAGTCGACGTACAAACGCCCGACCGACGTCAATATTTACATCGTCGACCGCAAACACCCGATTACCGAAGGCGTCAAGGACTTCAAAATCAACGACGAAGTTTTCCAATACGTCTACTTCAACCCGCGCATCGACGTGCTGGCGCGCACCGACCACCCGGAATCGGACGCGCCGGTCGTTTGGACTTGGCGGTACAAGAAAACGCCGGTTTTCGGGATGATTCAAGGGGACGCGAACGGCGCGTTCGGCGACGCGAACTACCGCAAAATTCTTTACCAAGGCTTGCGTTGGGTCGTCGACCAAAAGAAAAACGGTTGATTCGCGACGCGTCGCGAGATTTTTGAAACGAACGTCGATTCGCGGTCGATTTGACGGCGGTCGACGGGCGTTTCGGCGGCGAAATTTCGCGACTTGTTCGAAAAAGCGCGTTTTCCGAAATCTGTTTCGCGGCGACGCTCGTCTTAAAGGGGACGGGCGTCGTTCGAAGCGGTCGGGCGGCGTTTTGCCCGGTTTTAACGGTTGTAGGGAATTTTAAGGAGAAACTAGAATGAAACGGCGAAAAATCGGTTTCGTCGGAGCGGTCGCGGCGGCGCTGTTCGGCGTCGCGGGGCTTGCCGCTTCGGCAAATTGGGCGATTTCGACAATTTCGGCAAAATTCGCGCTCGCGGGCGACGTCTTCGAAGCGGCGAAAACGGTCGAGCAACCGACCGAATGGACGCTTAGCGTCGACGGCGCCGGGACGTTGAAGGACGGCGTTTTCGAGTTGAAGGGCGGGGACAACGCCGCGTCTTGGCGGTCGAATCCGGTCGCGTTCGAGCCGGGGAAAGTTTACCGCTTCCGCTTCAAAGCGTCGGTCGTTCCGGGGGGCGGCTCCGGGGCGAGCGCGCCGTCCGGAACGTCGTTCGCGCATTACGATTTTACCGATTTTCCGAAAAAAGAGACCCCGGAAGATTATTATTCGTTCGTTTTCGTCGCGCCGAAGGGCGTTAAAGAGGCGCAGCTCCGCCTCGGGCAATGGGATTCGCATCGCGATTACCGCTTCGCCGAGCCGACCTTGACGGCGGTTCAACCGGCTTACCGAATCTTGGTAGCGGGCGATCCGAAAGAAGCCCTTCCGCTCGGCGCCGGGGAGTCGATTGCGGACGGCGTTTACCGTTTTACCAGCTTCCGCGCGTCGGAGCCGACCAACTTCGACCGCCCGCTCGTTTCGACGACGAGTCATTTCAACACCAACCGCTGGACGCTCGGGAACGACGCGGAAGTCGTTTACCGTTTCGCGCTCGAACCGAAAACTTGCAAGGTGGAAATGCACGCCGACGGGATAGGCGGGTCTGAAAGGGCCGGTAAAATTGTTAAAACCCGCAATATCCCGTTCGTTTCCGGGAAAATTTCGATGAATATCGGGCACTCGACCGCCGGACGCGCCGTTTTGGAAGGTTCGCTCGACGGCAAGAATTGGGCGGCGTTGGGCGAGATCGCCGGAACCGGTTCGGTCGAAGCGACGCTCGAAAAGCTCCTCGACGGGAAAGCGGCGGACGAAATTTTCGTTCGCGTTCGCGGCGAAGCGGGCGAAGACGGGAAATGGTGCAACTCGCAAGTTTACAATCTTTCGGCGGAATTGACGCTGAACCCGAACGACGCGCCCCTCTTTAGCGGGCTCGGCGAGACGTATTTTGCCGATTATATCGACGGCGCCGATTATCTCGTCGGGGAGGATAAGCGCGATAATTTCAAAAAACGAAGCGGTCAAGGGAACGCGTCGGCGCAAACTTGGGAGCTTTGGGGACTTAACGAAGGGAACTTTTGGAGGCTCTCCGGCGACCGGTACCGCGAAACTTCGATTAACTGGTTGACCCAAGACGAAAAGTCGCCGCTCTTCGGCGAAAACGGCGGTTCGCCCGACTGCGAACGGCGTTACGTCCTCGGCGGAGGGCGCCCGGTCGTCTTCGGAACGCGCTTTTTCCCCTATTTCGTTCAAAATTTCACCCGCGAAATTTCCGGTTTAACCGGCAAAACCGGCAAAGTTTCCCTCTCTTGGTGCGAACAAGATTATCGAATCCCGAAAAACGCCAAGGAAACGAAAATCGGCGCCGCGGAACCGATTCGCATTTACGCCGCGAAAAACGATTTCGAGTCGTTCCAAGTCGCGGTTCGCGCTTTCGGCGACGGAATCGATTTCCTTTCCGGCGCCGTCGTCGGCGATTTGACCGGCCCGAACGGCGCGACGATTTCGGCGGAAAACGTCGATTTGCGTTACGCTTACTATCATTACGTCGCGAATCCGACCGATAAAACTTGCGCGGTCGGTTGGTATCCGGACGCGTTGGTTCCGCTCGAAGTCGGTTCGGACGGGCTCGGGGCGCCGCTCGGCGTTGAAGTTGGGGAAAATTTGCCGATTTGGACGACCGTCCGCGTTCCGGCCGACGCCGCGCCGGGGACGTACCGCGGAGCGATTCGCTTGACCGGGAGCGTTATCGGCGAGTTCGACGCGACGATTCCGTTCGAAGTCGTCGTTTGGGACTTCGCGCTTCCGGCGAAAAACACGCTCGAAACCGCTTACGGCATGTCGCCGGGGAATATTTGGCGGTATCACAACTGCAAAACGGAAGAAGATAAACGCGCCGTTTTTGAAAAATATTTGAAAATTTTCGGCGATTATCGCATCAGCCCGTACAACCCGGCGCCGCTTGACGGGATCGGCGTTAAATGGTTCCCGGAGGAGAACCCGCCGCGTTGCGAACTCGATTTTTCGCGTTTCGAAAAGGAAATGACGCGGGTCTTCGCGCAATACAACTTCACGAACTTCAAGCTCCCGTTCGAGGGGCTCGGCTGGGGGACTTACGCGGAGTCGGCGGAGGGGGAAATCGCCGGTTACGCCGGGGACACGCCGCAATATAAAGCGATGATCGCCGATTACGGCAAGAAGTTGCAAGAGGGCCTCCGCGAACGCGGCCTCCTCGACGCGGCTTACGTCTATTGGTTCGACGAACCGGAGCCGAAGGATTACGGCTTCGTCGCCCGCGGGTTCGGCAAGCTCAAGAAATACGCGCCGGAAATCGACCGTATGCTGACCGAGGAACCGTCGCCCGAGTTCCGCAAAATCCTCGAAGAAAACGACGCGTCGATCGACGTTTGGTGCCCGGTCAGCCCGGCTTACGACGAAGCGCAAGGGAAGATCGAGAAGGACGCCGGAAACCGCTTCTGGTGGTATGTCTGCACCTACCCGAAAGAGCCGTATTGCACCGAGTTTACCGACCACCCGCCGGTCGAGTTGCGGATTTGGCACTGGCAAACGTTCGAACGCGGAATTACCGGCTGTCTCGTTTGGGAGTCGACGTATTGGACGAGTTCCGCCGCGTTCCCGAACGAAGCGCAGAATCCTTACCTCGACCCGATGTGTTACGTCTCCGGTTACTCGACGCCCGCCGGAACGAAGCAGTTCTGGGGGAACGGCGACGGTCGCTTCATCTATCCGCCGCTGAGCGCCGCGACCCCGGGCCGCAACGACGGGAAACCGATCTTCGACGACCCGGTCGCGAGCGTTCGTTGGGAAATGATTCGCGAAGGCGTCCAAGATTACGAGATGCTGGCGATGCTGAAAAAGTTGACGGAAAATCGCGATTTGACGGACGCGCAACGGAAGAAAGTTGAAGAAATTTTCGACTTCTCGCCGATAACGACCGATATGACGACCTTTTCGACCGACCCGAAACCGCTCCTCGAAAAGCGCCGCGCCGTCGCGGAGGCGATCGTCGAGCTGAGCAAGTAACGGCGGAGGAGGCGTTGGCAACGAGCGACGGCGGTTTGACAGTTTTGACGTTTCAATCGTTGCTACCGTTAAAATTAACCGCGCCGTCGAAAAATTGAAAGCGCGTCGACGCGCGGCGTTCGTCGGTTGGCGGACGTCGGAGCGGCGGCGCGTCGCGTTGCGTTCGGGGTTCGCGAACGAACGCGAAACGGGCGGCGGACGCCGATTTTGTCCTTATTAATTAATAGGGACGAAAAAGCGAAAAAACAAAACGCCGAACGCCGAACGCCCGCGAACGAAACGCTCCGACGGCGGCGAACGAGCCGAAAACGTCGGGGCGCGCTTTTGCTTGTCGAAGAAAAATGAAGAAAATGACTGAAAATAGCGAAATTAACGAAAATAACGGGAATGATGCAAGCGGCGGGAATAACAAAAGCGTCGAAAGCGCCGATTCCGCGCAAAAGCCGACCGTTTGGGTTCCGACGTACGCGCGGCTGATCGAGGTCGCCGAAGCCGACGTCGACGTTTGGGGGCACGCGAACAACGTTTGTTACGTTCATTGGATGCAGGACGTCGCGGTCGCGCACTCGGCGGCGATCGGTTGGTCGGCGCAACGTTACCTCGATTACGGCGCGATTTGGGTCGTTCGGCGACACACGATCGAGTACCGTCAATCGGCGTATCGCGGCGAAAAAATCCTCGCGCAAACTTGGATCGCCGAAATGAAAAACGTTACGTGTTTGCGTCGATACCGCTTTTTGCGCCTCCCGAACGACGTCGACGCGTCTAATTTTAACGGTTTTATGGAAAACGCCGACGATTTCCCGAAGTCGGCGATCCTCGCGACCGCCGAAACGCTTTGGGGCTTCGTTTCGACCGGAACGCCGCGACCGGCCCGCGTCGCGCCGGAGTTGCGCGAAGCGTTCGAGAAAACGGTCGTTCAAGGGGGCGTCCGCTTCCCGAAATTGCGTTGACGGAACGCTGGACGCGTTGCGGAAAACGAACGACGCGGCGAACGTCGCGACGGTTTGAAAAAGCAGCGGCGAAAATAAATAAACGTCGCGCTGGTTTGAAAAAAACGCGGCAGATTAAAAAAGGTCGCGACGTTTAAAAATGTCGCGAAAAGAAAGAGTCGAACGGAAATCGCTCGGTCGACGTTCGATTGCAAAATGACGTTCGATTACAAAGTAAGGTAAAATAGCGAAATTAGGAGAACGCCGATGGAAAAAACGAGAACGATCGTCGACACGTATCACGACGTTTACACCGAGTCGCTCGACTTGCAGGAGATTTACTCGACGCCGACCGGCGCGATTCCGTTCCGCGTTTCGAAGCGGCGGTTGCACGGCGGCGTTCAAGAGGGCGTCGACGTCGTCGAGATCGACGCGGGCAAGTTTTCGTTCGTCGTCCTTTTGTCGCGCGGGATGAATATTTGGAAAGCGCGTTGCGGCGACGTCGAGTTGAAATGGGACTCGCCGGTTCGCGGGCCGGTGCATCCGCGTTTCGTTCCGATTTTCGCCCCGAACGGTTGCGGTTGGCTCGAAGGGTTCGACGAATGGGTCGCGCGTTGCGGACTCGAAAGCAACGGAGCGCCGGAGTTCGACGAAAACGGCGTCCTCCGCTATCCGCTGCACGGACGAATCTCGAACCTCCCGGCGCGCCGCGTTCAGGTAACGGTCGACCCGGAAACCGGCATGATTCGGCTGACCGGCGAAGTTCTCGAAACGAGCGTTTTCGGGCGGCGGTTCAAGCTGACCGTCTCTTACACGACTTGGGCCGGGTCGTCGACGCTCGTCGTCGAAGACTCGATTACGAACTTGGCGAGCGTCGACGACGAGTTCGAGTTGCTTTATCACATTAATACCGGGTATCCGTTCGTTACGCCGGGCGCGAAGTTCGTCGCGCCGTTTCGCCGAATGTGTCCGCGCGACGAAAACGCCGTCGCCGAACTCGACGCTTGGGACGCTTTCCGCGAACCGATTCCCGGTTGCGCCGAAACGTGTTACCTCTTCGACTTGGCCGCCGAGGAGAACGGCGACACGTCGGTCGCGCTCTTGAACGCCAAGGGGAACCGCGGACTGTCGCTTTCATTCAATAAAAACGATTTTCCGTGTTTTACGCTTTGGAAGACGCAGCGTCCGAACGGCGATATTTACGTTTCGGGAATCGAACCGTCCGTCAACTTCCCGAACCGTCGCTCGTTCGAGAAGAAGCAAGGGCGCGTCGTTCCGCTCGGCGCGGGGGAGACGAAAAACTTCCGCTTCCAATTCGACGTCTTGACCGGCGTCGACGCGATCGAGGAGCGCGTCCACTATATCAAACGGCTCCAAGGAAAGACGCCCGGAGAAATAGCGTCCGCGCCGATTCCGGAGTGGTGCGAGTGATCGCGCGTTGAAAAAACGGAAAATACCGATTATGACGTCGCCGTCTTGAAACGAAACGCGAGAAAACGGCGTCGGGCGCTTGTCAAAAGCGTCGATGAGATTTAAACTAAAGACGGTTTGCGGCGCGGCGACGACGGCGAACCGTTAAGGAATTATTCGAGCGAAAGAGCGACCGTTGGGGCGAAAGGCCGAGCGGGCGAGCGTTGGGAATAGAACGATGGATGTGAAAAAGCAAACGGCTTTCGATAAATTACTGCGCAGTAGAAGGTTTCTGTACGCGAGAACGTGCGTCCTGAACCTCGCGCTCTTCGCGTTGGCGTATTACGGCGCGTTCGCGTTGAAGAGCGATTGGTTCCGCTCGACGAACGCGTCGACGTCGTTCGAGATTTTCAAAGCGTCGGTCGTTTGGGTTCTCGCGATCAAGTTCGCCGTCTTTTACGTTTCGCGTCAATACCGGAATATGGGGTATTTTGCGACGATGCGCGAGTTGCGTTCGATCGTCGTCGAGTCGAGCGTCGCTTTCGTTATCGCGACGTGCGGTTTCGCGACGGCGTACGCGTTGGATTGGATCGATTATCGCGTGTTGTTGAGCGTTTTTATGATCGATTTTATGTTGACGATCGGCTTTCGCGGCGGTTGGCGGTTAGCGCGGCGTTTTTACGTCGAATCGGTGGAGCCGAAGTTCGAGCCCCTCGAACACGAGCCGGCGTTCCTTATCGGCGCGAACAACCGCGGCGCGCACGTCGCCAACGCGATCAACTCGCAAACCGACGCGCCGTATCGCGTCGTCGGTTTTTTGACGATACACGATTACAAAGTGCGTTTGCGCGTCGGTTCGCTTCCGGTCGTCGCGCACGTCGACAACTTGATTTACGCCGCGAAAGAGCGGAACGTCAAGACGATTCTTTGTATCGCCGGGTCGCTTCCGGGGAAAAAGTTCCGCGAAATTTACGACCGCTGCGACAAAAACGGTTTGAATCTGCGGATCCTTCCGCAGGTCGAGTTCGTTCCGGACACGAAGATTCCGGTGCGCGAGGTGAAAGTCGACGACCTGCTCAAACGCGAGTCGATTCGCCTCGATATGGAGCGGATCAAGCGGCAGATTACGGGGCGGCGCGTGATGGTAACCGGCGCCGGCGGCTCGATCGGCTCCGAAATTTGCCGTCAACTGACGCGCTTCGAACCGGCGGAACTGATTCTGCTCGGACGCGGCGAAAACCGGATTTTCTTCTTGGAACGCGAACTGCGAGCGCTCGGCAAGTCGACGAAACTGACGCCGATCATCGCCGACGTGTCGAATAAAGAACGAATCGACGGTATTTTCGACGCGACGAAGCCGGAAATCGTCTTTCACGCGGCGGCGCACAAGCACGTTCCGCTGATGGAGGCGAACGTTCCGGAGGCGATTCGCAACAATATTTACGGGACGAAAGTCGTCGCCGACGCGGCCGACCGTTGCGGCGCCGAGAAGTTTGTGATGGTCTCGACCGACAAAGCGGTCAACCCGACGAACGTGATGGGCTGTTCGAAGCAAATGGCGGAGCGGTACGTCAACGCGCTGGCGGAACGCTCGAAAACGAAATTCATCGTAACGCGCTTTGGGAACGTTTTGGGGTCCAACGGGAGCGTCGTGCCGATTTTTACGGAGCAAATCCGACGGGGCGGCCCGATCACCATCACCGACTTCCGTATGACGCGGTACTTTATGACGATTCCGGAAGCGGCGCAACTCGTCCTTGAAGCGGGCGCGATGGGGAAAGGCGGCGAAATTTTCGTTCTCGATATGGGCGAGCCGGTCAAAATCGAGACGCTGGCCCGCGACCTGATTCGCCTCTCCGGTCTCCCGGAAAACGCGATTGAAATTCGCGAAATCGGCTTGCGACCGGGCGAAAAACTGTACGAAGAGCTTTATTTCGAAACGGAAACGCGCATCGAAACCGACCAAAAGAAGATTTTCGCCGCGAACCATCGCCAATTCAACCTGGACGAAATTCAAGCGCAACTCGACGAGTTGCTCTCGATGCTCGACGGCCCGCAAGAAAAGATTCGCGAACGCTTGACGGATTTCGTTCCGGAATACAAACCGACCGTCTTGCCGGAAAAGAAGTAAAGGCGAAAAGGAAAGCGAAGGAAAGCCGAACGCCGCGCCGCGAACTTCGTTTTTTAAACGGCGGCGCGAACGAAAAAAACGCCGAACGCGAACCGAAGGGAAGCGCGTTCGGCGTTTTTTGTCGAGCGAGCCAAAACCGCCGGAGTCCCGAGCGAGAACGGGCGGTTTAATCGTCGGACGCCGCGTCTTCGTCGAGGAGGGCGAGGGCGGCGTCGCGGTCGATAATGAGTTGCGTCCAAAGGCGCGTTTGCTCGTTCGCGAAAAGCGGACGAAGCGCGTTCGTTTTAGGAGCGCCGCAAGCGCCGCAAGGGCCGCCGATAACGACGACGTGTTTGCCGGGACGACGCGAAAACTCCGCCAGTTCGTCAAACGTAAAGAGCGAGACCGCCCGATACGGTTTCGGCGTTAACGCGCCGGTCGCCGAGTACGGTTGGAACAAAATATCGCCGACCCAACCTTGCGCTTCCAACGTTTTCAGTTCGTTCTCGTCGACGAGATTTTCACCGAGCAAATATTCGAAATACTGCCGGAAAAGCCCGTCTTTGTCGTCGGCCGTCGCGAGCGACGTAAAGAGAATATCGATTTCGTCGCGTTTTTCAAAACAACGGTGCAACGACGGGTTTTGCTTAAGACGTTCAAAGTCTTCCGTCGCGACGACCGGCGTCGAGAAGAGCCCGACGCACTCGACGTCTAAACCGGCTTTGTTGAAGTAATTGAAGTAAAGGGTCGGATTCATCTCCTGCTTGGCGATGTAAAAACCGCCCGGCGTGATCGCGTGCAACGTCAGTTTCGGCGTCCGCGCGTCGGCGCGTTCGGCGAGGCGGTTGGCGACCTCCATCGCGGCGTATCCGGCGCCGAAACCGAGATGCACTCGAACTTGGTTCGGATCGCCGCCTTCGGCGACGGCTTTCGCTCGCTTTTCGGCGTCGACGCGGTGAATCAACTTGATAATTTCGTCCGCCGCGACGGCGCCGACGTTGCGCGAAGCGGTCGGGCCCGAGACGTTGACGACGACGAGTTGCCGAGCGGAGTCGGCGGCGCCGTCGTTGGACGCCAAATGAGATTCGAGGGCGTATTTTTCGACCAAGCGGTCGCGCAATTTGAGTTTGGTCGGCGCTTTCAGTAAGAGAAAACCTCGCTTAAACGCTTGCCAGATAAGAGGATAGATTTTTTCGCGGGTGATGTCGTTGCGTCCGCGTTCGCGAACGAGCCAATCGACGATGGCGGGGGCGGGGCCTCGACGGCGCTTGGTTTCCGTCGCGTTGGGGGCTTGTCCCTCCATCATGCAGTGGAAAAATTGCTCGCAAACGGCGTAAACAAATTCGTCGTCTTCGGCGGCTAGCGACGCGTGGCGAGATTTGCCGTCGGGGGGGGAATTGCGTTTGGACGAGGCCATAACTCCTCCTTATAGCGATTGTTAAAGCGTTTGTTTATGGGGAAAGCGCCGCGTTCGTTTGCGACGAACGCGGCGAAGCGGAGCGCGAACTCGCGCCGAAGGGCGACGCGAGCGTCGACGTTCGCGGTTAAGCGTCGCGTTGGCAAACGGCTTCCATAAGCCGAGTTAATTGCCCGCGCAAAGGCGCTATGTCGGCGACGGTAATACGGTTTGCGTTGAGTTGGAAGTGTCCGCACAACTCGCGTAGAACGTGCGTTCCGTCGTAGTACCGCATTCCGTCGGGATGCTTGACGACGAAAAGGAACTCCGGCGAGCGAACGGGATTTTGCCGAGGATGCTCGCTATGCCAACGATCGCGGAAAGCGAGAAATTCCGGCGCGACGCTTTCCGGCAGCTTTTCTTTTTCCTGAAGCGTAGCGTAAAGGAAGTAAGCGTCGAGCTTTCCGGCGGCGATCTCCTGCAAAACGCGTTTGCGAATCGCCTGGTCGAGAGGATTGAGGGGGTTCGTAAGCCAATAATCCGGAAGGTGAATGTCGCGGACGGCAAGTCCGGCTTGATTGAAGAGGTTTAACTCTGCCTCTTCCTTGGAGAGGTATTGACCGTCCGGGAAAAGTTCGCAGACGACAAGGTCGTACTCGAACATATGGATCATTTCGAGCGCGGCCGCCGAATTCGTCGCGACGTCGGCGACGAGACCGTAAGGAGCGTAGTTTTTGAGACAAGAATGAAGGAAATCGAGGTCGCGGTCGACGAGGAGGACGCGGCGTCCTTTAAGCGCGGCGAATTTCGCGGCGTCGGGCGGCGTTTGAGACGACTGGCTCGACAAAGAGTCGATGGTTTTCAGCGATTCGCGAAACGCTTCGCAACGTCCGCGGAGATACGCGCGTTCTTGGAGTTTGTCGACTTCGCTCGACGGGCGGCGGGAAGCGTAATCCTTGAATCGGCAAGAGAGGGCGGGGACTCCGTCGAGGAGGCTCCGACGAAAGTCTTGTAAATTCGAGTCGCGAGCGTATTTTTTCTCGGCGTCGAGAACGCGCGTTCGTTTCAGGACGCGGCCCAATTCTCGGCAATAAAACTCAAGGGCTTCGCGGTCGCGCTTCGTAAAAGCGTTCGGCTCTCGGCTTTCGATATTGACGACGCCGAGAAGTTCCCCGTTGTTAAGGATCGGCGACGTGATCGAGGAACGCGCGTCTTTAATACCCCCCTCTTTGTACAAGCTGTCGTTAGAAACGTCGTCGCACGGGTAAGTTTCGCGGGAACAGGCGACAAATCCGGTGATTCCTTGATTCGAGGGATCCGCTATGACCGGCTGTTTATACACCGGGAGTTCCGGGTCTTCCGAGGTCAAATATAGCTCCAACTCTTTAGTAGCGGGTAAATAGAGACGCACTTCATACGTAGCGGCTCGCAGCTTCTTCTTGAAGTGAGTTTTAATGGGTTTCTCTAATTTCTTGCCGAGTTCGTCCCTGGAAAGCCCGCGATTGTTAGGATCGTCGAGAATCGCGTGCAAATCGTTGCACGCTTTGAAGAGTTCGTCGAGGTATTGTTTTTCCTGGAACGCCGCGGTAACGTCTTGAAGGGAGACAAGGATCGCCGATTCGCCGTTCGCGAGCGAGCAGAGCTTCGCCGCCATCTCGAAATGACGCTCGACTTCGTCGAGATTCATAACGAGAAACGTTTGCGTTCGGAGGTGGGGATCCAGCTTCTGGACGATCGCCAGCAAAGGGTAAAAATCGCCGGCGGTAAACTTGGGTTTCATAAGGAGTTCGTAGAAATTACGACCTTTGATTGTCTTATAACCCAGCTTACGAAGAAAGTCCCAAGCGGGATAGTTGCAAGACTTAACATACCACTTGGAGATATCGAGAATAAAGTACAGCGTAGGAGCCGCGTCGAACGTGCGAAGGAGGTCGAGGGTGGAGAAATCCGACGACGAGATGCCGCGGCGTTCAACGCTAGACCGCTTTTGATCGGGGGCAAGGTTAGACGAATCTAATAACATCGTGTCGTTCCTTATGTGGGCGAGGTTGAATAAGGAGGCGTTGCCACCGACGTCGACGGCGTCGCGCAAACTAATACATATATATTATACGCGCCAAATCGCGAGCGTCAGCTTAAATGCGGTAATCTTGGTAAAAAAAAACGGAAATTTGTTGCTGTAAGGTAATCGCGAGTAAAACGCTAGTAATTGCGCCTGGAAGGACTAACAACGCGATTATTGTTTTTAAATCGACCGTAACAATTAACTGGATTGCAACGGTAAAAAGAGTTTTACGCGAACGACAAAGCCGAGCGCGCCTTTTAAAGGGAAAGCGACGTTTTGCTTCGCCGGGCGCTTCCGTGGCAATCGAGGCGAAGCGAATAGACAATAACGACGACGCGCGTCGAAAAATTTTCGAGGCGACAACAAACGCGGTTAAAAAGCGGAGCGTAAACATTCTTGTCTGCGACCGCGTCTCGCTTAATTGTACTCTTATTCGGTAAAAAATCAAGACGGCGCTCGCGATTTTTACGATTTTTCTCGCGACCCCGATTCTGTGAAATTTATTTTTTTGTTCGATTAACGGCGCGGAAACGACGGACGCGGCGAAAGAAGCGGCGGACGTCGATTAAAACGAGAAAGACGATTATAACGATAAAAACGGCGCGACCGACTCGAGCGATCGCGCCGTTTTGCGAGAAGAGCGTTTATTCCGCTTATTCCTCTTATTCCGCTTCGCCGGTTTCTTCGTCCTCGTCGTCCGGAACGGAGTGGTCGATTAGCGGGTAATAGCGGTCGAAATCGAACTCCGGACTATTGTCGGCGTCGTGGCAAGAGTAGCAGGTCGTTTTGACCGAGGAACCGAGGCGCATGCCGGCGCGAATCGTTTCCATCGCCGCTTCGTCGTCGCCGAGTTCCGCCGCGACGTGCTTTTCGCCCGGGCCGTGGCAGTTTTCGCAACCGACGTTCAACAAATGGGGCGTCTTTTCCGCCGTAACGAAACCGTCGACGTAAGGGAAGCGTTGCAAGCCGTCCCAACCGACGACGTGGCAACCGACGCATTCCGGGTCAAAGTCGCGCGGCGGATTCGCGACGTCGGTCAGCGACTTCCAAGCGGAAGCGTGGCGCGAGCGGAGCCAAGTTCGATGCTCCTCTTCGTGGCAAGACTGGCATTTTTGCGAACCGACGTACTTGCCCAACTGTTCCGAACGGGGAGCGCGCGCCGGGTTCAGCCCGAGACCTTCGCGGTGCCCTTTGAGTTCGATTAACGTTTTCAGTATCGATTGATAGTCTTGCATTAACAAAGCGACGTCCTCCGACGACTCGAAGCGCGAGTCGAGCGCGACGCGTTGGTAACGGATTTCGCCCGATTCGTAAAGTCCGAGGACGACGGCGTATTTGCCTTTTTCGCCGACTTCGATCAGCATGCGGTCGTCGCCGAGCGATTTCGCTTCGGCCGGCGGCGCGCTCGGGGAGTCGGCGGTGAGAACGAAGTCGAAGATCGGGAATTTTTTCGCGAGGGCTTCCGTCTCCGCCTCCGTTCCGTGAACGATCAGCGTCCATTTATCGCAAGCGGCCTTCTTCATACGCGGCGCAAGTTCTTTGAGTTTTTTCTCCGGCGACTCGATCAGAAGGTTTTCGTCGCGGTGGTCGAGGTCTTCCGACGGGCAAACGACCGAAACGACGCCGATTTTGAGGCCGCCGCGTTCGATAACTTTAAGCGGAAGCGCGTAAGCGTCGTGGTAACCGTAAACGCCGACGTTCGCCGACGTGAAAAGGCTCGCCGAATCGGCCGCCGTCGGCGCGGTGAAGGTGAGGAGGAAGTAGGCCGGGAAGCGGAGTTCGCCCTTGCCGATTCCGATCGCGTCGTACTCCATCAGGCGGAACGCGTTCATCGCCATATCGAATTTCAGCTCTTCCTGAACGCCGAAACCGACCGTCGTTTGCCCGGCGTCGACCGCGACGACGTCCCAACCGCGCTCGTCGCGGAGATTCTTGAGGAAGTCGCGACGTCGGCTGAGCCCGCCTTTCATCCGATCCATCCCGGCGCAGCCGCAGGGCTCGATGTAACCGTTCGTCAAGCCGGTGAAGACGAGCGCGACTTGCGGTTTTTCCCAACCGACGAAATACTCGCCGTTTTCTTTGATCGGGTCGTAAGGCGCGCGCTCGACTTGGTTGGAGGCGGCGTTCGTCGATTTTTTCGGCTCCGCTTCTTCCGCTTCCGGCGCGTTTTCGACCGGCGTCGCGTCGGCGACTTCCGCGTCTTCCGCTTCCGGTTCGAGCGTTAATTCGATCGTCGAAACGGCGTCCGGCGTCGCGTCGAAACCTTGCGGAGCGGCGTCGCTTGCCGGAAGAGGTTCGGAACGCGTCGGCGTTTCTTCCGTCGCGGGCGGCGTCGACGTCGGCGAATCCGTGAAACGCGGCGCGACGAAACGAACGCCTTCCGACGCGGGCGGCGTTTGACCTAAAGCGGCGAAAGGCAAGGAGAAAAGAAGAAGCGGAACGCCGAACGCGCCGACCTTAAAACGATAATTTTTCAACATTTCTTGGGTTCCGTTGCGCTTTTATTTTTTTCGTTTCCAAACGACCGACGGCGACTCGAAAATCGAACGTCGTGCCGAACGCCGAAACGGGTTCGACGCGAACGTCTGGGCCGAACGTCGAATCGGGTTCGACGCGAACGTCTGGGCCGAACGTCGAATCGGGTTCGACGCGAACGTCTGGGCCGAACGTCGAATCGGGTTCGACGCGTCGATTGGGAAAACGTAAATTTCGGGGATAACGGCAAAGCGGAAGCGACGGGCGAAAGACGCGGCGTTTGGGGGCGGCGGTTCGCGGCGCTTCCCTTTATCCTATTATATCAACTATTTCGATTGGGGAAAATTAGGATTTTTTCCGGTTTTTCGATTTTTTTTCGTTTTTACGGAAAAATAGCCCGTCGTTTGAGCGCGGTCGCGCCGACGAAAAAAAATATAATCGATTTAAACGACGAAAAAAAACAATAAAAAGGCGCGCAAAAAGGTGAATTTTGTCGCGGAACCGTATATTTGTTAAAGCGTTGGCGTTTTCAAAACGCGTCTTAAAAGTAGGATTGGAAGGAGCGCGCGGGTTGAAAATATTTTAGGGAAAAAAGCGTTAAAACAAATTAAGCCGGTTTTATCTTTTGCGTGGATTAGGAGAAACGCCGTTTAACGGTAAAATGCAATGGTTAAGTAAGCGGCGTGTTTTACGCGCTTTAAAAGGTCGACGTAGTTGGCGGCGTTTAACGGGAAAAATGGGAACGCGCCCTTTCGACGATTCGACGAAAGCCGTCGACGATTTTTTGCCGAACGGCGTCGGCGTCGACGCGGCGAACGATTTCGACGTCGGGACGGCGGTTGACGGGCGTTCGACGGCGGGCGGCGTTTGCAATATCGAACGCGTTTCCGGAAATCTCGTCGACCGAATAGGCTTCGATCGTCGAGAAAAGATGCGGAGCGACTAACGCAAAATAGGCGGCGAACTCTTGTAAACAAACAACTTCGGAACCTTGCGTTTGGCGGCGAACGCGCAAAATTTCAAGAAGCGAACGACGCAGGAACTCGCCGACGACGTCGTCGCGCAATTCGAACGCTTGCAGGTCGTCCAACGAAAAAACGAGATCGGCGACGGCGTCGGCGGGAACGAACGTTTTCGCGCAAGGCGCTTGAAAAACGACGCGCGCGGCCTGCCGGTCGCAAACGATATTAAATTCCGCGGCGTTTGTCGGGGAACGGAACGGAACGCCTCCGCCGGCGACGACCAAGCGGTGAAGGAGAAAGGGGAGTTCCGGATCGCGACGAAAGGCGCGAGCGACGTTCGTTAACGGTCCAAGCGCGAGAATCGACGTTTCGCGCGGGTGCGACCGAACGGCGTCGCGAAGAATCGTCGCGGCCGAGCGAGGGGCGAAGCGTTCGACGGCGGGGAGCGCAAAACCATTAATATCGTTAAAAGCCGTCGAGGCAAGTTCGCGTGAACCGCCTTTGATTGTCGAGTAATCGTTGCGTTTTTGTTTTTTTACTTCAACGTCGCGCGGTTTTTCGACGCCGATTCGCGGAAGACGCGGCGGGTCGAGAAAAGCGAGAAGGCTCTGCAGGTTGCGCGCGGAAGTTTGCGAGTCGACCCAACCGCCGACGGAGGTAACGGCGACGATTTCGACGTTCGGATCGAAAAGAGCGAAAGCGAGGGCTAAAGCGTCGGCGACGCCGGGGTCTGCGTCGAGCGCGATTTTTCGCATCGGGCGAACTCCTGCAACGGGAAAGCGGGGGAAATGGGAAAAATGGAGGAGACGACGGGTCGAGCGCGCGGCGACCTAGCGCCGTTTAAGCGTCTTGTCAAATTTTATTTTGTTAAATAGGACAAGACGGAGAAGACGGTAAAGAAGACGCTAAAAAAATTGCGCCGTCCTAAAAAGACGTTAAAAAGCGTTCCGCCGGAGAAACGCCGACGGAGCCCAAAGTAAGACGGGGAAAGGGGCAAAAGCCGAGCGAACGACGCTAAACGCAAGAACGCGGTCGGTTGCGTTAGCGTTCCGTGTTGGCGTAAATTTCTTTCGCTTTGTCGCTCATCAAAAACGTTTGACCGGGATCGACTTCTTTTTTGTTTTTCGATTTGCGACCGAAAGACGAAACGAAATCGGACATACCGGATTGTTTTTTTCTTTCCGAATCGAAAACGGCGCCGTCGGCGTCTTCGGTCTCGACGTTTTCTTTCGCGTCGTCCTCAAATTCGGAGAGTTTGGCGTCCCCGTCGGTTTTTTTATCGAAAATAGCGCAACCGGTCGACGCGCCGAGGAGGCCGGCGACGAGCGCGAGGCTTAAAACGACGTTGCAAAAATTAGCGCGCGCGGTAAAAAAGGAAAAACGTTTCATTGGCGAGCCCAGGAACAAGAGGTAGGGAAGTCGGGGGGAAAATAGGTTAAATTTAAAGTTGTTATCGGCGTTTGACGGGCGTTTGATTCGTTTTTTCCCTAAAAAAAGGATTTTTCCGGATTTTGGTTAAAATTTAACGCGAACCGAGCGCGTTCAAAGGAAAATTTTAACGAATAATTGAAGTTTTTCGGCGACGAGGCGACGAAACGCGTTCGCGGCGCCGCGGCTCCGACGCTTTTGGGAAAAAACGGCGCCGGACGGCGAGGCGTCCGGCTTGAGCGAAGCGAAAATCGCGAGGAAAACGGTGAAAATTAACGCGTAAAAACTAACGGCGACGGTTGCGGCCCTTGTTTTTTTTGTCGTTTGTGTTATCGTATTATCGTTCGACGTCGACGATTGGCGCGTCCGGCGGCTCTAAATAGAAAAACGAGCGTTTATCGACAGGCGAACTTTAAAGCCGCTGAAATTAAAAAATACAGCAAAACGCGGATAGCGAAACGATAAACGGCGAGATTTAGATTAGAGAAACAAACAAAAATGGGTTTTTTGGCCGATTTAAAAATATTGTACTATTTGGCGTGTAAACGAACGCGGGGCGAGTCGCACGCCGAGCGGCTCGAGTCTTTTTACGGCGGGCAAGCGAGCGGTTACGACGAGTTTCGCAAACGTCTTTTGACCGGGCGCAAAGAGCTGATGGAGGCGATGGAGCCCCGCGCCGACGAGGTTTGGGTCGATATGGGGGGCGGCACCGGCGCCAATTTGGAGTTCCTTGGCGATAATTTGGCGAAGCTGAAGAAACTTTACCTTGTCGACTTAACCGAATCGATGTTGAAAGTCGCCGACAAGCGGATCGAGCGCAACGGTTGGACGAACGTCGAGACGCGGCAAGCGGACGCGACGACGTGGCGCCCGGAATGCGGACGCGTCGACGCGATTTTCTTTTCGTATTCGCTGACGATGATTCCGGACTGGTTCGCCGCCGTCGACCGCGCTTACGAGGCGCTCAAACCGGGCGGAACGATCGGCGTCGTCGACTTTTACATCGCGCGCAAATTTCCGAGCGAAGGCCGGGCGAAGCAAAGTTTCTCGACGCGCTCCTTTTGGCCGGTTTGGTTTTCGTGCGACAACCTGTTTTTGTCGAGCGACCATCTGCCGTATTTGTCGCAAAAATTCGAGGAAGTCCGCCTAATCGAGCGCGCCGACAGAATGCCGTATTGCCCGGTTTTTTGGAAGAAGATGCCGCGGTACATTTTCATCGGGCGCAAACCGATTGACGCGAAGTAACATTCGGAGCGACGCGGCGTCGAACGACGGCTGATTAAACGCCGATTTTAAAGGAGATCGCAATGAAACAAACGATGTTGACGGCGGCGCTAACGGTTATCGCGGCGACGCTCGGAACGGTCGCGGTTTGGGCGCAAGAAACGACGCTCTGTCGAGCCGCCGTGTACAACGGGCCCGGCGCGAGTCCGACGTACGCCAACGCGTCGCTGGAAATTTTAGCCGCCGCGCAGAATTTCGAAGCGAAATTTATTTCCGCCGAAGAGATACAAGCCGGAAAATTGCGCGACTTCGACGTCGTTCTTTTCCCGGGCGGCTCCGGAAACGGCGAGTCGCGGGCGATCGGCGACGCCGGTTGGCGGGAGTTGCGCGCCTTTTTGAACGACGGCGGCGGGTACCTCGGGACGTGCGCCGGGGCGTATATGGGGCTCGTCAATTTGAACCGCGACGCCGGGCGTCTGATTAACGCGAAGTTGCAAGAGGGGAACTGGGAACGCGGCGAAGCGATTCTTGAAATCGAGCTAACCGACGAAGGAAAGCGGGTTTGCGGCGACCGATCCGGACGGTTGACGATCGCGTATCAAAACGGCCCGATAATGCTTCCGGCGAATTACGAGCCGTTGCCGGAATACGACGTCTTGGCGTATTTCCGAACGGAGGTCGCCGAAAACGACTCGCCGAAAGGCGTTCAAATCGACTCGCCGGCGATTATCGCCGCGCCGTATGGGAAGGGGCGCGTTATCCTGTGTAGTCCGCACCCGGAGCTGACGCCGTCGCTGAACGAGTTCGTGCCGAGACTGACGCGTTTCGCCGCTGGGAAAAAGGAAAAAACGGAATAAAATCGGCGTTCGCAACCCGACGTTTGACAAGGCGTTAAAGAAGCGGTAAACGTCGAAATGGAAACGCGCCGAAAATAAAACGCTCGTCGATTTTGCGTCGACGAGCGTTTTTTATTGGGCGAATTTGAGGTTGGAGGCGAAATCAATGGCCGCCGCACCCGCAGCCGCCTTCGTGCGAATGCCCGTGACCGCCGCACCCGCACCCGCCTTCGTGCGAATGTCCGCGGTCGTGCCCGCCGCAAGTCGGGCCGGTCGCGCCGATTTCCTCGCCCGCCAACAACGCGGCGACCGCGGCGTCGGCGTCGCCCGAGACTCCGGCGTAAAACTTGATTCCGGCGGCGTTTAACTTTGCGAGCGCGCCGCCGCCGATTCCGCCGCAGATCAACGCGTCGACGTTTTCTTTAGCGAGAAGATTCGCCAAAGCGCAATGCGCGTAACCGTCCGCCGCAAGCGTTTGCGTCGAAACGACTTGCGAACCGTCCGTTTCGTAAATTTTGAACGTTTGCGTTTGGCCGAAATGCCCGAAAATTTGCCCGTTATCGAAAGGAACCGCGATTTTCATCGAAAAACCTCCTTGATTAACCTGGATTGCGAACAAAGTTTATTATCTTAAGTATAGTCCTTTTTGGGCGCGCGTCAACGGGCGACGGCGAAATTTTTTTCGCGACTTTTTTTGTTGCGATAAAACGAAGTAAAACGGAAACCCGCGCCGCCGAGTCGGTAAGTCGATTTGACGGCGCGATTTAGCGTTAAAAGAAATGTTTAACGCGATGCGGCGTCATTCGAGGTCGGGCCCGTCGATACGTTCGCCGCGACGTTGCCGCTCTTGCGCCTCGACGTTGAACGTGCCGTAGAAAAGCGCGTTGACGTCTTGCCAAGTATTAAGGCGTTCCCAATCGTCGGCGTCGAGCTTAACGTCGTAATGCCCGTCTTCTAAGAGCTTAGTGAGTCGACTTGGACGCGAGCCGAAGCGGTCGGGCTTGGTGATCGGCTCGTAATTTCCATTCGGATTTCCCCAAGCGGTATAAGGAACGAGTTTTACCAACGCGTTATAAGACTTCGTGTAAGCGCCTTCCGACGTTGAAGTTAAGTCGACGCCGCCTTCCGCTTTTTCGGCGTTGTGGCAAGAAACGCATTTCTTATCGAGAACCGGCTGAACTAAAATCGGGAACGAGAACGGTTTAGAACCGTCCGGGCCGGGTTCGATTTGGGCCGGCTTCTTCGTCGACGCGATCGTTTTCGCGCTCGGAACCGCCGCCATTCGGTCTTCGTGACAGCCGACGCATCCGGCGGACTCGCCCGGTTGGAGGTAAACGAGGGAGCGCATCCCCTGAACCATTCGACCGTTTTCGTCCAACGCTTGAAATAACAACGGTTTGCAAGCGGGAACTTCGAAGTGCGCGGAGCCGTCTTCCTCGACCGGAACCGTCCCTAAAACCTGTTTGCCCGGGGAGGCGTTCGCGACGCCGACGGTCGGCTGATTTGCGTTCGGCGTTGTTTTCGGCAAGACTTGAACGATGCGAAGCGACTTAATTTTCGCCGGCAACTTCGTCGGCCAACTTTCGTAAACGTTTTGCATAAAGAAGGTTCCGGTCGGCGATTCGGCGTCGCGAGCGGTTTCGTCGAGCGCCGACGCGGAGACCGGCGGAACCGGGCGCGGGCGAATCGGGAGCGCCCAAACGCTCGAAATATTCGGGTCGCGGTAAACGAGTTCGCGGTTCCCGAACGCGTCGCAAAAGTAGACGCCGTATTGGTTTGGGATGTTCGGGCCCGCTTCGCCGATCAACTTGTCGAAGCTGTACGACGCGACGAAGTATTTCTCGGAGAGCGGAAGGGGCGACTTGAACGTGTGAACCGGCCAGCGGCGCTCTTCGACCGTTTGCTCGGCGCGTTCCGCTTCGCGAGTCGCTTGCCAAAAACCGGTCGGGACGTAGTCGAAGTCGCTTAAATGCGGGAGTTGCGGAACGTTCGGAAGAGGCGCTTCCCCTTCCGGAAAACGAACTTCCGGCGTGAGGCGCTCGAGCGGTTCCGGACCGTCGACGCCGAGGCTAACGTCAAGCGCGACAACGGTTCCGGCGCTCATCCCGTGGTGCGGGCCGGCGATCGCGAGCGTTTTCGACGAACCGGGGATCGCCTTCGACTCCCAAAGACCGCAGGGGTTGAAGGTGTTGTTGCCGTAATGGATTCGGACGTCGGTTCCATCTTGTCGCGCCGTCCAAAGATTTTGATAGTACACGGCGTCGCGATCAACGTAGTCCCAACGCGTGTAAACGACGCGACCGTCGGACGTTAGGGTCGGGTTCCATTCGTTCGTTTCGTGGAACGAAATCGGGCGCGCGTCGGAGCCGTCGCCGCGAGAGCGCGTCAACGTGTAAACGTAACAGGGCCCGGCGCCGCAACGGTGGAAGCCGCCGCGTCGCGTCGAACAGAAAACGAGGTCGCCGTCCGGAAGAAGGAGGGGCGAAAAGTCGTCGTAAGGGCCGTCGGTCAAACGGGTTGCGTCGACGTTGTTTCCGGCGAGAACGTCGGAAAGCGACGTCTTGTAAAGGTGAAAGCGACGCTCCATCGTTTCCGGGTCGCGCCAAAGTTTCGGCGTCGACGGCGTTTCGCAGTAAGCGAAGTAAAGCGTTTTACCGTCGAAGGATAGCTCCGGCGTCATATAAGAGCCGAGCGGAAGGTTGCGCGGCGTAACGTCGCGAATTTTCATCGAGCGACCGGGTTCGTCGAGAACAAAGAGACCGCCGCCGGGGCGCGCGCAGTAGCCGTAAACTTGCGTAAGTTGGTGCGACATAACGCCCGGCGCGTGTTTGACAAAAAGTAACGAGCCGAATTGGAAAAGGGGCGACTCGATCAAAATTTGCCGTTTCAGCGTTCGGACTTCGCGCCAAAGCGACTCGGCGTCGCGGTTAAGTTGGGCGGCGGTCGTCGCGTCGGCGTTTTGCGCGCTTTGTTCGGAGTTTTTGATTTTAAGCGAGTTGAAACGTTTTTCAAAATCGTCCCAAGCGTCGGTCCAGCCGCCGAGGCGAGGCGCGAACGCGTCGATTTTTTCGCCGATTTTCGGATCGTAAGCGCTTAAATTCTCAAATGTTCCGTCGTCGATGGAAGCGGTTAAGTCGTCGAGAAGCGCGCGCCCTTGCGGAAGTTGTTTTTCGAGCGCTTGGAGGAATGTTCGCGGTTCGCGCTCCGTTCCGATTCCGTCTTGAAGCCGCCAATCCCAAGTAATCGCGGCGTTTGCGAGCGTCGGGCGGAAGTCCGGCGACGTTTGAATCGGATCGAGCGACTGCGGTTTTCGCGTCGGTTCGAGGGAAAGCGGCGCTTCGACCGGGCGCGTAGTCGTTTGGAAATCGGAAATTTCAATGGCGCAAGTCTTTTTTTCAACGCCGGTTGCGCCGGATGCGTTTTCGAACGACGCGGCGTCGAACTTTGGCGCTTGAATCGTCAAGACGAGGGCGCCGTCGCTCGGCAGAAATACGCTTAGAAGCTTTGTCCCGGAGGGCGTATCGGCGGGCGCGGGGCCGACCTCTTCGTAATCGCGCGACCAATTCGGGAACGCCGGAACGGAGCCAAGTTGTTTAAAGGAACAACTTGCGCTTAAAAGTTCGCGCGGCGACTCGACCGGAATCGTCAAGCGAACGACCGATTCCGAGTTCAAATCGGCGACGAGGCGGTAGTTCGGCGCTTGCTCGACGCCGCCCTTCGGAAAGCCGAGCAAAAGGAGTTGCGAACCGTCCGGGCCCGCGTTGTAAAACCAAGAACCGGCGACGGTTCCGAACGACGGTTGGCGGACGACGCCGTCGATTTCGACGACGACTTTCGGGGGCGTTTCGGCGGTCGGCGACTCGGCGCGAACGCTCGACGAAGGGGCGGGCGCGACCAAGAGCGCGACGGCTCCGAGAAGCGCAAGGAACGGATTTTTAAACGTCATATGGAAACCTTAATCGTTGAAAATAAAAGGGAAAGGTTCGAAAGCGCTCCGACGTCGATCGGCGAACAAGCGTTCTTTGAAATTTTGAAAACGGCGTCGAAAACGGATTTTTTCAATTTTTCGCGCCTTTGGTAAGGGACGAAACGGCAAGGCTTGCGACGGCGGAGGTCGGTTTGTCGTTACTTAACGTCGTTCTTCTTTTCGAGCGCGTCGAAAACGAACTCGGCGGCGGCGCGGACGTCGTCGTAAGTCGTCGAATGCCCGCCTTCCGGACGGTAAAGGAGAAGGACGGGCGCGCCGAGTTTTTGAAGCGTTTCGGCGAGGCGTTTCGCGGAATCCGGCGGGACGATTTCGTCGCGACCGCCCAACGTAAACGCCGACGGTTTCTCGATTAAGCGTTCCGGGAAATACTCCGCGCTTCGATTTTTGTACTCGAGCGGAACCTCCGCTTTCGAACCGCCGAACGAGGCGCTAATCGCGTCTTGAAACTTCTCGTATTCGAGATGGTTCGCCGTACCGTTAATCGAGATAACGCCGTCGATTAGGTCGGGGCGCCGAACCGCGAAGGTCAGCGCCGAGGAGCCGCCCATCGACGCGCCGGAAATAACGACGCGTTTTACGTCGCGCTTATCCCGTTGTTCCGCAACGATTTGCGCGACGTCCTTTTCCGCCGCCGGGCCCATCCAGGACGTCCTGTCGCGGTAATCGGGGGAAACGACGATAGCGCCGCGTTCCGCCGCGACGTCGAGCAACGCTTCAAATTCGGCGTATTTCCCGGCGAAAATTTGCGCGCCGTCGGAGCCGTGCCCGTGCAACGCGAGCAAGAGCGTCGTCGGGCGGTTCGGGTCGAAATTTTCCGGAAGCCGCTCGAAATAACGTTGCGTCGTTCCGTCGAACGCGACGAACTCGACGCGGGTCGCGGCGCCTTCCGGGACTTCGTCGGCGAAAACGGACGGCGTCGCGAGGCTTTCGAACGCGGAAAATGGAGGAAACGGGGAGAATAAGGGGAGCGCGAGGGCGGTCGACAGGAGCGTCGGCGCGGCAAGCGAACGAAGGAAAGCGGAAACGGAACGCATCGGGAACCTCCTGCGTTGAACGGAAAGCGAACGTTCGCAACGCGTTGGCGAAAACGCGTTGGCGGCGCGGCGCACGAAAACGCCGTCTTTATTATTTTAACGCAAACGGCGGGCGATTGCAAGGAAATTTCGGCGCGTTGGCGAAAAAGACGAAAGTAAGCGTCGGCTAATTTTTGTGTTGCGAGGCGCGTTTGAGGGAATCGATGAAGAGTAAGCGTCGGCTAATTTTTCCGGCGGGACGTTTTCGGCGTTTTTTCGCGACTTTTCGCCGGACGCGCTTTATTTTTCGGCGGCGAACGGGTATAATGGGCGGAAAAGAACGCGTCGAGAAGCGGCGCGTCGCGACGGTCGCGGCGGCGTTTTAGCTCTTGTCAAGGCGCGTTCAAGGATTAAGGGACGTTAAAATGAAACGATTATTTGGAAAAAACGCGGCGTTGGCTCTGGCGTTTTGGGCGGCGGCGTCGCTGACCGCGTCGAGCGTCGACGCGGCGGAAACGTCGACGTTGCAACCGTTTGGAACGACGGTCGAGACGACGGCGAATCCGGTCGGCGTCGGAACGGCGAAACCGCGGTTGAGTTGGAAGTCGAAGGACGCTAGCGACGGGAATGGTTACGCGCTGACGCAATCGGCGTATCGGATTTTGGTCGCGTCGACGCTGGAAAAACTCGCGGCGGACGAGGGCGACGTTTGGGACAGCGGCAAAGTCGCGTCCGATTCTTCCGTTTTTGTCGAATATAACGGCGCGCCGCTGCGGTCGTTGCAACGTTATTATTGGAAGGTTCGCGTTTGGGACGGCGCCGACGTCGCGAGCGCTTGGAGCGAACCGGCGACTTGGTTGCAAGGCGTCGTCGATCCGGCGGATTGGCGCGGCGAGTGGATCGGGCAGCCGGAAACCGTTCGCCCGAACGTCGATTTGACCGGCGCCGCTTGGATCGCGTCGGAGAAGGAAACCGAGACGCCGCAAGGATTTGCGCCGGAGTATTTCCGCCGCGAGTTCGAAATCGACCGCCCGGCGAGCGACTTCGAGTCGCAAAACCTTGTCGGAACGCTTTATTTCGCCGCCGATCAAAAATGCGAACTTTACGTCAACGGCGCGAAAGTCGGCTTTACGATCGGGATGGCCTTCAATCCGGATCAACTCCGCTCGGTCGACGTCTCGTCGTATTTGCGTCCCGGGAAGAACGTCGTCGCGGTCGCCGTTCCGAACGATTCGAAGAACGACGCCGGAACGAAATTCGGAAACGGAACGGCGCGCCCGACGGCGTTGATTGCGAAACTCGAAGTGAAGACGCTCGATAAATCGAACGCTCCGAAGAACTTAGCGACGCCGAACCGTTTCGGCGTTCCGGCGGAAACCGTCGTTTCGTTTGCGACCGGAACCGATTGGAGCGCGTCGCTCGAACCGACGAAAGGTTGGAACGGACTCGAATTTGACGCCGCGTCGTCCGACGCTTGGAGCGCCGCGAAAGTTCGGTACGCCGACGCCGACGCCGGGCCTTGGGGGAAACTCCGTCGCCGAACCGAAACGGTCTCGCCGTTTTTCCAAAAGTCGTTCGACGTCGCGAAGAAAGTGAAGTCGGCGACGCTGGCCGTCTGCGCGCCGGGGACGTTCGAGGCTTACCTCGACGGCGAAAAAATTAGCGACGCGGTTCTGCTGCCGGCGTTCACAAGATACGACCGTCGCTGCCTTTACAACGTGTTCGACGTTACCGACCGCTTCCAAGACGTCGCGCAAAATTCGCCGCAAAAACGCGAACTCGGCTTCCTGCTCGGGCACGGCTGGTACGACGTCCGCTCGATCGTTACTTGGAACTTCGACGCGGCGCCTTGGCGGGATTTCCCGCGCGTTCGGGCGCAACTCGAACTCGTCTTCGACGACGGGACGTCGCAAACCGTCGCGACCGACTCGAGCTGGACGTACTCGACGAGCCCGGTCGTTTTCGACTGCATCCGTCAGGGCGAAATTGTCGACGGGCGTTGGAAGCGCGAAATCTTGGGGAACGCCGTCGTCGTCCCGGCGCCGGTCGCGAACGAACGAATTACCGCGCAGAACGTCGCGCCGTCGCGAGTAACGGAAACGTCTGCGGCGAAAAGCGTTAAGGAAGTCGCGCCGGGCGTTTGGGTCGTCGACGCGGGGCGGAACGTCGCCGGTTGGGCGCGGATTTCGCTGAACGGGCAAGAGGCGGGCGACGTCCTTCGGTTCCGCTATTCGGAACGCGTCGACGGCAAGGGCGCGATCGAGCGTTCGTATATCGACCTGCATTTTATGGAGGGGACGCCCGCGAACCTGACCGGGTATAAGGGCGAGTTCCAAACCGACTTCTATTTCTGCAACGGCGTCGACGGCGAAACGTTCGAGCCGCGCTTCACTTACAACGGCTTCCAATTCATCGAGGTCGTCGGCTTGCGTCAAGCGCCGAAACCGGAAGACTTTACGATCTGCGTCGTCAACACCGACTTCGCGACTGCGGGGTCGTTCGAATCGTCGAGCGCGCTTCTGAACGAAATTCAAAAGTGGACGCTCAACTCGTATCGCGGCAATTACGTCGCCGGTTACCCGACCGACTGCCCGCATCGCGAGAAGAACGGTTGGACGGGCGACGCGCAACTCGCCGCCGAGTTCGCGATGTATAACTGGGAAAATACCGTCGGTTACGAGAAGTGGATCGCCGACCTTTGCGACGAGCAAAAGGCCGACGGGAACCTGCCGGGGATCGTCCCGACCGGCGATTGGGGCTATCCTTGGGGGAACGGCCCGGCGTGGGACTCCGCGCTCGTGATGATTCCGTGGTACCTGTACGTTTATCGCGGCGACGTTCGCGTTCTCGAAAATTCCTTCGAGTCGATGAAGAAATACGTCGATTATATGACGTCGCGCGAGCTGGCGAACGGGATTGTTTCGCACGGCCTTAGCGACTGGTGCCCGGTGAAAACGACGACGCCGGCGGACGTTACGTCGACCGGTTATTATTACCTCGACGCGAAAATCGTCGCGCAAACGGCGAAGGTTCTTGGGAAAGACGCCGATTTCGAAAAGTACTCCGCGCTGGCCGAAAAGATTCGCAAGTCGTACAACGCCGCGATTTACAAGGGCGACGGCGCGTACTCGGTCGAGAGTATTACCGCGCAGGCTTGCCCGATTCACCAAGGCGTCGCCGCCGGTTTGCCCGAAGCGGAGCAAGCGGCGGTTTTCGCGCGTCTCCTAAGCGCCGTCGATAAAGCGGATACGAGCTTCGACGTCGGAATTTTGGGCGCGAAATACGTCTTGCGAACGCTCAGCGAAGGCGGACGGCACGACGTCGCGCTGGCGATGGCGCTGAACGAGGATATGCCGTCTTACGGGTATTGGATTCGCAACGGCGCCGGGACGCTTTGGGAAACTTGGAACGACTCGAAGGGAACGTCGCTGAATCACGTGATGTTCGGCGACGTGTCGGCGTGGTTCTTCCAATCGATTTGCGGGATTAAACTCGCCGGAGCGCCGGACGTCGTCGTCGCGAGCGTCGCGCCGGAAAGCGTTGGTTTCAAACGCTTTGTCGTCGAGCCGAAATGCGGTTTGAACGAAATCGCGGCGCCGGGT
>JAGBDD010000092.1 GCA_017937685.1 Thermoguttaceae bacterium | reverse complement strand
TTTAATGGATCGCGCCTACGAGGGCGACGCGACGCGCCAAACGGCTCGCGACGTCGGTTTGGAACCGGTCGTTCCGCCGAAACGCAACCGTCGCGAACCTTGGGATTACGACAAGAAACTTTACCAACGCCGCAACGAAGTCGAACGTTTCTTTCGACGTATCAAGGATTTCCGACGAATCGCAACGCGTTGCGACAAACTCGACGTAACTTTTTCAACGTTTTTAAACTTTGTAACAATCGTTATTTTACTTAAACATTAGTGTCAACACGCCCTAATACGCGCGTCGGGTTTTGGTCTTCTCAATAAGACCGTCGCCACCGCATTTATCGCAATGTAGCGAGTTGTTGCAATACTCGCAGGAAAACTGAGGATTCATTCCCCTAACCCCCCTGCAAGCGCTGCATCTTCCAGTGCCGGAGCATCTGTCGCACCATTCGGACGCAACGTACGATTCATATCTCGGCGGCGTGAAAGTCGAATCGCCGGGAGCGTCTTTGTCGTTAAGTGTGCGCCCGTTCCGCATAAAAATTTCTCCAGCGCCGGAACAACTCCCACATATCCCCAAACCGTTGCACATATCGCACGGTTTTCCCCTGTCCCAATCCGCTTCTCCCGAACCGCTGCAGTATTTGCAATAACCTTTACGCCTACACGACACGCACTCAAAATGATAGATATAATTCTGCGAAACGTTTGCGGGAAAACGAGCCTCGCCGTTGCAAACGACGCATTTGCCCGTTCCTCGGCAAACCTTGCACGTAACGGTAATAACGCTAAAATATTTTCCGGAGCCGCCGCACGCCTTGCATTTTCCGTCGTCGCAAGAGATGCATTTTTTCCACTCAGACTCGGACTCAGACGCGGACGCGGGCTCCTCCTTCGCGACTTCGGCGCCTTGCTTCTTCGCGGAATCGGAGGATTCTTGCGGCGACGCGGAACCTTGCTCGACGGAATCGGCGGATTCTTGCGGCGACGCGGAACCTTGCTCGGCGGAATCGGCGCTTTCTTGCGGCGACGCGGCGTCAACCTTGGCGGATTGTTGCGTCGACGCGGCGTCATCTTCGACGAAATCGGCGGATTGCTTCAACGGCGCGTCGCTTTGTCGCTCGACGATTGCGCGCTCTTCTTCGCCCCGGCTGGTCTCGTCGACTCGGCAAACGCTAGAGCCGGTCAACTTCGTATTCGTCGTCGACGCGTCCTCGCCGCTCGCCAACGCGAGACCGACCAACAAAATAGTAAAAAGGGCAAGCGGACAGCTAATATCCTTCTCCATAACATTCCTCCTTTATACGTTTATAAAAACGCGACGTCAAGTAGTCGAAATTAAAATAGGAAAAACGACGCCGCGATAAAAAAAGTTTTGCGTAAGTCAATCAAAGGCCGTCGATTAAAATCGACGTTTGCCCTATCGGATTTTGCCGTTCACCGAAAATCGCTGATAAATCCCCCTTTCGTCCATAAAAGAGATTGTTTCACGCGTTCCGTCGCAAATTCCGCAAGTCCCGTCGCTTTGGCAGTCAGAGCAATCGCCGTAATGGTTTTCCCCTATGCCGTTGCAAGTCCCGCAACGCCCAAGCCCGAAACATCCAAAACAACGGTCGACGGAAACGATCGGATAAGCGTTGGCGGGGCGCTTCCCTTTGCCGTCGCATACGACGCACGTCGCGCTTCCGTCGCAAATCTGACATTTTTTACAGTGCATTAACCCCTTGCCGCCAGCGCATATACAAGCGCCCGTTCCTTTGCAGCCGGGACAGACTTCGTAACCGGAAGAAGAGGACGCGCCGCTATATATTGTACGTGTTTTACGCTTATAAACCCACCCCGAACCGTTGCAATCCTTGCACTCCACGAAGACGGCGGTAAGGTCGTAAGGGGGGTCGTAGCGCCCTCCATTACCCCTGCAACGCGAGCATTGTTCGGGAACAGTATAAATCTCCTCTCCCACGGGCCTGAAGTCTAAGGGCCTGTCGGCATAGGCGTTTTCACGTTCGGCCCGCTCTTGCGCTTCGCGTTCGGCCCGCTCTTGCGCTTCGGACGCGCCAGAATCGTTCGTTGGCGTCTCGCGGTTTGTCGACACGACGTCGTCGGCGCCCTCCGATTCAATAGCCGCTACGTCAGGCTTCGGCAACAGGTTGCCGCAACACCACGCGCTCATAAAGGTCAACGCGCCGCAGCAACAAAGCGATAAAACAGTAACAACTAAACGTTTCACAAACACACCTTATCTACTGAAACACTTTGCCACTCTCAGTAAAACGCTTCCGTCGCGCTTCGTTTGAGAAATGAGGCGGAGTCGCCAAAAGTCGCAAAGAATATTATATGACTTATCTTTCAAAAAGTTTTGTTTCGTCGTTTACGCTCACGACCTATCGGTCTAGTATAGCATACACAAAAAAAAAACAATAGCAAATTTCAAAAAATATTGCAAAAAGTTCGTTTTTTCAACGACGCGCCGCAAAATCGTTAGAATCGACGCCGTTCAACCGACTTTTCGAAGAATTGTCGTCAATCGCCCGCGCCCAAGAAAGAGTCGTCGCCGCTTTCCCTTCGCTTAACGCAAAAGCGGAAAACGGCGACGTCGGTTAACGGCTCTTATTCAGCGGTTTACGTTCACTTACAACCGTCGCAACCGCAAGAGTTATCGCAAACCAGGTAAATATCGCAAGTATCGAAGTCGATCTCCCAACGGGCGTTTTGCGCGCCTTCCCAACCGTACTCCGCGGCGCGGTCGCTCCACCACGCTTCAAACTTCTTTTGCGTCTCGGCCATGTCGGCGATCACGCGTTCGTAAAGTTCCGCATTGCTCGGGTTAACGACCATAAACAACTCTTTCAGCGAGTTGCGGCGCTCAAAGAGCGCTTGAATTTCGTCCTTTTGCTCCGGCGTAACTTTCCCGACGTTTTTCTTTTCGGCGTTCATCGTTCTATTTCCTTTATTCTAAGCGTTTAGCAATTTTCGTCTTGACGTTCGTCGCCTTGCGGCCGCGCGTAACGTTTCTTCATCAGCTCGTCGAACGGATCGAGGTAGTCGATTTCCGGAATGCTTACGAAGTCTTGCAAATACAAGGGTTCGATCAGTTCCCGCGACGCGTTCCGCTCCAAGTGCGCGCAGACGCATTGCTGACGCGACGGCGTGTTGACCTCGAGCGTCGTTCGCTTGTTCGTCCAAACGCAACGGCGGCAGTGGAACGCGTCGCAGTTTTCGCAAATCGGCGCGTATTCGTGTCGGTAAAGCCGCTTGTCCTTAATCGGAAGTTCCCGCGTTTCAAGGACTTCGGCGACCGACGCGATTCGGAAATCGTCGTTGTTCTCGGCGTAATAAAAGCCCGGGCAGACGTAAAAATTCCCGTCCGGCCCGACCGCGACGTGCTTGACGCCGGCGTCGCAATGGTTCCGCTCCTCGAGTTGCAAACGGTCGGTCAAAATCGACAGTTGCAGCGGTTTCGCCTCTTCGCGCTCCGGAAGCCAAGCGGTCAGGCGTTTCAAGACGTCGCGGTACGTTTCGAGGTCGGCGTCGGTCATCGCGCCCATATCCTTGATAAACAACGAGATGCGCTCCGTCGCAAGCGAGCGTTCCGCGAGGAACTCCGGCAAGCGCGACAGATTGTCTTTCGCGATTCTGACGATCAAATGCTCGGTCGGGCGGTAGTCGTCGGCCCAAACGTCGGCTTCGAAATCGAACACGTCGGTCGTTTTTTCGTCCGCCGCGAAAGCCGCGCTCGCGGAACGGAAAACGATGTAATCGTTCCATTTAAGGATTTCGCGCTGAGCGTCGGTCAGCGGCGCGTCGCCCAAAATCAGGTTCAGCGACAAGTTCTCGGTCAAGGCGTAAAACGCGATTTGGCGGAGCGTTTCGTCGTCGAGGATTTGACGCGGTTTTTCCGACGTCTCGTAGTAGCAGAAGGACGGCGCGGCGGAGTCAAGCAAAACGAGGAGCGAACGCAAGCCCTTGCGCTGACGCAACTTCGCGACGCGAATATCGTTCTCGTCGGTCGGCGGCGCGATTTTGTCGAGTTTGTTCCAAAAGTAGTTGTTCGCCCGGACGCGCGCCTTGTGCAGTTTGCAAATGTAGGTCGCTCGACTCGAAATCGTGTCGGTTTGCGCCATATCGTAGTTGTTGCCCTGACACCAAGCGCAACCGCTTGCGTATTCGCAACTTAAACACTCTTCCGGCGATTGCGTAACTCGGTCGAGCGCATGGAACGGTCGCAGGAGGTTCGTATCGACGCCGGTCGCTAAACTTCCGGTATCGCGCGACTTACGATTCGACAGCGAATATTGCGCGAACCGCACGCACGGGTGGAAGCCGCCTTCGGTATTGACCGCCAACATTCGCCCGGCGCCGCACCAGTTTTGATTCTCGGTCTCCGGGTCTTGGTAGAACCCGATGTGGCGGTCGAAAAGCGAACAGTTTTTATCGACGTAGAGCTTGCGGTCGATAATCTCGTCAGCGAGTTCGACAAGCTGTCGTTCGAAAACGACTTCGTCGCCGTCTTTCCACACGTCCTCCATCACGACGTTCATATTGATCGTTTTGAGACCGAGTTCCCAAAGGTGGAGGACGGAATCCTTAATGTAGCCCAAATCGCCGGGGCCGATCGTCGCCTTCGTACTCGCCTCCGGGAACTGCTCTAACCACAGCGGAATAAGGGGTAAGATACGGTCGTAGGAGCCGCTTCCGTCGGGAAAAACGCGCTGGGCGTCGTGCTTTTCCTTCGTGCCGTCGATGGAAATCGTAATGTCGAGGTGCGCTTTATTCTTTTCAATAAAGCGTTGAACGGCGGAGTTTCCGTAAAGGAGACCGTTCGTCGCAAAGCTAAAACGGTAATTGTCGAACCAATGGTGGTTTAGTTCGTAACTTCGCGTCTTGATGTAGTCGCAAATTTGGTCGAGCAAATCGACTTTCAAGAGCGGTTCGCCGCCGATAAAGTCCCACACGACGCTGCCGTATGGAAATAAGTCGCGACGCGACAGCACGTAATCGACGGCGCCCTTCGCGGTCTCGAAACTCATCTCGTGAAACGTGTTCTTACCGCAGATATAGCAATATTTACAGCGCAGTTGGCAGTCTTCCGTTACGATGAACGTAATCGACGCCGCTTCGCCGTCGCGCCACGCCTCGCTTCTATCTCGGATTTTCAACAATTGCCCGTCGTTCGTCGACGCTTGATTTTTTTCCATTTTTCACCTTATGTTAAGCGCTCGCGAACGCTTGATTTTAATCGTTTTAAAGTTCGAAACACGACGAAAAACGCCGCCTAACTCGCCGTTCCGAAACACGTTTTGCCGCAGGAAAGCATACAAGTTCCGACGCAGGAGCCTCTGCACGAACCGCTGCAAAAGCTTTTGCAAATTAATTTGCATAATCCAGCACACCCGCCAGAGCAATCGTGGGCGCACGTCAACGTACATGAGTCGGAGCATGACAACATGCACCAAGTCTTGCAAGTGTTTTGACACGTTTCTCCGCAGGAAGTCGGCGGAGTTATCGCTTTTCTGCCATTCATCCGAGTAAACGGCCCGCGTTCTATAATCTCTTGCGCGGGCAACGGTTGCGACGCGACGGCTAAAAAAGGAACGAGCGCCGCAAACGTCCCGATTTTTTTGCTCGCCAACCTCAAAAAAGTACGACGCGTTTCCATTGTTCTCTATCTTAATTTCTAAAAACGGCAAACCGTAGCGCGAAGACAACGTTAACCAATAACTTTCAACGCGCTACGGAAAATTTTCGCTTAATATAAAGCAAGCGTTGCGCTTGCAACGCTTGCTAATCTTTACTCAAACCGGACTCTGTTATCCGGTTTGTTTCGGAAAAATTTTTAAGTCCGAAATTCGGTTTAGTAACTTCCGCTGGACGTTTTGCAAGTCCCCTTGCAATAACCGGTGCAGTTGCTTCCGCAAGACGTCGTGCAGGTACCGCTACAATATCCGGAACAATTATTTCCGCACGAAGCCGAGCACCCGCCCTTGCAATAACCGGTGCAATCGGTGCAAGAAGCGCTCGGGCCGACTTGCGTTTCGGCGGCGGGGATTTCTTGCGCGGCGACGGCGAGGAACGGGACGGCCAGCGCGGCTTGAGCGGCTTTCTTGAAGAACGCGCGACGGTTTTCAATGTTTTTCGACATAATACGTCTCCTAAACATAAAGTTCGACAATTTTCAAAGACGCGGCGAGACGTCGCGTCGACGATCGAGAAGTCGACGTAAACGGCGTTTTTTCAAGACTTAAAATTTCAAAAAAGTTTTGTTTCGCCGTTTGCGCCCACGACCTAGCGGTAGTATAGCATACAAAAAAAAAAAACAATAGCAAATTTCAAAAAATATTGCAAAAAGTTCGTTTTTTTCAACGACTCCCCGCAAAATCGTTAGAATCGGCGCAAATCAACCGCCGGAAACGGAAAATCGCCGCGCTTTAATCGCTCCGTTCCCTAAAAATACGTCGGCTCCCGTCCGACGCGGCGACGCGGTCGCCTTGTCAAGAAGAAAAAAACGTCGAGGTCGCAAGAAACGCAAAAAGTCGAACGCTCGACGCGACGCCGCGCCCAAACGTTCGACCTTCAACAAAAGAAAAAACGCGCCCCGACCGGTTAAGTCGGAGCGCGTTTCGTTAGGACGCTATCGTCGTAAAGCTAGCGACGATTAGAGTTCCTTAATGAAGATGTTGCGCCAACGGATTTCGCCGCCGTGCGTTTGGAGTTGAATCGGGCCGGTCGGCGGAACCGGTTTGCTACGATCCCAAGTGTATTCCATCACCGTGTCTTTGACCGTTTGCACGCCGTTGAGCCAAACGTTGACGACGTCGTCTTTCATCGTAATGCGAACCGTGTTCCATTCGCCGAACGGTTTGTCGGCGTAAGCCAACGGCATGCGAGCGTTCTTTTGGTTGTTCCACAGCGCGCCGGAACCTTTGTCCGCGCCGAGATTCCACTTGCCGCCCTCTTTCGTCGTGTCCCAAATTTGAACTTGCGGGTTGCCGCGGAGATAAATGCCGCTGTCCGCTTTCGCGACCGTTTTGTATTCGAGGCGGAGTTCGAAGTCTTTGTAGAATTTTTCGGTCGACGCGTAGGGGCCGTTCCCGTCGTTGACGAGTTCGCCGTTTTCAATCGTCCAGCATTTTTCAAATTCGGCTTGGTGTTTCGCGTAGAAATCGGCGCGCTCGGCGTCGGTCATCTCGAGCAACGGGTACGGATGGAAGTCGCGTTTGCACGGTTTCCAGCCGGTCAGGTCTTTGCCGTTGAAGAGTTGAACGAACCCTTCCGGGCATTTCGACGCGTCGTCTTGAGCGAACGACGGAAGAGCGCAAGCAAACGCCAACAACGCGGCGCCAAAAGCGAAGAATTTCGACATTTTCGGTCTCCCAAAAAATTTCCGATAAATTAGCGAATCGCCGACCCCCAAGCGCGTCGGCTTGAACGCTTTCATTGTAACCGACGCGCCGTCGAAAGTCAAACGCCGTCCGCAAATTCGCGACGTTTTTTCCAAAATAACGCCGCCGCCGTCCGCAAAATCGCTTGCGTCGCCGCCTTTTCGCCGCTTCCCCCATTTTAACATCGACGCCGCCTGCCGCCGCTTTTTCCCCGCCTCCCGTTTTCCCTAATCTATTTTAACGCGAAGACGCCGTTAAGTCGTTCGAAACCGCCGCCAAGAAACGCCGGAACGGACGGCGTCGGAACGCTTTCGGAAAAGTCGAAAAGCGTTCGGAAACCGTCCGTCCGAAAAACGCCGACGCGTTAAAACGTTAAACCGCCAAAATCACTCGTGGCGCAGCGCTTCGATCGGGTCCATCTTCGCGGCGCGGATCGCCGGGTAAACGCCGAACACGACGCCGATAATAATCGAAATCATAAACGCCAACGGCACCGACCAGTAAACGATGATCGGCTTCAACTCTTGCACGATCGGCGGCAAACTCGCGATCAAGTCCGGATTCATCCGCTTCACCAAGCCCATCGCCGCCGTCGTCGCCGGGGAACACGTCAAGCCGACCAAAACGCCCAGCCCGCCGCCGACGACCGACAGGACGATCGTCTCGATCAGGAACTGGCGCACGATGTCGCCGCGTTTGGCGCCGAGCGCGCGCCGAATCCCGATTTCCCGGGTGCGCTCCGTAACCGTCGCCAACATAATGTTCATAATCCCGATGCCGCCGACGACCAGCGAAATCCCGGCGATCAGCCCCATAAAGACGTTAAACATCATCCGCGTCGTCTTCGCCTGCTCGAGCAACTCGAGCGGAACCGTAACGCCGTAATCCTCGAACTTCGTGTGGTAGTCGTCCAGCGTCATCTTGATGAGGTCGGCGGTCTCCATAACCGACGCGACGTCTTTCACCTTCAACGTAATTTGTTTCAGCTGAACCGTTTCGCCTTCCATCGAGCCGCTGCGGCGAACGACGACCGTGTCGCCGACGCGCGTCTCCATCGTCTTAAGCGGAATGTAAACGTCGAACGAATAGTCCTCCGACTTCATCGACGACCCGATCGCCGCCGACGGGTCGCGAGACTGCGCGACGCCGATCACTCGGTAAAAATAGTTTTCGCCGACGCGAATCAACTTCCCGATCGGCTCCTCGTAAGGGAACAATTTTTCCGCGACGCCGGCGCCTAAAACGCAATAGTCGCGCGCTTCTTCGTTCTCTTGGTCGTTGAAAAAACGCCCGTCGAACATCGCGATCTTCACGACGTCGACATAGGAAGGCGTGCAGCCGACCAAGCGACCGTCGATTTTACGGCTTCCGTTTTGGAACGTCTCTTGGAAGTCCTTCAACGGCGCGGCTTTAATTACCGTCGGAATCGTTTCGGTCAAGCGTTCGTAGTCGGCGCGCGTCAGACCGTATTCCGGGAACTGCATACGCCCGCCCCCGCCGCCGGCCGAGAGCGCTTCGTTTGGCGGCTTGATCGTGCTGACGATGATGTTGTCGGCGCCTAAACTTTCGATCTGCTCTTGCGCTTTTTTACTGATCCCTTCGCCGATGGCGAGGAGCCAAATAACGCTGGCGACGCCGATGAAAATCCCCAAAACGGTCAAGAGCGACCGCATCGGGTGCAAATAAAGGCTTTTGACCCCCGATTGGAGGGTTCGCAACGCGTGTCTCATAATTTCGTTTCTATTTTCAAACGCGCCGTCGTCTTTAACGATTTCAACGCTTTAACGACGCCGCTTAACGCTTTACTTTCAACGTCTTACGCCGCTCAAACGAGCGCGTTCGGACGCTTCGGCGGCGGATCGTTCGGGCGCAAACGGACGTCCGACTCGATCAAACCGTCGCGGAGGCGAACGATGCGCTTGCTCCGCGCGCCGACGTCGTCTTCGTGCGTAACCAAAATGATCGTGCGGCCCTGCGCGTTCAGTTCGTCGAGGAGATCCAAAATTTCCGCCGTCGTTTTCGAGTCAAGGTTCCCGGTCGGTTCGTCGGCGAGGATAAAGTAAGGGTCGTTGACCAACGAACGAGCGATGGCGACGCGCTGCTGTTGACCGCCGGAAAGTTGCGTCGGACGGTGATTTAGACGCTCGCTCAACCCGACCAACTTCGCTAACTCGACGCAACGTTTGCGAGAGCGGAGGTTCGCGTTCCGTTGGTAAAAGAGCGGCACTTCGATATTCTCGATGACCGTCAACTGTTGAATAAGGTTGTACGATTGAAAAACGAAACCGATTCGCGACGCGCGAATTTCCGAGAGGCTGTCGTCGTCGAGCGACGTAACGTCGTCTTGGCCGAGCCAAATCTTCCCGTGCGTCGGACGGTCGAGACAGCCGAGGAGGTTCAGCATCGTCGACTTCCCGGAACCGGACGCGCCCATAATCGCGACGTAGTCCCCCTGCGGCACCTCCAAGTCGACGCCGCGCAACGCGTAAACCGTTTCGCCCTTCAGGACGTACTCGCGCTTGACGCCGGTCAGCTTCGCCGCGAAAAATTGGCCCGATTCGTCGACCGGGTTCGCATTTTTGTTTTTATAATCTTTCATCGTTATCGTTTTCGTTCGCCCGAAACGAAGTTTCGTCGACGGCGTTTCGGGCGCGCAAAAGAGCGGGAAAGAGGAAAAAGAGCGGTCGGACTCGACGTTTTCGCGCCGAGTCCGCCGCGCCGACGGTTCGATTAACGTCCCGGGGGCGGGCCGCCGGGGCCTCCTCCGAAACCGCCCGGGCCGCCGCCGTTCCCGCCTCCGGCGTTGAAGAGCGAACCGGCCAGTTCGTTAACGATCGCGTATCCGGTCGCGAACTCGTTTTTCGAAACGCTCGCGTCGCCGTCGAAGTCGAACGAAGCGGCGTAAAGAGCGAGCGCTTGGTTCAAGTTTTTCGCGTCGGCGAGAGTCGCCGGAGGTTGCGGCGCTTCGGGCGCTTCCGCGGCTTCCGGAGCGTCGCCGGCGGCGTTCGGGCGCGGGCCGCGTCGTTCCGCGAGCAATTTCGTCGCGATTTCGTCGACCGCGACGCTTCCGTCGGCGTCTTCGTCGCAACCGTCGAAGAGTTCGTCGCTAATTTTGTTCTCTCCGGCGTCTTGGAAGGTTTTGCGGTCGCTGAAGAAGCCGATCACAAACTCGGTCGGCGCGAGCGCGTCGTCGCCGTCGGCGTCCCAATCGTCGAAGAGCGAAAGGAAGGCCGAATAATCGATCGTCGCTTGACTCGGCGCTTTTTCTTCCGCTTCGGCGCTCGGGTCGAGCGCGTCGACGGCGGCGACTTCTTCCGTTTCGGCGTTTTTGTCGGTCGTTTGCGGCGAGACGACGATTTCGCTCGAGTTCGGGAAGATTTGCGCGAAAATTTCGTCCGAATCTTGCGAGAGGAACTTCAAGCCTTCGCGGGTAATATCGGCGGCGCTGTTGTCGGACGCGTCGACGTTCTCGCGAACGTACTTGTTCCAATCGACGGAATCCCAGTACGCGACGCGTTCGAGCGGATCGGCGTCGGAATCGCCGCGCAACGTTTTGATTTCGTCGATTAACGCGGCGATTTTCGTTTCGTCCGGCGTTTCGAGGCGGCGCAACACGCCGATTTCCTCTTGACGGCGAACGATTTCGCTTTGACGGCGAGCGACGCGAGCTTGCAACGCGGAGACCTTCGTCTTAATCGCGCCGAGCAGTTCGTGTTGCATTTCCATCACCGAGCGGTTGAAGAAACCTTGAATCGCGGCGATCTTCGCGGAGCGGTCGAGCCGCGCTTCGAGCGTCGACGCGATTTCGGTCGCTTCCGCTTGACGGCGCGCCGTCGCTTCCGGATCGTCCGCCGCGGCGCCGGGCCCGCGCATACCGCCGGGGCGACCGCCGCCCATCGCTCGGAATTGCGCGATC
>JAGBDD010000010.1 GCA_017937685.1 Thermoguttaceae bacterium | reverse complement strand
GGATGGTCTTCTATCAAGACGCCGACGGCAAGTTGACGACGACTCCGCCGGCGGACTTCCAAACGGCGGGCGTCGAGGGCGCGATCGGCGGTTCTTTCGACGCGTCGTATCCGGGCGGCGTCGGCGCGACGGCGTTCGGAACCGGCTCGGACGGTCGCCCGCTCGTCTTGCCCGGCGATAACGAAACATACGACGCGAACCCGAACTCCGCCGCCGCGACGCTGACGAATCCGGCGTATCCGAACGCCGCGACGCCGGGCGCTTCGCCGCTCAATAATTGGGGAACGCAACCGGGAGTTTATCCGTCCGGCGGTTATCCGACGAACGCGGTTCCGTCCGCCGCTTACCCGCCGAGCGCGAACTATCAAACGATCCCGGAAACGTCGTTCGGGCGAAACGTTTTGTCCGGCGCGACCGTCGGCGGTTCGAACGCGCCGGTTTATTCGCCGACGCCGACTTGGAACGCGCCGTCGTCGAGCGGAACGTCGGGGCGGAGTCTCTTTCCGCCGCGTCCGAGCGTTGCGCGTTGACAAAAAAAGAGCGGAAAGAGAACGACGGCGAACGCGAAAAACGTTCCGAGCGGCGGCGCGGGGGCTCTTTTCGGGTCGCCGCAAACGCGTATAATATAAAGAATCGGCGCGGCGCCGAACGCGGGCGTTTCGTCGGTCGACGGCGAACGGTTCCCGACGTCGACCGACGAAAGACGCGTCGGAAAAAAACGGACGTAAAAACGAGCGGCGAAACCGCGAAGGCGCGGCGAGCGCTTTATAATCGAAGAAGGAATTAACGCGAGGGAAAAATGGCGATCAAATTGACGGCGCGCGCGGCCGACGAGGTCAAAAAAATTATGCAGGCGCAAGAACTCGACCCGAAAACGTTTATCCGAATGGTGATCGTCGGCGGCGGGTGCAGCGGAATGCAGTATACGCTCGGTTTTGACACGGTTTTCGATTCGAAAATCGACGCGCGTTACGAAACCGACGGCGTTTACGTCGTCGCCGATAAAAAGTTCGCGCTTTTCCTCGACGGAACGAAAATCGATTTTCTCGACACGCCGACCGCCAAGGGGTTCAATATCGACAATCCGAACTTTCCCGCCGGAGCCGGGTGCGCCGGTTGCGGACATTGATCGAAGTCGACGAACGGCGCCGAATTTGCTTCGAATCGAAGCGGCGCGGGGCGACGGTCAATTCGGCGGCGGTTTCGGCGAGAAGTCGTTCCGTTCGTTAAGTTGAAAACGGAACGGACGGTCGCGGGCGCGTCGAGAACCGCGAAGCGAAGGAAATAACGGAGAAATGGCGGAAGACTTTTATAAGACGCTGGGCGTTTCGAAAAGCGCGACGCAGGACGAAATTCAAAAAGCGTATCTGAAAATGGCGCGCAAGTACCATCCGGACTTGAATCCGAAAGACCCGGAGGGCGCGAAGAAGAAGTTTCAAGAGCTGCAGACGGCGTTCGAAACGCTCAAAGACCCGGAAAAGCGGCGGATGTACGACCAATTCGGGCCCGATTACGAACGTTTTAGCGCCGGCGGCGGCAATCCGTTCGGCGCGGGCGGAAACCCCTTTGGAGGCGGAGGGAATCCGTTCGGCGGAGGTTTTTCGGGAGGCGGCGCGTCGTTCAACTTCGAGGATATTTTGAACGCGTTCGGCGGCGGCGCGTCGGCGGGCGCGAATCCGTTCGGAGCCGGAGGCGGCGGGAACCCGTTTGGCGGCGGTCGGCGACGGCGTTCGTCCGCTCCGCGAAAGGGCGAGGACGTAACGGCGACCGTCTCCGTTCCGTTGGCGACCGCGGTTCTCGGCGGAACGGTTCCGGTAACGATTCGGCGCGAACGCGGCGGAATGGTCTCCGTCGACGCGAAAATTCCGGTCGGCATCGAAACCGGGAAGAAAATTCGACTCCGCGGAATGGGCGAACCCGGCGTCGCGGGCGGCCCGAGCGGCGACGTTATTTTGGAGGTCGAGATCGCGCCGCATCCGTTTTATTCCCGATTCGGCAAGGATTTGACGGTGAAAACGCCGATAACGCTGAAAGAAGCGGCGTTCGGGGCGAAAGTCGACGTGCCGACGCCGCGCGGAACGGTCGCGGTAACGATTCCGCCGGGCGCGACGACCGGAACGCGGTTGCGTTTGCGAGGGTTGGGCGTCGCGCCGGACGGTGAAAAACCGGGCGACCTTTACGTCGAATGCGCCGTCGCGCTTCCGAAGTCTTGGTCGAAGGAAGACCTTGAACTGTTGCAAAAGCTCGACTCCAACGTTCCGGACGTTCGCGAGAAACTGCGCTTTTGACGCGAATTTGAGAAAACGACGCGAAAATCGCGGCGAGAAACGCTAACGGCGTTAAAGCGTTGAAAATTGCGCCGCGTCGCCGAAACGAAAGCGGGCGGCGTTTGTCGTTAGCGGCGTTCGGCGGTTGGACAAAAAAATTTTTGCGGCGGCGAGCGCGCCGTCGAACGAAGCGGGAGGAAACGTTTGTCGTCGTTGTTCGAATCGTCGGAGCGCGAAAACCGAATGCGGGCGCTCCCGTTGGCCGCGCGAATGCGGCCGCGTCGGTTGGCGGAGTTCGTCGGGCAGGAGAGTTTTCTCGGCGAAGGGAAATTGTTGCGCCGTCTCTTGAAGGCCGACCGGCTCGGCTCCGCGATTTTTTACGGCCCGCCCGGCGTCGGCAAAACGACGCTCGCTTATCTCTTGGCGAAGGAAAGCCGCTGCGTTTTCCGGCAGTTGAGCGCGGTTTCGGACGGCGTTAAGCAGTTGCGCGAAACGTTGATTCAAGCCCGCGAACGGCTGTCGGTCTCCGCGACGCGAACGATTCTTTTCATCGACGAAATTCACCGCTTCAACAAAGCGCAACAAGACGTTCTCCTCCCGGAGGTCGAACAGGGCGTCGTCGCGCTGATCGGGGCGACGACGGAGAACCCGTTTTTTACCGTCAACAACGCGCTTTTGAGCCGGAGTCGCGTTTTCCAGTTCGAACCGCTTTCGGAGGAGAACGTTAAGACGCTCTTGCGCCGCGCCGCGACCGACCGCGAACGGGGACTCGGCGCCTATCCGATCGAGTTGCGAGAAGACGCGCTCGATTACGTCGCGGCGATCTGCGACGGCGACGCTCGCCGGGCGCTCTCGGCGCTCGAAGTCGCGGTTCTTTCGTCCCTCGGAGAAGCGGACGCGAACGCGCCGCTCGACGCGCCGCCGATTCCGACCGAGCCGATTATCTTTACTAAAGAGTTGGCGGCGGAGTCGGTTCAGCGGCGGACGGTCGCTTACGACCGCGACGGCGACTCGCATTACGACGCGATCAGCGCGCTCATCAAGAGCGTTCGCGGAAGCGACCCGGACGCCGCGATCTATTGGCTCGCGAAGATGCTCGAAGGGGGCGAAGACGTTCGCTTTTTGGCGCGCCGACTCGTTATTTTGGCGAGCGAAGACGTTGGAAACGCCGACCCGAGCGCGCTTCCGCTCGCCGTCGCGACCGCGACCGCTTGCGAGATGGTCGGCCTTCCCGAATGCAAACTGAACTTGGCGCAAACGGTCGCTTATTTGGCTTGCGCGCCGAAGTCGAACGCGGCGACGACGGCGATCTTCGAAGCGATCGACGACGTTCGCTCCGGTCGGATTTTGCCCGTTCCGAAAGCGCTCCGCGACGCGCATTTTCGGGGCGCGAAAGAGTTGGGACACGTCGGTTATCAATACGCGCACGACGCTCCGGACGCGATCGCGGCGCAAGATTATCTCGGCGTCGAACGGGAGTATTACCGACCGACCGACCGCGGCGCCGAGCGGGAAATCGGACGGCGGCTCGAGAAGATTCGCGCGATTCTGAAGACGGCGAAAACGCCCGAAAAAACGACGAACGTCCCTCCGGAAAAGTCGTTGAAACCGATAAAGTCGAGCGGAGCGAACGACGGCGACGGCGCGGCGCCGTTTTGAACGTCGCGGTTTCGAACGGCGTCGAACGTTCGCAATATTCCGAATATGCGAGTTGACGCGAAAAAAGTCGGAATATTTTTCGACAAATTTCCGATTTTGGGAGAATATCGTTGACGCCGACGGGCGATTTATTTAAAATCGATAATAGGCGCGCTTGCGCCTTCGAAGCGTCGGACGCGCTCCCTAAATAACGACGGGCGCGAACGACGAGCGAGATTGAACAAAAAATTTCGACGGCTGGGCGACCGTTCAAGCGCCGACGCGCCGTCGCGCCGGCGTCGCGAGACGTCGTCGGGAGCGTTCGTTATTCCGGCTTGCAGCCGCGGAAGGAAAGGCCTTACATATGCGAAATCAGCAGGGCGTCGTCATTACCCTCATCGTATTCATCGTCTTGGCGTTGATACTGGGCGTAACGACCTATTTCGGTTTTAAAGGGTTGTCGGAGACTAAGCAGGAACTGGCGCAAGTTCAAGACCAACTCAAGAGCGCGACGAGCGACAACTCGAGTTGGGCCGCCGGTTTCAAAAAGGTGAAAGACGTCGCCGGTTTCGCCGGTTTGGGCGACGGACACGCCGATCTCTCCGGTCTCGCCGACAAAATGACCGAACGCGTCAAAGCGTTGGACGTCAACGCCGGCGCGTTCCAAGAATCGGGGAACGCCGCGGTTGTCGCGACGACTTACGAAGACGCTCTCGCTCGCCTCGCCGCGAACCTTAAACAAAAGAACGGCGAACTGGTCGTCGCGCAAAACGCCGTCGCCGCCGCCGAAGCCGCGATGAACGCCGAAATTGAAAAATCGGCCGCGCAAAAGAAAGAGTTCGACGACAAAGTCGCCCAAATGCAAGCCGGTTTCGATAAAAGCCTCGCCGACGCGAAAGCTAGTTACGACGAATTGACCTCCAGTTTTAACAAACAAACGCAAGAAGTCGACGCCGTTAAAACGCAAGCGAAAGACGCGATCGCGACCGCGAAACAAGAAACGGCCGACTACAAAGAAACCGCGACGAAGTTCGCCCAAATTAACGCCGACTTGGCGCAACGCATCGACCAGCTCTCGAACGCCGAGTTCGAACGCGCCAACGCGGAAGTTATTTACGCCGACCAAGCGAACAAAGTCGTTCGTTTGAACGTCGGAACCGACGACGGTATTCGCCCGTTGACGACCTTTAACGTCTTCCCGTCCGACGCGATCGACGTCGGCGGCGCGAAGTCGAAGGGGAGCGTTCAAGTCGTCGCCGCGCTCGGCCCGCACGAATGCGAAGCGCGCATCCTCGAAGACGAAATGTCGGCCCCGATTATGGCCGGCGACCTCGTTTACACGCCGCTTTGGCGCCCGGGCGAAACGGTTCGTTACGCGCTCGACTACAATCTCGACATCAACGGCGACGACCGTTCCGACCTCGACGAAATCATCGGCTTGATTCAACTGGCCGGCGGCGAAGTCGCGGCGTATCTCGACGCGAACGGCAAAGAAGTCGGTTCGATCGACTCCGGCGTTTATCGTCTCGTCGTTTCGGAAGCCGAAATCATCGACGCGTTGAAGAAAGACGCTTCGCTCGACCAAGCGACGAAAGATCAAATTTTGCAAACGCGCGAAAAATTCCTTGACGCCGCGAAAGAAAACGGCGTTCGCACGATGACGCTGAGCGACTTCCTCGTCCGCGTCGGTTACAAGAAAGCGGCGCAAGTTACCCGTTACAAGGAAGAAGGCGGCGTTTCCGCGCTCGAAAACGGCGTTCCCGCGACGACGGTTTCCGACGCTCCGGTCGCTCCGATTTACACCGGAACCGACGAACCGGCTCCGCGCTCCCCGGGTATTGTCGCGCCGACGTTCAACCCGAACGCCGAACCCGCGCCGGTCTCGGAAGGGAAAACGAGCGATTACTACTTCCGCCAACGCTCGCCGAAGAGCAACTGATCGGCGTCGTTGACGCGACAAAGCGTCGAACGTAATTGAGAACCCGTTTCCGTTTTTTAGACGGAAACGGGTTTTTACTTGAGCGGCGAAAGCGGCGGAAATCTTGACGAAAGTCGGCGAAACGGCGCAAGCCGCGCGTCGCGGTTTGACGATTTTTATAAAAAGCGATTGAAACGCGTCGAACGATTTTTCGCTGGAAAAACGGGAGCGGACGCGAAACTTTAAGACGAAACGACGCGAGACGACGCGGAGGAGGATTGAGAGCGTATGGATTGGGACGCGATTAAAATTCTGTTTTTAGCGGTCGTGCAGGGGATCGGCGAGTTTCTTCCGATCAGTTCTTCCGGGCACCTTACTGTTTTGGGGAACATTCTTTTCCGCGATTCGGCGGTTCTCGACGAAGAGAAAATGTTCACGTTGAACATTTTGTTGCACGCCGGAACGTTGGGCGCGGTCTTGATTTATTTTTGGCGTCAGATTTACGAAGCGTTTTGCAAAACGCCGCGAACGTTGGGGCTGATCGTCGTCGGGACGATTCCGACGGTCGCGATCGGCTTGGCGATGAAAAAATTCGCCGACCCGCTTTTGGACAGTCCGAAAGTCGCCGGTTTCTGCTTCATTATTACCGGGATTCTGCTGCTGACGTTGGTGCGCGGGAAGAAAAAGACGGCGCAGGACGAATATCTTGAAGAAGCGGAACGGTTGAGCGCGGAGGACGAGGGCGAAGCGAGCGCGTTCACCGACGGTAAAACGATCGAGCAAACTTCTTGGTTCGACGCGTTTTTCATCGGCGTTATCCAAGGTTGCGCGGTTTTACCCGGGATTTCGCGGAGCGGTTCGACGATCGCGGCGGGCGTTTTGCGGAAACTTTCCCGCGAAACGGCGGCGACGTATTCGTTCCTGTTGTCGATTCCGGTTATCGCCGGGGGCGCGCTCCTCGAAATTATCGATATGATCGGCGATTACAAAGAGGCCGGGAAATCGCTCGACTTGCAAAACGATCCGCTTTTGTCGCTTTACCTGCTGGGCGCGGCGGTCAGTTTTGGCGTCGGGTTGGTCGCGTTGATTTACCTGATGCGTTGGCTTAAGGCCGGAAAACTTCACTATTTTGCCTATTGGCTCTTCATTTTTGGGCCGTTTACGATTATTTGGTCGTTTTGGCCGGAAATTTCGGCGTTCTTTAACCGCGGTTGACGTTTCGCGGAAGAAAACGACGGAAAAAAGAGCGCAAAACTCGAGTTTTTTCGGTCGCGGCCCGTTTTCAAACGAGCGAAAAACGATTATAATTGATCCGTAAGACGCGCGGCAAGTCGGAAAAAGACGATTCGCGAGCCTTTAAACGCCGCAACGCAAAAGCGCGTCGCTCGGATAACGGTATTTATTGATTAAGGAAGCGAGAATGGATATTTTGGTCGTCGGAAGCGGCGGACGCGAACACGCGTTGGCTTGGAAATTAGCGCAAAGCCCGAAAGTTAGCAAAGTTTACGTCGCGCCGGGGAACGCCGGAACGGCTCGCGAAGCGAAGACGGAAAACGTCGCGATCGGCGAAAAAGATTTCCCGGCGCTGATTGCGTTCGCGAAGGAAAAGAAGGTCGCGTTTACGGTCGTCGGGCCGGAGGCGCCCCTTTCCGCCGGGTTGGTCGACGCGTTTGAAGCGGAAGGCTTGAAGGCGTTCGGGCCGAACCAAAAAGCCGCGCGACTCGAAGGAAGCAAAGTTTTCTGTAAAGAAGTGTTGAACAAAGCGCTCGTTCCGACGGCGCGCAGCCAAACGTTCGACAACGTCCGCGACGCGACGAACTTTATTTACTCCGGTCGCGAATCGCAGTTCGTCGTCAAAGCGGACGGGCTCGCCGCCGGGAAGGGCGTCGTCGTTTGCGACAACAAAGAGGAAGCGCTCGACGCGGTCAAACGAATCGCCGAAGATCGCGAGTTCGGCGACGCCGGCGCCCGTTTCCTGATCGAAGAACGCTTAACCGGGCAAGAGGCGAGCGTCTTGGCGATCACCGACGGGCATACGATCGTTACGCTCCAACCGGCGCAAGATCACAAAGCCGCTTACGACGGCGACAAGGGCCCGAACACCGGCGGAATGGGCGCCTATTGCCCCGCGTCGCTCGTCGACGACCGCAAGCTCCACTGGATCGAGGAAAAGGTGCTGGTTCCGACCGTTTTTACGCTAAACCGAATGGACACGCCGTTTAAGGGCGTCCTTTACGCCGGGTTAATGATGACGCCGCAAGGCCCGCGCGTTCTCGAATACAACGCTCGGTTCGGCGACCCGGAATGCCAACCGCTGATGTTCCGCCTGAAAACCGACTTGGTCGACGTAATGCAAGCGACGATCGACGAACGTTTGGCGACGTTGGAACCGCTCGAATGGGAAACGCGCGCCGCCGTTTGCGTCGTGATGGCGAGCGAAGGTTATCCGGGCTCTTACGTCAAGGGACATAAGATTTCCGGGCTCGAAGAAGCCGCGAAACTCCCGGACGTCAAAGTCTTCCACGCCGGAACGAAACTCGGCGAAAACGGCGAAGTTTTGACGAACGGCGGGCGCGTTCTCGACGTCGTCGCGCTCGGGGAAACCGTCGCCGAAGCGAAACGCAAGGCTTACGAAGCCGTTTCGAAGATTTCTTGGCAAGGTTCTTGGTATCGAACCGACGTCGCCGACAAAGAAATTGCCGCGACGTCGTGTAAATAGCGCGCCGCTTCGTTTCGCCGTCGACGTTTTGAACGCGTCGGCGGCGGAACGGAAACATTTTGAGTTAACATAGCAGGTTTGGGTAAAATTGGCCGAGGAAACGAGGAGAAGAAAAGATGATCGAAGCGCTGGAACGCGCCGTCCCGACTTGGGATTATCCGGAATATAAGGGCGAAGAGGTCGCGCTCTTCATTCCTTGTTTCGTCGACCAATTTTTCCCGGAAGCGGGCGTCGCGACCGTTAAAATCTTAGAGAAGTTGAATATTCCGATCGTTTACCCGGAAGACCAAACGTGTTGCGGGCAAGCGGCGTTCAACTCCGGTTATTGGGACGACGCTCGCAAAGTGATGGCGCAATTCGGGCGCGTTTTCGAAAAATACCGCTGGATCGTAACGCCGTCGTCGGCTTGCGCCGCGATGTGCCGCGTCTTCTTTAAAGAAGCCGACCCAAATTCTTCGGCGGTCGCGGTCGGCGCTCGCGTTTTCGAGTTGTCGGAATTTCTCGTCGACGTTCTGAAAAAGACCGATTTCGGCGCGCGTTTTCCGCAAAAGGTCGCGATGCATATCGGGTGTCACGGTCGCCGCGAACTCGGAATCGCTCGGGCGGCGCAAACGTTGATCGACAATATCCGCGACCTCGAATACGTTCCGATTCCGAACGTCGAAGAGTGTTGCGGGTTCGGCGGGACGTTCAGCGTCAAAATGCCGGGAACGTCGTTGGCAATGGGAAATAAGAAAATCGAAAATATCCGCAAAGTTTATCGCGACGGCGTTCGTTGCATCGCGACGACCGACTTGAGTTGCGCGATGCACTTCGGCGGAATGATGCGTCGCGACCCGGAACTGAAGTCGCTCCAAATCCGCTATCTTGCCGAGCTTCTCGTCGATTGAGCGAGCAAGCGAAGAACGCGAGCGGACGAAACGGGACGTCGGCGATAAAATGGAGAAACGGGGTAAACCGGAGAAGACGGAAAAGCGAGCGGCGGAGCGAGCGGAAGAACGAACGACGGAGCGAACGTCGAGCCGTTGGGTCGATTTGACGCGCCCGCTTCGCGAAGGAATTCCGGTTTATCCGGGGGACCCGTTGTTCCAAGCGCGACCGTTCGCCGAACACTCGACGGACGGTTTTCGCGGAACGCGTTGGGCGTTCGGGTCGCATATTGGGACGCATTTGGACGCGCCGTTTCATTACTTCGTCGACGGCGAGACGCTCGACTCGTTTTCGGTCGATTTTTTCGTCGGCGACGCGGCGGTTCTCGACCTGCGTTCGACGGTCGGCGTCGACTCGGAGCGGTTCGCGGCGCCCCGGCGCGTCGGGCGTCCCGTTCTAATCGAGCCGACCGACTTGGAGCCGTTCGAGCCGATTTTCGACGCGGTTCCGTTCGTTTTTTTGCGCGTCGGTTGGGCGGAGCGGTTCGGTCGCGCCGACTTTTACAACGCGTTTCCGTCGCTGACGCCGGAGACCGCCGACTGGTTGGCCGACTTCCCGAAACTGCGGATTCTCGGGCTCGAAACGCCGTCGTTGGCCGCGTTCCCGACCGACGGTTCGGACGATCCGCCGTCGACTTCGAACGCTTCCGCCGCCGACCGCGTTCGTTCGTTCGACCCGGAATTTTTGCCGGACGCGTTCCCGGCGTCGCCGTCGTCTTCTCCGACGGAACCGAAATTTTCGGCGGAAAACGGAGCGGACGTTTCTTCCGTCGTCGCCGACGCGGAGCCCGGCGCGCCGCTCGACGAAGCGGAATTTTGCGCCGACGCGGAGTGTCATCGGATTTTGCTGGGGCGTCGTCCGCCGATTTTGCTTTTGGAGGGGCTCGTTGCGTTGGAGCGTTTGCCCGCGTTCGCGCCGCCGAGCGCGCCGGGGGAACGCGTCGAGTTCGACGCGGCGAAGGCGTTCGAAACGGTCGTTTTCCCGCTGTTGATCGAGCGAAGCGACGGCTGTCCGGCGCGGGTCGCGGCGCGATTGCGAGCGGAGGCGGCGGAGCCCGGCGCTCCAGTCGGCGAACGTTAAACCCCGCTCCGCGAACCGAGCGACAAACGTTAAATTCGGCGATTTGCGCAAGTTTTGCGGCGCGCGTCGTCGTTGTTTCCTTATTTCCTCTTCTTTTCTCGACGAAACGAGGTTCCGATGGATTGGACGTCTCGAAGTTTTCGCCCGCGCCGCTTTAGCCGAATCGCGGCGATTTTCTTTCTTGCGGTCGGTTGGAGCGGTTGGGGAAGCGTCGCGTTTGCGCAAACGCTCCCGCCCGGCGGCGCGGCGCTAAATCCGTTCGCGGCTCGCGCCGCGCAAGAAGCGACAAAAAGGGCAAGCTCGGCAAGTTCCGCGAACGGCGGCGTTCGGGCTGATTCGGCAAACGACGCAAGTTCGGCGGTTTCGGCGAACGGGGCGAACCGCGTTGCGTTCGAACCGGTCGCAAGCGGCGCGAATCGCGTCGACGTTTTGCGGTTGAAGAACGGCGAAACGCTTTCCGGAACGGTTTCGCGGATTTCCGGGAACGGCGGCTTGACGTTCAAGACGACCGACGGCGCGGCGCGAACGGTTCCGCTCGACGAGATCGACCGACTCGAAGCGAGCGTCGGCGCCGAGTTCGCGCGGGGCGTCGAGGCGTTCGAACTCGGGCGCAAACTCGGCGAAGCGGCGGAGTTTCGGCGAGCGATCGCGCTTCTGCAGGCGGCGCGCAAGACGGACGAGCGGCGTTGGGCGAAGGAATGGGCGACGGCGAAAGTCGTCGACGCGCTCGTCGCGCTCGGTCGAGAGGACGACGCGGCCGCTCAATTCTTCCTAATTTGCCGACTCGACCCCTATTCCGCTTTTTTACCGTCGATTCCGCTTCGTTGGGCGCCCCGCGCGGCGTTCGGAGCGGGCGAGTCGCCGGACGCTCGGCGGCAGGCGGAGGACGAGGCGGCGCGTTGGCTCCCGGCGACGAAGAATCCGAGCGGCGTCGCGAACCCGCTCGGGCGGCTCTTGGCGGCGTCGGTTTTGCTCGATTCGGCGCGGTATAAAAAGGACGCGGTGGAAGCGTTGCGCGATTTGGCCGTTTGCGAACCGCCGGAGGACGCGCGCTCCGACGTCGACGCCGTTCGGACTTGTCGGACGGTCGCGCTTCTCGCGACGGCGCAGCGTTGGCGGCTCGAAACGTTGACAAATCCGACGGCGGAAACGGTCGACCGTTGGGCGGAGACGGCGGCGCTTTTCCCGGTCGAACTCCGTTTGGGGCCGTCGTTTCTTGTCGCGACTGGGAACGAGTCGCTCGGTCGGGACGACGCGGCGGCGAACGTTTTTTTGCGGGTCGCGCTTCTCGCCGACGCGAATCGCAATCTTGCGGAACGGGCGACGGCGCGGGCGGCGTCGGCGTTCGAAAAAATCGGTCGGCGCGACGAAGCGGAAACGTTGCGTCGCGACGCGGAACGTCGGTTCGGCGCGGGGCGTTGACGGCGGACGAGCGAAAAGTCGCCAAAAAAACGGCGCGAACCGTTGAAACGCCGCGTCGAATCGGGTAAAATAACGTCGATAAGAAGAAAAACGGCGACGCGAAATCAAAAGAAAGGCGAAAAAGGCGCGGCGATGAAGAAAAAGACGAACGGCGGAAACGGTTGGACGAAAAGCAAACGGCGCGCGGCGGTCGTCGCGTTGACGGCGGCGCTGACCGGCGTTTCGGCGTCGGCGTCCGAACTTTTTGCGCAAGAGCCGCAAACGGCGAAAGTCGCGCAAGCGGCGGAAAAGACGCAAGTCGCGCAAACGGCGCAGGAAGCGGAAAACGCGCAAGCGGCGCAAGTCGGCGAAGTCGCGCAAAAAACGGAAAAAACGCAAGAAGCGCAAGGCGGCGAAGTCGCGCAAGAAACGGAAAAAACGCAAGAGACGCAAACGGCGGAAGGCGGCGTTCCGGGCGCGAGTCCGGAAGCGGAGGCGGCGGTCGACGCGTATTTGGCGGGCAAACCCGAACTCGCTTATCGGCTGTTGAAGGACGTTTACGACGCGAATCCCGATTCCGACCCGCCGGGCGTTATGTTGGCGTTGCTTTATTCGAATAACGAGCGTTTTCTAGAAATGCGGCGCGAATTGGAAAAAACGGCGGAAGATTATCCCGACGACCCGGAAGCGTTCCTGCAGTTGGCCGGGATCGACGTTCGCGAAGGGCGGTATTTGGAGGCGCGACTTCTTCTCGACCGGTCCGACGAGTTGAACGCCGAGTACGCGGCGCGTTTTCCGGAGTCGACGCGAATCGCTTATCTCCGCGAAGAGGCGTTGAACGTTCGCGCCCTTCTCGCCGAACGTCGCGGACGGTACGACGAGGCCGCCGAGTTGACGCAAAAAGTCGTCGACGCGAACCCGAAAAACGTTCAAGCGCGTTGGAATCTCGGGTATTTGGCGGTCAAAAGGAACTTGCTCGACGACGCGGAAAAAACGTTCGATAAAGCGGCGGAACTCGACGAACGCCTTTGGCCCGGTTGGCTGCAAACGGCGACGACGCTCGACGCGGAAGACCGGCTCGACGAAGCGTTCGAGCGGGTTCAAGGACAATCGGCGTTGATCGAAACGGCGTCGCGCCGCGAACGCGCGCAACTCGCTCGGCTTTACTTGCGTTGGAACAAACTCGACGAAGCGGCGGCGCTCGTCGGCGAACTCGAAAAAGAGGGGAAAAACGATTTCGACGGTTGGGCGTTGCGCGGTTGGGTCGCGCTTTACGCCGGCGGGTACGCGGTCGCCGAAGACGCGTTCCGTCGGGCGACCTTTATCGACGGAACGAGCTTCGAAGCGTCGAACGGGCTCGCGCTCGCGCTTCTCGACCAACGAAACAAGGAAAAATTGGCGCAAGCTCGCGCTATCGCCGCTAAAAATTACCGAGCTTATCCGGATTCGCAAGACGCCGCCGCGACATACGCTTGGACGCTCTTCCTCTCCGGCGCCGCTCGCGAAGCGGACGCGATTTTCGGCCCAATGCTCGATTCCGGCGAATTTTCGGCGACGGTCGCCTATTACCTCGCCGAGATCGCGAACGTTCGAGAAGACAAGAGTTTGGCGTTGACGTTGCTCGACTTGGCGTTGCGGCAAAAGGGGAATTTCCCGAAACGCGCCGCGGCGCTTGAGTTGCGAAAGATTATCGCGCCGGAGAAGAACGAAGAGAACGCCAACGCGGAAAAGTCGCCGGAAAACGCGCAAAACACCGAAGCGGAAAAGTCGCCGGAAAGCGCCGAAACTTCTCAAAACGCGAAAGCGGAAAAAGCGGCAACTTCGCAAACCGCCGAATCGGAAGCGAAAACGCCCGAAACGAACGAATAAAACGAAACGACCGAGCGGCGCGGCCGAACGACAAGTCGCGGCGTCTCGATTTTTATTGCCTTTAACGATTTTTGTCGCGGCGACGCGGCGTTTTTCCGCCTTTTCTCGCAAACGTTGGGCGAACGTCTTCGAACGTCGCGGCGTTCGAGAAAAGACGCGGGAAAACAAGCGGACGCGTCGCGACGAAGGAGGACTTTCGATGAAACGCGTCGCCCGATTTTCGCCCCTTTTCGCGGCTTTAGCCGTTTCGCTTTCGACGCTTGGCGCGCCCGCCGGTTCGGTCGCCGCCGACTCTTCCGACGCGTCGACCCGCGTCGTCGACTCGAAAAACGTTCCGCAAACGATTAAAACGTCGGACGGTCGCGAGCTGAAGCTCGTTTGGAACGACGAGTTCGACGGCGTCGGCGCGCCCGACCCGGAAAAATGGGGGTATGAAATCGGTTACATCCGCAATAACGAAGCGCAATATTACTCCGACCGTCTCGAAAACGTCTTCCAAAAGGACGGCGCGCTGACGATTCGAACGCTGAAAGAAAAGTTCCCGATCGCCGGGAAGCCGGGTTCGAAAGGGCGAGAGTTCGCCGAATATACGTCCGGCAGCATTAATACGCTCGGCAAAGCGGGTTGGCTTTACGGGCGCGTCGAGGTGCGGGCGCGTCTCCCGAAAGGAAAGGGAATTTGGCCGGCGATTTGGATGATGGGAACGAACATTCGCGAAGTCGGTTGGCCCCGTTGCGGCGAAATCGACATTATGGAGTACGTCGGCAAGGAGCCGGGGCGCGTTTACGGGACGATTCATATGCGTCGTCGCGGCGCCGCCGAGTCTTGGAAGGTCGTCAGCAAGGGAAACAACGTCGAGCCGGGGAATCCGGAGGGCCGCTTCTGCGTTTACGCGCTCGAATGGACGGAAGATAAATTGACGATTTTGGTCGACGAGGAAGTCGTTCTGGAATTTTTGCGTTCCGAAGAGGAAAAGAAAACGGAAGTTTGGCCGTTCGACAAGCCGCATTACCTCCTGCTGAACACCGCGATCGGCGGCGCTTGGGGCGGCGAGATCGCCGACGACACTTGCCCGACCGATTATCAAATCGATTACGTTCGCGTTTATCAATGATCGTCGCGAATATATAAAGAAGGAGGAAAGAGTCTTGGCGCAAAAAACGTTAAGCGGCGACGTTTGCCCCTTCGCTTAACGTTTGCGTTGGACGTTTAAGGCAAAACGCGCTTCTCGAAACCGGGAAGCGCGTTTTTTTTTTTCGGCGTTTGCGTTAAAACGGGAAAAACGGCGAAACTTTGCGACGTTGCTCGGCGAATTAAAGCCCGGCGGCGCGGCGTTTTTCGCGAACGATACGCTCCATTTCGGCGACGACTTCGTCGATCGTTTTCCCATCGCTGTCGATTAAGACGGCGTCTTCCGGACGTTTAAGCGGGCCGATTTCGCGCTCCGAATCCTGCCGGTCGCGCTCGACGATTTGGCGGAGGAGTTCGTCGAAATCGACCGTTTCGCCGCGTCGTTCGTGTTCGCCGAACCGCCGCCGAGCCCGTTCTTCCGGCGACGCGGTCAAGTAAAATTTGCAAAGCGCGTCCGGGAAAACGACCGTTCCTTGGTCGCGGCCCTCCGTCGCGATCGGTCGCGAAAGACCGATTTCCCGCTGTTTTTCGACCAAAATCGCCCGCACCGACGGCGCGCCCGCCGGGTATTTGACCGACTGCGAAACCTCCGGCGACCGCACCGCGTCGGAAACGTCTTCGTCGTCGAGGGAGACGCGACCGTTTCTCGATTCTAAGCGGCGTTCGCAAGCGATTTTCGTCAACGCGTCGGCGTCGGTTAGGTCGACGTTTTCCCGCAAAGCGCAAAGCGCGATCGCTCGATACATCGCGCCGGTGTTGAGATATTCGATTCCCAAGCGTTCGGCGAGCCGCCGCGTCGCGACGCTTTTTCCCGCTCCGGCCGGCCCGTCGACCGTTACGACGTCGATTTTTGGCATAAAACGCTCCTTAGTCGGCGTTGTCTTAACGTTGAGTTTTAAAAATGTTAGGCGGAAATCGACGAAAGGAACGCGCTTCGCCGTTTTGACGCGGCGTTGGAAAGAAAACGGTCGACCGTTGGAAGGCGCCTTTCTCGAATGATCTTTCGTTCCGTTTATTTTACTTAAATCCGAAAGTTGCGCTAGGGCCGCCGCAATTTTTAAGGCGGTCGGGCTAATTTTTTAGCCAAGTCGCGGAAATTGCGCCTGTTAAAAGAGCGTTCCGGTTCTTTAGAGTTCTAAAAAAAACGTTTTTGACGAAAAAAACTGTTAGGCAAACCTGTTAAGCGAATTTTGAGGCGGGTTTTTTGTTTTGGTTCGTTGCATAAATAAAAAAAGGTTTTAGAATAACGGAGAGTTGGATAAAATGCGCAAAATAAACAAGACGCTAAACTTTTAACAATTAAAGCGGCAAGCGGCGTCCGATCAAAACGACTCCGAATATGACGATTGTCGCGAATAAAGACGTTAGAGCGGCGCGCGATTCTCAAGTCTTGGCGACGTTTAGGTTAAAGTCGTCGAGCGAAAGCTCGTAAGCGCCGATATTAGGGGAAAGAAAGGGAGTTCCCCGCGACGTTTTGCTCGACAATATTAGAAATTGTCGATTTTAGCGATTTTTAGAGCGTCTCGCGCGCCAACGCCTTTTTGAATAATGAACGCCGGGAGCTTTTTTCTCCCGCTTTTTCGTTTTGCCGCGCTCGTTCCGCCGAACGAACGCTCGTCGCGACGGCGACGAAATTTGACGGCGCGGCGCCCGACGAACAGGAGTAACTTTTATATGAAACGCGGTTTTGACGACTTCGATAAAGAAGGTTTGGACCCGTCTTTCATTGACTCGGACGCCTTTTCCAGCGACGCGTTGTTTTTGGACGACTTTTCTTACGCGGACGAACGCGGCGCTTCGGCGGACGAACTTTTTGACGATAGCGACGATTTCGACGCCGATTACGACGTCTTCGGCCCGGAAAACGTCGACGAAACCGACGCGTCTTCCATCGCCGACGCGTTCGACGACCCGATCCGCATTTACTTGGTGCAGATGGGCGATATTCCGATGTTGACTCGCGACGAGGAACGCCGCGCGGCTCGCGAAATCGAGACGACGCGTCGAGCGTTCCGCCGCGCCGTTTTGAAAATGGATTGGGTCGTTCGCGACGCCGTCGAGTTATTGACGAAAATTCAACGCGGGCGCGCTCGGCTCGACCGCACGATCGACGTTTCGGTCGCCGATTTGAGCGCGAAAAAGCGTTTTCACGCGCTTCTCGGGCCGGCGCTTTCGACGTTGCGCGGCGTTTTGGCGAAGAACCGCGAAGACTTTTTGGCGCTTCGATCCGGAACGTTGACGTCGGAAGAGCGTTCCGAACGTCGGCGAGCGTTGGCGGCGCGTCGGCGGCGGGCGTTCCGACTCTTGAACGAACTCGATCTCCGAACGCAATCGTTCGCGCCGTTTCTCGATAAATTGACGCGCCGCAACGAAAAAATCCGCGAACGTTACGAACGAGCGAAAGAACTGCGCGAACGTTTGGCGGAACTCGACGGCGCGAGAAACGACGCTTCGGTAAAATCGCCGTCTTGGCGAAAAAAGGAACAAGAAACGAGCGCGAGCGCCGCCGACGAGCCGTTCGTCGTGTCGCTTTCGAGCGACCGCGTTTCCTATTCGGAACCGAGCGAGGCCGCCGCTTTGCCCGTTTGGCGCGGCGCGACCGGAGGAACGCGACGTTTCGCTTTCGACGTCGGCGCGGAATACGAAGAATTGCGTTCCGAATATCGACGGTGCGTTCGATTTTTGCGGAATCAACGCCTCGCCGCGAACGAAACGCTCGCGACGCTCGACCGCAAGCTGGCGTTCGTCGCGCAAAAACGACGAGATTTTGAAACGGCGAAGCGAACGTTTTCGGCGGGCAACTTGCGTCTCGTCGTCAGCATTGCGAAGCGGTACCGCAACCGCGGCTTGAGTTTCCTCGACTTGATTCAAGAGGGAAACACCGGGCTGATGCGCGCCGTCGACAAATTCGAACACAAACGCGGTTTCAAATTCTCGACTTACGCGACTTGGTGGATTCGGCAGGCGATTTCGAAGGCGATCGCCGAACAATGTCGCGCGATTCGGATTCCGAACCATTTGCTGGAAACGTTGAAGGCGGTGCGCAAAGCGTCGCGCGAATTGACCCGACGCGCTCGCGTCGCGCCGACGCCGCAAGAAATCGCGAAACTTTCCGGGTTGTCGCCCTCCGAAATTCGCGCGGCGATTCAAATTTCGCGTCCGCCGCTGTCGCTCGACCGTCCCGTCGAAGGGAGCGACGAGAGCTTTTTCGGCGATTTTCTCGAAGACCCGCGCAAAAACGACCCGTTGGTCGAAATGAATCGGGCGGCGCTCCGCGAACGGCTCGACGAAGCGTTGTCGGCGTTGTCGTTCCGCGAACGCGAGATCATTCGGCTTCGTTTCGGGCTCGCCGACGGTTACGCGTACACGCTGGAAGAGGTGGGGCGCATCTTCTCCGTTACTCGCGAGCGCGTTCGTCAGATCGAAGCGAAAGCGGTGCGGAAGTTGCAACATCCGGCGCGTTCGAAACCGTTGAGCGGTTTTCTAGAAGGTTCGTTCGGCGAAACGACGGCGCGCGGCGCGAAAAACGGCGAGACGACGTCGCGGCGACGTTGGGACGCCGGTCGAGCGGCGTTCGCGCAAACTTTGGGGACGGTCGACGATTCGGACGCGGACGGCGATTGGACGGAAGCGGAGGAAACGACGCGAATCCCGCGAGCGGCGAATTTTGCGCAAGCGACGCAAGTCGGAGAAAAGAACGCGTTAGCGTCGGCTTTGTCGACCGCGTCCTTCGTTTCGGCGGTCGATTTCGGCGCTTCGTCGTCGGTTTCGATGTTGGCGCCGAATCGTTGAGCGGAACCTTTTCGTCGAACGGTTTTTCGTTCTTTTTGCGCGAACGGCGTTAAAACCGCCTTGAAATTTGCGAGCGTTTCGAATAAAATAAACGACGGGCGCTCCGGCGAAACGGGGCGTTTTTCTCGCTCGAACGTTGGTTGCGCCGACGCGGCGAACGGAGAACGGAAAAGAGTCGAAAGGACGGTTGCGAACGATGAGCGCGCGTCGAAGAACGCCGAAATTGGAAAAAGTCGAATTGCAAATGACGTCGATGATCGACGTTGTTTTCTTGCTGTTGGCGTTTTTTGTCATCACCTATAAAACGCCGGACGTCGAGGGGGATTTCGCGATTCGGATGCCGGTCGAGGCGCAGTCGAATCAAGCGCCGACGCTCGACGAACTGACGCCGGTCGTCGTTCGTTTGACCGCCGATTCGCGCGGCGAACTCTCCGGGATTCGTTTCGGCGACGCGTCGCTCGGCGATATGAACGCGTTGCGCGCCGCCGTTTATCGATATATTAATCAAAACGAAGTCGCGTTTCAAGACGCTTACTCCGGCGCCGCGATTCCGGAGTTTCGCGACGATTTGGAGGTCGAACTCGACTGCGATCCCGGGCTTCGGTACCGTTACGCCGTTCAAGCGATCACCGCCGTCGCGGGATACTTGAATTCCGAAGGTCAAATTGTTAAAATGGTCGACAAAGTGAAATTCGCGCCGCCGAAAAACTGACGTTCGACCTTGGCGCCGACGGCGGAGCGTTTGTTTCGACGCCGTTCGCGGTCGGCGCGCCGGATTCTTAATTTTTCTTTATCGCTTTTTGCTTTATCGATTTTTCGCTCGCGGCGTCGAGCGCGAAATTTAAATTTCTTGCCGCGCTTGCGCGAACGACGGAACGGGCGCGCCGTCGCAAACGGGAGGAAACAGTGAATCGTCAAGAACGTTTCGGGCCGTTTATTTTAGAGCGTTTGTTAGGACGCGGCGGAATGGGCGCCGTTTATCGCGCTAGGCACGAGGAGACCGGGCAGACCGTCGCCGTCAAAACGCTGTTGACGCCCCTTGAGTCGGAGCGCGAACGGTTCGAAGCGGAAATCTCGACGTTAAAACTTCTGCGACACGAAAATATCGTTAAACTTTACGGTTTCGGGCAGGAGGATGGCGTTCTGTATTACGCGATGGAGTACGTCGACGCGCCGAGTTTGGCGACGCTCTTGAAGCGCGGGCGGCGGTTCGCTTGGGAGGAAGCCGTTTACATCGGCGTTTCGATTTGCCGCGCTCTGAAACACGCGCACGATCGCGGCGTCGTTCACCGAGACGTAAAACCGGCGAACGTTCTTTTGCTCGACGACGGCGTCGTCAAGATTACCGATTACGGGATCGCGCAGTATTTTGGCGGTTCGCGGTTGACCGGCGCGAATCAGGTCGTCGGAACGATCGAGTATATGGCGCCGGAACAGGCGAAAGCGGGTCCGTTGACGCCGCGCGCCGATCTTTACTCGCTCGGGGCGCTTCTTTACGCGCTCTTGACCGGCGAGCCGCCGTATCGCGCTCGTTCGTTGCCGGAGTTGTTGCGACGTTACAACGAGGAGACGCCGGAGTCGATTCGCCGAACGCGTCCGGAAGCGCCGAAAGTTTTGGACGCGTTTTTGAGAGAGTTGTTGCAAATTTCGCCGGAAAAACGGCCCGGCGACGCGCGCTTGGTCGGTCGGCGGCTCGAAGGCGTCTTGAAAACCGCTTCCGGAATTGAAAACGGGAATCCCTTTTTGAATTGTCGTTTTAGCGTCGACGGACGCTCGACAAGCGGCGAACCGGAAGAAGACGACGGCGACGAAGGCGCGCAAAGCGACGCGTCGGAAACGTTTAACGTCGCGCCGCCGGACATTCCTTACCGCGCTTTAAGCGACGAGCAAGCGGAGGAAAACGTCGCGTCGCCGTTCGAGCGAACGACGGAGGTCAACGACGAGGACGCAAGGGAACGCGACGCGGGCGATTCGACGTCGACGCTTGGCGACGGCGCGACGGAGAACGACGATTTTGAGTTGGCGGCGGACGCGAACGTTCAAGGCGGCGCCGCGGTCGCGTTCGGTTCCGGAAACGGCGAGCGCGAAGCGGATTTTCGCGCGCCGACCGCCGTTGAAACCGAAAATTTCAAAACGGAGCGCGAAGAAGAAACGACGGCGACGTTGGCGGAAGGCGATTGGGAAGATTACGGCGACGATTTGGAGGACGTCGAGGCTTCGTCGTTGGATAAGTACAAACGGTCGCGTTTTGTTCCGGTCGACGAAGGGGAATTGGACGCTCTCCCGTCGAAAAACGAGAAGCGACTCGGTTGGAGAACGGCGCAAGTTTTCTTGACGTTCGCCGTGTTGAGCGGATTGGTCGCGTTTCTTTGGCGCGCCTCGCAAGAGCCGACCGCCGATCGGTTGTTCGAGCGCATTGAGAACGAATTGAACGTTTCGGACGACGAAATTTCCGGCGCGTTGCGGCGAGCGGAGAAGGATTTGCGGCGAATGGTCGAGTTATATCCGAACGATCCGCGTTCCGAGGTCGCGAACGAATGGCTCGAGCGCTTGGAAATCGAGTCGACGGAACATCGCTTGGAGCGTCGACTCGCGCGCAAGCGGCGGAACGCGCCGTCGAGTCCGATCGAGCGGGCGTATCTCGACGCGCTTCGCGTCGCGGAGGAGAATCCGGACGAAGGCGTCGTCAAGTTGACCGCTTTTGTCGAGCTTTTCGCTTGGGAGTCGCCGAAGGAAGAGACGCGGCAAACGTCGAGCGAGCCGGACGACGACGCGGAAAACGAGGCGGCGTTGACGCAAGCGCTCGTCGCCGTCGCGACGCGGAAACTCGAGCGCCTTCTCGAGGAGCGCGAAAAAGCGCGCGTCGAAGATTTGGCGTTAATCGCCGAGCGTTGGAGCGCCGCCGTCGCGCTCGCGCCGACGAATCGTTCGGAAGCGGAAAAAATTAGGTTGGCGCTGCTCGAGCTTTACGGGGAACGCGCTTGGGCCGACGAAGCGTTGCGAGAGGCGAGGACGACCGATTGGAGCGACGAGTCCGAACGCGTCGCGCCGTAAGAAGAGTAAAAGCGCGAGCCGAACGCGGCGCCGGGCGCGGAGGCGGAAGTAACGACGGCGAAAACGGAAACGTCGCAAGCGCGGCGCCGAGCGCGGAGATAAGGGAGACGACGGCGAACGCGGCGTCGGGCGCGGAAGCGGAAGTAACGACGGCGAAAACGGAAACGTCGCAAGCGCGGCGCCGAGCGCGGAGATAAGGGAGACGACGCAAGCGCGGCGCCGGGCAAGAAATAAAAAAGCGTTTTTCGACCGAAATCGAAAAACGCTTTTTTATCGCGAGCAAAGAACGCGCCGACGTTTCGAAAAATTCGAAAAAACGCGGCGCGTCAAGTCGACGATCAGTTCGCGAAGTGGGCGAACGCTTTGTTCGCTTCCGCCATACGGTGAACGTTTTCGCGCTTCGTGTAAGCGACGCCTTGCTTATTGTAAGCGTCGAAGAGTTCCGAGGCGAGTTTTTGCGCGGTCGGTTGACCCTTCTTATCGCGAACGGCCATCAGAATCCAGCGAATGCAGAGGGATTGAGCGCGGTTCGCTTTGACCGGCATCGGAACTTGGTAGGACGCGCCGCCGACGCGCTTCGAACGAACTTCGATGCTCGGCTTGACGTTTTCAAGCGCCGTCGTGAAGACTTCGAGCGGTTCGACGTCTTCGACTTTCGTGCGGATGATTTCCAGCGCGTCGTAGAAAATCTTTTGCGCGGCGGTCTTTTTGCCGTCCCACATCAAGCAGTTGATGAATTTGCTGGCCAACAGCGAACCGTAGACCGGATCGCCTTTCAATTGTTTTCTACTGGCGGTAATACGACCCATAGCGTT